>NZ_JBSFUT010000064.1:0-28179 GCF_053591935.1 Streptomyces sp. NPDC002851 | reverse complement strand
CCTGGGTTCGACCGCGACGCCTACCGGCAACGCAACACGGTCGAGCGGTGCATCAACCGGCTCAAGCAGTGGCGCGGGATCGCCACCCGCTTCGACAAGACCGCCACCATCTACCAGGCCGGACTCCACATCGCCGCCATCTTCCTCTGGGCCGCACCATGATCCGAGAGAAACGGCCTAGGGGCTCTACTTGGGCAGGGTCAGCTCGATCCAGGTGGTTTTTCCCCGCCCAGCGGGCGAACTGCCCCACGCCGTGGCCAGCGCGTCGACGATGAGCAAGCCGCGCCCGGACTCGGCCTCTGCATTCATGGCCTCGTCGCCAACGATCACACCGGGGACCGGAGGCTGCGCGCTGCTGTCCTGCACCTCCACGCGGATACCGTCCACATGGCGCCGCAATCGGATGTCGACGTCGCTCTGGGCGTGGATGAGCGCGTTGGTGACCACTTCGGAGAGCATGAGTTGCAGGTCGTCCAGAAGCGATTCGGCTTTCCAACGTCTGAGCAGGTCGTTCAGGTGGTGACGCACCGAGGCCACGGCATGGAGGTCGTATCGCTGTACGGACAACCGGGCGACGTCCTGCTGCCGGCCCGGTCGCAAGCCGTCGTATCTCATCAGCAACAGGGCCAGGTCGTCGTCCAGTGTTTTCTGGGACTGGCGATCGCTAATCAGATGGTCGGCTAGCATTTCCATGTTCTCCCGGCCGCTGCCGAGCAGCGTGGCTGCCAGCCCGGCCAGTGCGTCGTCGGGGCCAAGGACTCGTGTGTCGAGAAGGCCGTCGGTGAACAGGGCCGTGACACTGCCGGGTTCCAGAATGATCTCCCGCTGCTCGTAGTGGTGGCCGGTCCCCAGTCCCAGTGGAGGGCCGATGGGCACGTCGAGGGCCGTGAGCTTACCCGGAGCAGGACTGACCAGGGGCAATGGATGTCCGGCGGTGGCGACCTTGGCGACACCGGTAGCGGGGTCGAGCCATAGGCAGCAGCAGGTAGCGTACTGGGAGGCGCCGAGGATGCGCAGCAACCTGTCGACGCGCTCGAGGGTGGTCGCAGGCTCGTGACCTTCGGTGGCATAGGCCTGGACCGCGCTGCGGAGATGGCCCATCACGCCGGCTGCCTCGGCACTGTGGCCTTCGACGTCTCCGATGGCGAAGCCGATCCCGCCGTCGGGTAGCGGAACGACGTCGTACCAGTCACCGCCTACCGCTGCTCCCTCGGTGGCCGGGAGGTAACGGGATGTCACCACGGTCTCCGGCCTGAGGGGGAGCCTCGGTGGCAGCAGGCTTTGCTGCATGGTTCGGGCGAAGGCGTGCTCTGCCTCGTGAGCGTAGACGCGTTCCAAGGTCTGGCCGATCTGCCCCAGCATGAGGGCGGCCAAGGCAATTTCCTCATCCGTTGGGAAGCGGCGCCAATGCGCCGGGAACTCCAGGATGCAGCAGCCGATGGGCCGGCCGTTGGCGATGAGAGGCAGGTAGTCCCGCGGGCGCCGACCGGGGCCGACGGCGGTACGGAGGTCGTCTGTGCGGGCGGATGCGTTGCCCGGCAGATGCAGCCGTGCTTCGACGCGGGTGACAGTGTCGGTCTCCGGAGTTGAGCGCGACAATGGCGTACCGTCCAGGCTGCCGACCTCGTCACGGGAGAACCCGGTGGAGCCGACGACGCGCAGACGTCCGTCTTGGACGCGGCAGAGCATCAGCGCACTCGCCCCGAGTGGCGCCATGATCTGGGTTTGTGCGGCGGTGAGGACGTCACGTACCTGCACTGCGGCAGTCAGTTCCGTGGACAGACGCCTGAGTTGGTAGAGAAACGTGGTGCTGGTGACGCCCCTGTCGAGCTGGTCGGCGGGCGGCGTGGAGCCGGTCTCGTGCTGCCCCATCGGGGTCGGCGGAATGAACACAGGTATGGACGGGGCCTCCATCGACAGCCCTGTCTCGGCAAGGTGCTGCAATCGGTCCGCGAGTTCCCTGGCCACTTTCCGCAGGTGCAGCAGGTCGTCCGGGGCGACGGGGGCGGGTGCTTGGGTGCGCGACCAGCGCACGCTCAAGCAGCCAAAAGACCGCCCTCCCGCAACGAGCGGGATGGAGGCCACCGCCATCGGAAATGGGTTGTGCAAAAAGTGTGCCGGTACCTGGCGGGTCAGCTCCCGCAGCTCGGTGGCTTCAGCCACAACGAGATCACCGGTTTCGTACGCCCGGGCGGTCGGCAGCCGCATATCGGCAAGATCCAGCTCCGAGGGAATGGTGAAGCCGCACGGGGTGTCCACGGCCATGGCCACCCCCAAGGCCGGCCTACCTGCCACTGGCAGGTAGGCAGCGTAGGAGATAGCGGAAAGCCGACTTTTGAGGTCCAGTAGTGCCGAAGCAAGGGCCAAATCACGAGACGACCTGGGTCGCCCCGGTCGTCCGGAGGCTGGCACTGCCTCGATCCCGGTGCTCACGCCACCTCACACCTTTACGACTATCGGCGCGTATTGTGATGCATCCACGCCAGCCCGGTGCGGCACCACTTGATGTTGATGCCCCACTCATTATGCGCGCGTTGCGGCCACGCAGCGAACTGCCTGCCTGGACCGTTGAATGGACCGATGCGATTGCCGCCCCACGACGGTCTCACTGAAGGTAGGCGTGGACTGAGCCCCGGCCGAAGGAGTGGGCGATGGAGCCGCAATCCGTGCGACATGACTGCCGTCCTGCTCACGGTCGTCCCGGACGAGCCGCCGGAGTCGACCGGTCAAGCCGGACTGCAGACGGAGGTTGTGCCACCACCCCTGGTGCGTGCCGCCGAGTGGTCCGTGCCCGGTAGATCTTGTCAGTCCCGTAGATTCCCAGATCCAGCAGAAAATGCGTCGGCAAGCGAATCTGCGGCCGTGCGCGGTCCGTCTTGCGTGGCCTTTTCGGTACCGCGCCCTGATATTCCGGCCCTATGTCTTTCGAGCCGTGGCCGGACAGCCAAGGAGAAGTATCATGCCATTCTATATTGGTGAGCCATGCGTGGACGAGATGGACAAGTCCTGCACCGAGGAATGTCCAGTGGACTGCATTTACCAGGGCGACAGGAAGCTCTACATCAATCCTGCGGAGTGCATTGACTGCGGCGCGTGCGAGACGGTCTGCCCCGTGGAAGCCATCTCCTCCACACTGCGCGGAACTCCCAATGCTGAGTGGGTGGCGGACAATGCCACGTTCTTCGCCGAGCCCCTCCCGGGTCGTGACGAGGCCCTCGGTAACCCCGGAGGCTCGCGGCGCACCGGCGCCATCGGCATCGACACCCCTAAGGTCGCCGCACAGGGGAGCCGGGTATGAGGATCATCGATACACACACGCACATCGTCCCGTCGGGTATACAGGCGCCAGACAACGACGAGCGCTGGCCCACTCTGGTGGAGCGGGGCGAAGACAAGGCCGAAGTACTGATCGGCGGCCGCGTATTTCGCACGGTGACCCGAGCGGCCTACGACCTTGAGTATCGCGCCGCGCAATTGGCTCCGCATCATATGCAGGTGCTCTCTCCCATGCCGGAACTCTTCTCCTATTGGAGTGCGCCGGAGGCGGCGGCCGACTATTGCGCGTCGGTGAATGAGTGGATCGCCGCCGGGGTGAACAAATTCCCGCATGCCTTCCGCGGTTTCGGCATCGTTGCAATGCAGGATCCGGCTGTTGCCTGCGATCAGCTGGCGAAGATCGCGGCGCTCGGGCTGCCAGGAGTGGAGATCGGAAGCAACATCGCGGGCGTGGCGCTCCATGACGAGCGTTACGTCGACTTCTTCGACGAAGCAGCCCGGCTGGGGTTGGTGGTTTTCATCCACGCCTTCCATCCGCCGGGGATCGTCACCTTCTCCGATCCCATGGCGGGGAACGGTGTGACGTTTCCCAACGAGATCGGCCAGGCTCTCGGTGGCCTGATCGCCGAAGGTCATCTGGAACGCTTCAGCGATCTGAAACTTCTGGCCTCACATGGTGGCGGCTCGCTGGTCAGCCTCCTGCCCAGGCTGCGATTCATCGCGAAGAACTACGAACGTGCCCGTATCCTGATGCCGCACGACCCCGCCGATTACGCACGCAGGATTTTCTATGACCTGCTCGTTTTCTCCGCTCCCTTGCTGAACCTGCTGATCGACAGCGTCGGGGCCAGCCGGGTCGTCGTCGGATCCGACAAACCGTTCATGAACCATGATCCCGTGACGCTTCTTGACCATTTCTCCAGCTTGAGCTCTGTCACGATCGAATCCATTCGGTGGGGAAACGCCGCGCGCCTGCTCGGCCTTTGATCCATCCCTGACTTACCAGATCTCCACCGGTTCGAGCCCGACACCTATGGCCCGGCGCCGCGTACCTACATATGATCGGGCAACGCCGCTCAGCCGCCGAGGCCCATCTGCGGTGGCTGAGCGGGGCCGGGCAGGTCCAATACCTCTGCACGGCCCGAGAGGGAGTGACAGCCATGAGAGTCAGTGGCCAAGAAGAAGACCGGTCCGTCATCGGACGCGTCATGGCCATCTTGGACGAGGTGGCAGCGGAGCCCGGCGAGGTGGGACTCAGCGAACTATCCCGGCGGACCGGCCTCAAGAAAGCCACCGTGCACCGACTGGCCACCGAGCTCGTCGAGCGCAGGCTGCTCGACCGCGGCGCCTACGGCTACCGCCTGGGATTTCGTACCTTCGAACTCGGGCACAGCGTGCAGGTTTCCCGGCTCCTGCGCAACCTGGCACTGCCGTACATGGAAGATCTATACGAGATCAGTCACGAGATCGTTCAAATGGCAGTGCTGGATGGAACCGAAATCGTGTATCTGGAGAAACTCACAGGGCACCGCAGCTATAAAGCCCCCTCGGGCGTCGGCGAACGCTTTCCTGCTCACTGCAGCGGGCTCGGGAAAGCCATCGTCGCCTTCAGCTGCGACGCCATCGTCGAGCGCGTCCTGGCCGCAGGACTGCCTCAACGCACCCCGCGCACCATCACCGACCCCCGCGTGTTCCGCAAGGAGCTCCAGCAGATCCGCGACTGCGGCGTCGCCTATGACCGAGAGGAAGGCCATCCGGAGGTCTCTTGCGTCGCCGCGCCGGTACTCAACCCGGAAGGGCTGCCCATCGTCGCCCTGTCGATCACCGGCGCCTCGTACCGTATGGGACTGCCACGGCTTGCGACCGCCGTACGCGCCACCACCCTCGCCCTAGCCCGTGTCATCAACACGCACGCCACTCTCCAGGCGCTGCCACGCCGACACCAGCGGCGGGCGGAGGAATGGCGGAAGCCCGGCACTGCGACCGAGTGAGCCGGGCAGCCCGGTCCGGCCAGGACCTCTGCCGGCAAACGGAGGCCCTGCCCGGACCGGCGGCGGCCGGCGCATAGGCGTGGAGATCAGCCCGTAGTTTCTGCGCGCGTCGCGTTGCGCGTGTGGGCCGGACGCCGGACACCAACCCTGCATCCGGGCTGGAACTCCGCTTCGACCGCATCACCGGGAGCCAGTTCCACAGCCGAGGTCAGCCCACCGGTGATCACCAGCATGCCCGCCTCCACCCCGGCGCCTTCCTCGTGGAGTTGGTGCACGAGCCATACGAGAGAGTCGATCGGATTGCCAGAGGCGGCTGCGGCCGCTGAACTCGCCACTGCCGCGCCATTGCGGTACAGGACGACGCCGGTGTGCACCAGACCGTGCGGCAGGACCGGCAGAAGCGGGCCGACGACGACTTGTGCCGCCGACGATCCGTCCGCCGTGTTGTCCTCGGCTGTGAACCGGTAATCGGCCCAGACGGAGTCGACCACCTCTAGGCAGGCTGCCCCATACTTCACCGCTCTCAGTGCCTCATGGCGGGTGACCCGGCCGGCCAGCGGCCGGCTGAGCACGAGCCCGACCTCCGGCTCGACTCGGGGCTGCAGCAGGGCGGGGTCTGTCGTGTTGTCGTTGGGCAGCAGCATCCGGTCCGTGAGCAGACCGTAGTTGGGGGCGGTGACGCCCATCTGTTCCCGCATCGGCTTGGAGGTGTATCCGAGCTTGAAGCCGGCGGGCCGGTCGCCTGCTCGCAGCCGGCTCTGGTTCACCTGGTGCTGGATCCGATAGGCATCGTGCAGATCGAGTGGTTCCTTGTCGGACAAGGGATCCAGCAGTGTGCGTCGGCGGCGGGCCGCCAAGAGCCACGACGCCCATTCCGCGGCCCAGCCCTCGTCGCGAGCTCTCCGGACTGCCGGGAGAACGTCCGCCGAGGGTGTCGTATGTCCTGCGGAAGCCATGGCGTTCACTGTCTCTCCTTCACTTGCCCTTCGCCCCGCTGGGGACGGCACGTCCAGCCTGCTCACCGGCCTTGGCAACCGGAAGACGTGTGGTCCGGGCAGTGAACCGATGACCTTGTTCTGTCTAAAGCCGGCGCCGAGGGTGTGGAGCGCGCGGCACCGAAGCCACGTGCGCGACGCACATCGTCCGGGCAACGGCCTCCGACGTCGCGCGCCCCCTGAACGCCCGAGGGAACGAAGTTGGGGATCCTCTCGCCGTCCACGGCAACCGGCCCCCATGCCTGTGCCCTCAGCGCGATCACCGCACCCCAACCCCGGCCGGCGGCACGGGACGCTGTCGGCGGCCACGCGGGCGCACCGCCGCGCCCGCCGTTCTCAGGAGAAGAGCCCTGTGGTGAACAAAACGGAGTCGCTTTACCTGGGCGGTCGCTGGGCATCGCCCCTGAGCGCCGAGCATCAACCGCAGCGGATCACGTTGCTCTCGGCCAGCACCGAGGAGGTCCTGGGTACGGTCGCGGCGGCCGGGCCGGCGGATGCGGACGCCGCCGTCGCGGCGGCACGCGCCGCTTTCGACGCGCCCGACGGGTGGGCTCACTGGGAGCCCCAGCGGCGCGCCGCTGCCCTTGATCGGCTGGCCGACGGGCTGCATCGCCGTGGCGAGGCCATCTCCCGAGCCGTCTCCTCCCAGAACGGGATGCCAATCGTCGCCTCGCGTCAGCTCGAGTCGGGGCTGACCGGGTCAATCGTGCGGTACTACGCCGAACTGGCGCGCACCGCACCGTTCGAGGAGAGCCGCCCGCACGTGGTCGCCGGTACCACCACGGTACGTATGGAACCGATCGGCGTGGTCGCGGCGATACCGCCGTCGAACTTCCCGCAGAGCCTTGCCGCGACCAAGTACGCGCCGGCGCTGGCCGCAGGCTGCACCGTGATCCTCAAGCCCTCACCCAGCACCATCCTCGACGCTTACCTCCTGATGGACGCTGCCGCGGAAGCCGGTCTGCCGCCCGGCGTACTCAACCTGCTCCCTGCCCTGGCGGACACCACCGCATACCTCGTGGGGCACCCGGGCGTCGACAAAGTGGCCTTCACCGGTTCCACCGCTGTGGGGCGGCGCCTCGCCGAGATCTGTGCGCCGCGGCTGCGTCCGCTCACGCTCGAACTGGGCGGGAAGTCAGCCGCGATCATCCTCGATGACGCCGACCTGGACCTGTCCGTCATGGGCGAACGGCTGTTCCAGGACACGCTGTTGAACAACGGCCAGACCTGCTTCCTCAGCACCCGCATTCTGGCCCCACGTTCGCGGTACGCGGAGGTGGTCGACGCCTTCGCCGGGCTCGCTTCCTCGCTGCGCATCGGGGACGCGCTCGATGAGGACACCCAGGTGGGTCCCGTGGTCAGCCAGGCCCAGCGTGATCGCGTGGAAAGCTCCATGCGGCAGGCACAGGCCGACGGTGCTCGCCTTGTCGTGGGCGGCGGCCGCCCGTCCGGGCTCGGCAAGGGCTGGTTCGTCGAACCGACAGTCTTCGCCGATGTCGACAACCACAGCCCTGTGGCCCAGGAGGAGATCTTCGGGCCGGTGCTGTGCGTCATTCCGTACGACGACGAGGACGAGGCCGTCCACCTGGCCAACGACTCCGAATACGGCCTGGCGGGCACCGTCTGGAGTTCCACCCCCGAGCGTGCGCACGCTGTCGCCCGCCGCATGCGCACGGGTTCTGTGGGGATAAACGGCTACCTCCCGGACCCGGGAGCGCCGTTCGGCGGCGTGAAGCACAGCGGTATCGGCCGCGAACTGGGACCGCAGGCCTTGGCCCAGTACCAGCAGACGAAGTCCATCTTCCACTGACAGCAAGGAAGTTGGGTCTGCGGAGCTCTGCCTCTCCCTCAGGCGCTCCGCAGCCCGCTCCAGCCTGGCCAGGCACATCAAAGCGGCCACGTGCCATGCGGCCGGCGCTGTGGAAAGCGGGCCGCACGGCCCGTGCTCTGGCCGCGTGACCCGTGCTCCGTCCGCACGAGGCACGGCACAGGAGCTGGCCTGGCGAGAACAGCGGCCCGGCGGCAATGGCCCACCGAGTGAACCGATCTTGTTGTCCCGGTCGACACCTGCTCGGAACTCTGACGTAACCACCAACGAAGCAAGGAGTGAGCGATGGCTGACCCATCCAACCGGGACCACGAAGTGGATCTCGTGATTGTTGGCGCAGGCCCCGCTGGACTGTTCGCGGCCTACTACGGAGGATTCCGCGGACTGCGCGTGGCCGTGATCGACTCGCTCCCGCAGCCGGGCGGGCAGGTCATGGCGATGTATCCGGAGAAGCCCATCTACGACATCGCCGGATTCCCCTCGGTGCGCGGCCGGGACCTCATCGACGGTCTGGTGCGCCAGGCCGCGCCGTTCGACCCGCTGTACCTGCTCGGGCAGCAGGCAACCGAACTGCACCGGAAGGACGACGGAGTTCTGACGCTTGCCACCTCGGCGGGCGAGCGCCTCACCTGCCGCGCCGTGATTCTCACCGCAGGAGTGGGCACGTTCACCCCGCGCGAACTGCCGGCCTGCACCCCGTACGCAGGCCGCGGCCTGCTGTACTTCGTGCCGCGGCCACAGGACTTGGCCGACCAGGACGTCGTCATCGTCGGGGGTGGCGACAGCGCCGTGGACTGGGCCCTGGTGCTCGAGGGGGTGGCCAGGTCGGTCACCCTGGTCCACCGGCGCGGCCGCTTCCGCGCCCACGAGCACAGCGTGGCCCGGATGATGGCATCCCCTTCCATCGAGGTACTGGTGGATCACGAGATCGTGGAGGCCGGTGGCAGCCACACGCTGGAGAGCGTGCGCGTCTCCGACAAGCAGGGCAACGAACGCCAGTTGAAATGTCAGACCCTGGTCGCTGCCCTCGGTTTCATCGCCGACCTGGGCCCCCTCGCTGAGTGGGGCATTGCGCTGCGGGACCGCCACATCCTGGCCGACACCACCATGGCGACCAGCCTCCCCGGAGTCTTCGCCGCAGGTGACGTGACCGAGTATCCGGGCAAGGTACGGCTGATCGCCGTCGGCTTCGGTGAAGCAGCCACCGCCGTGAACAACGCCATGACGCTGATCAATCCCGCGGCCTCGCTCTTCCCGGGGCATTCCACCGACCAGCCCTGTTAGCCCGGGCTGTTCCGACACATGGCAGCACCCGGGTGTCTGACACGCCGCTTGCGGCACTGGCACCTGGCGGTACCGCCTTCACCGTCCTCTGACCCCCTGAAAACCGAGCGGGCAGCCTGACTGATCCTCGCTGAGGACCGGTGACACGAAAGTTGCACGGGCCACGGATTCCCGCATGACTCCGGCCGGCCCGCCAGGTGTGCCCGCTCTGCCTGTCCCGCCGCACCCGTTCTGTCTGTCCGCCGCACCCGTTCTGCCAGTCCGGAGGAGACCAACACGATGTCTGACACTGCCAATTCCGACGGCGCAGCCATCCTGCCCGACACTGTCTCAGCGACCACCTTGGCGGGGAAGCGCCCCATGAGCAGGGTGGCCCTGGCAAGCCTGATCGGCACCACCATCGAGTACTACGACTTCGCAGTCTACGGAACGGCGGCTGCGCTGGTCCTCGGGCCGCTGTTCTTCCCCGCCGGCAGTGCCACCGCCTCCACTCTTGCGGCATTCCTCACCTTCGCGGCCGCGTTCCTGGCACGCCCACTGGGCGTCATACTCTTCGGCACCCTGGGCGACCGGGCAGGGCGCAAGCCCGCGCTGGTGGCGGCGCTGCTGCTGATGGGCACGGCAACTGTGGCGGTCGGGCTGCTGCCCACCTACGCGTCCGTCGGCGTGACGGCGCCCGTACTGCTCGTGGTGTGCCGCATCCTCCAGGGGGTCAGCCTCGGCGGGGAATGGGGCGGTGCTGTGCTGCTCGCGGCCGAGCACGCCCCACCGAGCAAGCGGGCCTTCTTCGCCTCGATCCCGCAGATGGGGCCGCTGTTGGGGTTCCTGCTCTCCAGTGCCGTGCTGATCCCTCTGATCGACATCGTCGGCATGGAGCAGTTTCAGGCATGGGCTTGGCGGATCCCGTTCCTGATCAGCGCGGTGCTGGTGATCGTGGGTCTGTGGGTGCGTGGCCGGGTCGAGGAGTCGCCGCAGTTCGCCGCCGCAGAGCGAACCGCTCCCACCGCCCGGTTCCCGCTGGGCGTGCTGCTGCGCCGGTACCCGAAACGGCTACTGCTCGCCATCGGCTCCGCGGTCGGCGGCTCTGCGATGTACTACCTCGCCATCGTTTACACGCTGTCCTATGCCCCCACCACGCTGGGCATCCCACAGCGGTCGATCCTGGCCGCGGTCAGTGCGGGCGCCGTCGCCGCTGCACTGGCCATGGTGCCGTTCGCGCGCTGGGCGGACCGAGTGGGTCGGCGGCCCGTCATGCTCTGCGGGACGATCGGGGCCGGGGCCTGGGCTTTGCCCATGTTCGGCTCGTTGAGCACCCGTAACATCTGGCTGATCACCGGGGCGTTCGTCATCGGGCAGGTACTGCAGATCATGATGTTCTCGCCGATGGCGGCTTTCATGGCCGAGCTTTTCCCGGCGAGGCTGCGCTACACGGGTGCGTCCGCCGCCTTCATTCTCGCGAACACCCTCGGGGGCGGCTTCGCGCCGCTGGTGGCCTCCTGGCTGACCACCGTATGGGAGTCCCCGCTGGTCCTGGGCGTGTATGTGAGCGCCCTGTGTCTGATCAGCCTGGGCTGCGTGGTGCTGCTACCGGAGACCCGTGAGGAGGAGTTCGGCGTGCGCACGGCCTGAGCGCGCGTGGCGGTCATCCCGTCCGAGGGCGGTCTGCGACCGGACAGCGCAACTGAGGGCTCGTCCTGATTGCATGGCCCGGCCTTGGGCCTGCCGCCGGTTCGGCCCGTGGAGCCAAGGCCGGGCCGCAGTGCCACGCCGCATGTATCCGGCACTGGTCCGCTCTTTTCGGCACCGGTCCACCCGGCGGACCGACTTCATTGTTCCTGTTCACAGCCCTGGAGAGACTCCGAGCATGCATAAGAACCAGCTACAGGAAGCCGCGCGTCGGCTCACCGCGGCCGAGCGAGACCGTGAGCCCATCAAGCCGCTCACCCAGGCTTACCACGGTCTCGACATCCCGGGTGCCTACGAGGTGCAGCGCGCGGTCATCGCCGAGCGCGTTGTCGGCGGCGCTCGGGTACGTGGTCACAAGGTCGGTCTGACCGCCAGCGTCATGCGCGAGCAGTTCGGGGTCTCCGAACCCGACTACGGAGTCCTGCTTGACGACATGTTCGTCCTCGAGGGCACCGAGATCGCCGCGGGCAGCCTGCTCGCGCCTCGCGTGGAGCCCGAACTCGCCTTCGTGCTCGATCGGCCGCTAAGCGGGCCGGGCGTGACCGTGGCCGACGTGCTGCGGGCCACCGCGTTCGTCACACCCAGCCTGGAAATCATCGACTCCCGGATCCAGGACTGGGAGATCACGGTGTCCGACTCCATCGCGGACAACGCCTCCTCGGCCCGTGTCGTCCTTGGCGGAACGGCCACCGATGTGCGCGACATCGATCCACGGCTGCTGGGCGTAGTGCTGCGCCGCAACGGCGAGATCGCCGAAACCGGCGCCACCGGCGCCGCGTTGGGTAACCCCGTCTCGGCAGTTGCCTGGCTGGCCAACAAGCTCGGAGAGTTCGGAGTCACCCTCGAGGAAGGGGCCGTCGTGCTCCCCGGTAGCTGTACCCGGGCCCTGCCCGTCTCTCCCGGAGACCACGTACGTGCGGACTTCGGACAGGTCGGTTCAGTTGGAGTGGTGTTCGCATGAGTAAGTCGCACGACAAGACGACCACCGTGGACGTACGCGGCCTGGCCGCCCGCCTGATCGAGGCCGAGGATGAGCGCACGGAAATCCTGCCGCTGAGCCAGGACGTGGAACTGAGCGTCGAAGACGCCTACCGCGTGCAGGACGAGGTACTGCGTATCAAGGAGGAGCGGGGCGAGCCGGTTATCGGTGGCAAACTCGGCCTGACCTCGCGCGCCAAGCAGATCAACATGGGCGTGGACAACCCCCTGTACGCGTTCGTCACCTCGGCCATGCTCCATGACGGCGCCACCGCGGTGGACCTGTCCACACTGATGCACCCCCGGGTCGAGCCGGAGATCGTCTTCGTGCTCAAGGATGAGCTGGCCGGGCCGGGCATCACTGCCGGCGACGTCCTCGACGCCACCGCGTCGGTCTGCGCCGGCCTGGAGATCATCGACAGCCGCTACCAGGGGTTCAAGTTCACCCTCCAGGACGCGGTCAGCGACAACGCCTCCTCCGCCCTGTTCGTGCTCGGCTCCGAGTTCGTGGAACCGCCCAAGGACCTGTCCCTCCTTGGCTGCGTGCTGGAGGTCAACGGCAAGCAGGTGGACGCCGCAGCCGGCGCCGCAGTCTGCGGTGACCCTGCGCAGGCCGTGGCATGGATGGCCAACGCCGCCGGTCGGCGTGGAGCCTCGCTCAAGCCCGGCTGGCTCGTGCTGTCGGGAGGCCTGACCGCCGCGGTGCCGCTGCGGTCCGGCGACTGCGTCAGCGCGGACTTCAGCCACCTGGGCAGCGTCAGCGTGCGCGCCCGGTGACCGTGACCTTCTGAAAGGACTGAATCAATGCCATTCATCCAGATCACCATGGCCAGGGGCCGCAGCGAAGACCAGAAGCGGGAGCTGCTGCGCGAGGTGTCCGCGGCCGCCGCGCGTGCGACTGGCACCCCGGAGGCGGCGGTACGGGTGTGGGTCGTGGAGGTCGAGGCGACCGCAGTCATGGCCGGGGGCACGATCCTGGCCGACAAGCAGGCCGCCGCGGCCGCCGACCCGGCCGCGTCATGAGCACGTTCGTCCTCGTGCACGGAGCCTGGCACGGGGCATGGTGCTGGGACCGCGTCCTACCCGAGCTTCGGGCACGAGGTCACCGTGCCGTCGCGGTGGAACTGCCGTCGGACGACCTGGCCGCCGACAGTGAGACCTATCTGCGGGCCATCGACAGCTGCGTCGACGACCCACGCTCAACCGTCCTGGTCGCGCACTCGATGGCCGGCTTGATCGCCCCCGTCTACGCCGAGCGGCGGCCGGTCCGCGAACTGGTGCTGCTGTCCTGCCTGTTGCCGCTCGTGGGTGCCAGCTGGCGCGACCAGCTGGCCGCCTCCCGGCCGATGAGCGACGACTTCTACAGCGAGTTCCTGCCCCATCAGCTCAAGGACGACGAGGGCCGCAGCCTCTGGCCACCGGATCTCGCCGCGGACCTCTTCTACCACGATTGCACACCAGGCGACGCAGCCGACGCTGCCTCCCGGCTGCGGCCACAGGCCGCCACCGTCCTGAGTGAAAAGACCCCCTGGACCGGGGAAGTCCCCTCGCCGACGCGGTACATCGTGTGCGAGGAGGACAGGGCGGTCTCCGGCGACTGGGGCCGCCTGGCGGCCATCGACCGCTTCGGCGCGCGCATCAACCGCCTGCACACGTCCCATTCCCCCTTCTGGTCTCGACCCGCCGACCTTGCCGTACTTCTGGCGACCGATCAGTCGAGCGGCGAACCCCGGCTCCCGACGGAGGAGTTGACAAGATGATCCCCAACGGCCTTACGTCTCCGGTGATCGGACGCACCGCTCTGGCCGACACCGCCAGGGTGCGCGACCACGTCACCATCGGCGCCGTAGCGCAGTTCCTCTTCGACGAGGCCGCGTTGCTGGACGAGTGGCGCCTCGAGGAATGGCTGTCCCTGTTCCACCCGGACGCCATCTACCTGATCCCTACCCCGGAAGATCTCAGCGACGATCCGGCGACCACCCTGCACCTGGTGCACGACACCATGAACACCCTTGCCGGCCGCGTCGAACGGCTCAAGAGCAAGCACGCCCACGCCGAGAGCCCCCGCTCCCGCACCCGACGCCACATCACCAATGTTCGCGTCTGGCAGACCCCGGACGGGCTCGAGGTGCGCAGTGTCTTCCAGGTCACCCGCGTTCGCGGCGGAGTCGTCGACCGCTACGTCGGTGTGTACGAGCATCTGCTCGTGCCCACGGCCGAGGGTGATTGGCCCTGGCTGATCACACGCCGCCGGGTGGCCCTCGACCACAGCATCGAATCAGCGGGTGGTCAGCTCAGTGTGCTGCTCTGACCTGCCCAGTCCTCGCCAAGGGAGGCGTCGACCATGACCAAGATCCACGATTTTGATCCACACACCACGTCCGCGAAGGAGTGGGTGGTCGAAGACGTCGCAGCCGGTACCTTCCGCATCGACCGGACAACATTGGTCGACGAGGCCGTCCACGAGCGGGAGATGGCATCCATATTCGCCCGGTGCTGGCTCTACGTCGGCCACGAGTCGGAGATTGCGAAGCCCGGCGACTTCAAGGCCCGCGACGTCGGCAACCGGCCGTTGATCTTTTGGCACGGGCACGACGGCGTCCGGCGCGTGCTGTACAACACCTGCCGCCACCGGGGCGCCTTGGTGTGCCGGGTACCCGAGGGCAACGCGCGCGGCATGAGCTGCTTCTACCACGCTTGGACATACAACAGCACGGGGGCGCTCAACGGCGTGCCCGGTGACGAGGGTTACGGCGAGCACTTCGACCGGGCTGCCATGGGGCTGCTCTCGGCGCCCAAGGTCGACAGCTACCGCGGGTTCTACTTCGCCTGCTTCGACCCCGACGCGGCCGACCTCAAGACATACCTGGCCGGTGCCGCCGACTACATCGACCTCGTCGCCGATCAGGCGGACGAACTGGAGGTCGTGCCCGGTGCTCACGAGTACTCCATGGACGCCAACTGGAAGCTGTTCGTGGAGAACAGTCTGGACGGTTACCACCTGCTGCCGTTGCACAAGACGTACTTCACCTACCTGGAGGAGCGCGAGGGCAAGACTCTCGACCGTAACGACACCACCGAGGCCCTTGACCTGGGCAACGGCCACGCCATCATCTGCGTACACGGCCCCTGGGCCCGCCCGGTTGCCCGCTGGGCCCCCGCACTCGGCGAGCACAACCGCCCGCAGATCGAGGCGAAGTACCAGGAGCTGGTGGACCGTTACGGTCCTGAGCGGGCACAGATGATCGGACTCACCGACCGCAACCTGCTGGTGTTCCCGAACCTGATCATCAACGACATCATGGGGGTCGTGATCCGCACGATCACACCCACATCGGCGGGGCACACCAAGATCTATCAGTGGTCCCTGGCGACCGCCGGCGAGGACCCGGACCTGCGCGCGCGGCGTCTGGACAGCTACATCACCTTCCAAGGCCCCGCAGGCCTGGCCACCCCCGACGACCTCGAAGCCTGTGAGGCATGCCAGGCCGGACTGCGCACCGCCCCCGACGTGACCTGGTCGGACATCTCTCGCGGCATGCACCGCGAGCACTCCGGACAGCCAAGCGTGGCCAGTGACGAACTGCAGATGCGCGCGTTCTGGCGCCGCTGGCAGTCACTGCTGGACTGACGCCCGCGCCCCGCACCCCCCACACGAAGCCGGGCCGTCCACGGGTGCACCGGCGCTCCCGCGTCTGCGGGACCCCTCCCTCCCCGCACGCCCGCCATCACGCTGTGGCGGTCCGGCTCACCAGGCGGACCAGCTGCGTTGAAACGCCAGGGGAGCGCCGAAGACTCAATACCCCGACCCCAGAAAGGTGAAGACCATGGCAGAAGTGCTCGGTCTTGGAGTAACCCACTACCCGCCGCTGAGCGGTACGAACGAGAACCTGACCCGTGTGTTCCAGCGCGCGCTCGCCGATCCCAACCTCCCCGAGGACCTCCGCGACCCCGCCAACTGGCCCGCGGAAGCCCGCGCGGAGTGGGCCACCGACGAGGGCAAGGAGGCTGGACGCAAGCACCGCGACGCTCTTGTCGGGCAGTTCGCGAGGGCACGTCAGGCCCTCGATGACTTCAACCCCGACCTCGTCGTGATCTGGGGCGACGACCAGTACGAGAATTTCCGCGAGGACATCATCCCGCCGTACTCGGTGTTCGCCTACGACGACCTGACGGTCCGTCCGTGGGAGCACTCGGCAGAGTCCAACGTCATGGGCAACCACAACGTGTGGAACGAACCGAAGGACCACGAGATCGTGGTCAGGGGCCACCGCGAGGCCGCCAAGTACCTCACCACCGCCCTTCTCGAGCAGGACATCGACGTCTCCTACGCCTACAAGCCGCTGCACCACCCCGGCTTCCCACACGCCTTCCTCAACACCATCCTGTACCTCGACTACGACCGCCAAGGCTTCGACTATCCCGTCGTCTCCTTCCCCATCAACTGCTACGGCCGCCGGGTCATCAGCTACCAGGGCAACATCAGCGCTCTCGGTGACATACGCGAACTGGACCCGCCGAGCCCCTCGCCGGCCCGGGTCATGCAGGTCGGCGCGGCTGTCGCGCGCGCAGCGGCGGAAAGCCCGTGGCGCGTGGCTCTGATCGCCTCTTCCAGCTGGTCGCACAGCTTCCTCGTGGAGTCCACCCACCACCTCTTCCCTGACACCGCCGCCGACGGCCGGCTGTACCAAGCGCTGGTAGACGGCGACCTGGATGTGTGGCGGTCCACCACCCTCGCCCAGGCCGAGGCCGCCGGCCAACAGGAACTGCTCAACTGGTGGGCGCTCCTGGGGTCCATGAACGAACTGGGCCGCACCACGCCGACCTGGTCGGAGTTCGTGGGATCGCAGTTGTTCGTGTCCGACAAGGTATTCGCGGCGTACCAGCCGTGAACAGCCAGCACAAGAGGAGTTGTTCGTGAGCACCGTGCGCAGCACCAATCCGCACGATCCCGAGGAAACGGTCGCGGAGGTCCCCGCAACACCGACCGACCAGTTGCCTGCCCTGATCGAACTCGCGACCCACGCGGGCCGCGACTGGGCACACACCGCCGCGCCCAACCGGGCAACGGCCCTGACCCGCATCGCGGACGATATCGCCGCCGAGGCCGAAAGACTCGCCAGCCTGATTTCCCGTGAGGTCGGAAAGCCGATCACCGAGGCACGGGGCGAGGTATTGCGTGCGGAGCGGACCTTCCGCTACTTCGCACAGACCACGCTGCTCCCTGAGGGGGACGTGCTGCCCGGTGCTGACGCCAGGTCCTTGACTTTCACCCGGTCGAGGCCGCGCGGAGTGGTAGGGGTGATCACCCCGTGGAACTTCCCCCTCGTGATTCCCACTTGGAAGCTGGCGCCGGCGCTGGCATACGGCAACGCGGTGGTCTTCAAGCCGTCCGCGCAGGCCGTCGGTACCGGAGAGGCGCTCGCGGAGATCATCAACCGGCATCTCCTCCCGGGTGTCCTGGTGTTCGCGGCCGGCCCGGGCACCGGAGCGCTCGTGGCCCACTCCCGTGCCATCAGCGCCGTGTCGTTCACCGGCTCCACCGAGGTGGGCCGCGAGGTGGCGGCCACGGTCAGTGCGCGCGGCGGCATCGCCCAAGCCGAGATGGGCGGTCAGAACCCTACTGTGATCCTTGCCGACGCCGATGTGGAGGGGGCGGTCGCCGGCATCGTTGGCTCGGCGTTCGCCTTCGCGGGACAGAAGTGCACCGCGACCAGCCGCATCATCGTTCACGGGGACGTCTACGAGCGCACCCGCGACGCCCTGGTCGAAACGGTGAAGAACCTCGTGCTGATCGACCCGTCCGACCCGAAGTGCCAGGTCGGTCCAGTGATCGACGTGGGCTCGCGGGACGGCGCCCTGGCCGCGGTCGAGGCCAGCGGCGGACGCCTACTGACCGGCGGGAACAAGCCCGACGCAGCAGGCTCCTACCTGGAACCGACGCTCGTCGAGGTCCCGGGGAGCGATGACGTCCTCGCCACTGACGAAGTCTTCGCCCCGGTCACCGCACTGCTACGTGCCCGGTCCGCCGCGCACGCCATCGAGCTGGCGAACGCCACGCCGTACGGACTGTCCGCCTCCCTCTACACGCGGGACCTGGCAGCCGCCCTCATCCACACCCGGGACTTGGAGGCCGGGATGATTCGGGTCAACGCCCCCACCACCGGGCTCGACCACTGGGCACCGTTCGGCGGCACCAAGGAGTCCAGCTTCGGGCCGCGCGAACAGGGTCTGGCAGCCCGGGAGTTCTACACAGAGTCGACCACCGTAGCGGTCAGTTCCTGACCGACTGGACTGGCGTTGTGGTGGGTGGCACGGCTCTCCCGCCCACCACAGCGCCTCAGCAGTCAAGAACGTTTATGCAAGCAAGGCGGATCGGATGAAGCAAGGGATGGGTGCGTGACGGAGACCGCACGGAACCGGCAGTCGGTGTTGAAATCCCTGCCCCCGCCGGACCGGACCGGTCCGCCAACTGATCCCACATCTGTACCGGCTCCAGCCTCACCGACAACGCACGGTCGCACACGCAACCCGACCACATGGTGGCTCCTGCCTCTGCTGACCTCTCTTCTACTGGCCTGCACCGTCATCGGCCTGTACATCGGCCTCAGTCGCGTACCTGTCCCGCATCAGGTGCCGGTCGCTGTAGTGAAAGACCGGGGGCCTGCAGAGCAGGTCAGCGCGCGGACGTCTCCCGCCCTCCGCGCACACTCGGTCAGCGATCGCAACGAGGGCCTGAAGCTGCTGTACGACGGTGAAGTCGCTGCTGTACTCTCCTCGTCCTCAAAGGGACTTCGCCTGGATGTAGCGGGGGCGGCCGGCCCGACCATGGCTGCAAGTACCGAGCAGTCTGTTGCCCGCGCGGCCGCGGCACTGCACCGGAGCCTGTCCATCCACGATGTCGTTCCACTGAGCACATTCGATCGACGAGGCCACGCGATGTTCTACACAGGACTGGGTATCGCACTGGCTTCAACCTCTCTGGCGCAGAATCTGGGCGCTGCCCGCAACCGCTCTACCTGGTCGCAGCGCATGCTCATCACGGGAGCTTTCAGCACGCTGTCCGGCGCCACAGCAGCGCTGCTCGCGGGCCCGCTCACGGGTGGCCTGCCCGGCCCGGTGTGGTCAGTGGCGCTGACCCTGGCCCTGCTCGCCGCCGCTGGTGCTCTGACAGCCCAGGCCCTCGCCGCATGGTGGGGACCTGCTGGATACGCGTCGGCGACTATGCTGTTCATCGCCGTGGGCATGTCCACCAGCGGCGGGGTTGTCGACGTCGGCCTCTTGCCTGCACCCGCGCAAGCCGTTTCCGCGCTGCTCCCGCCCGGAGCAGCCGTCCGGGCGATCCGTGACGTCTCCTACTTCGGCGGCCACGACGTATCCATACCCTTGTTGACGTTGGCATGTTGGGTAGTTGCCGGTGCGGCGCTGCTACGGATCCGCGAATGAAACCGCCGACGCCCGCCAAGCGATTCCGTCTGGATCATCGGGCAGGCGTGTGCGAAATGCCCGCCGATGCCTATCCCCACCTCGCCGAACTCGCCACCGAGGACGCCCTCAAGCCCGGCTACTACCACGCCGACGAGTTCACCTTCGGCTCACCCTCATCCTCGACGTCCCGACACCGGACGAGGGTGCGAGCGCGTGAGCTGTTTAGTTCGGTTCATCGGGCTGACCACAGGGAAATATCTGCGGTGTGGAGTCATTCCAGGCAGATCGTGGCAGCGGGTGGCGAGGCCGCTAGGTGACATTGGTCTTGGACTCGACGAGCGAATCCCTGCCGACGAGATCTGGGCGCCTTGATGTGCTCGCTGCTGGCGCAGGTATCAGCCCCCGTCTCCCGACGGGCATGTTCCTTCCGTCAGGAAGCGGGAGCTGAGGGCAGGGAGTACAGACCCGGCTGACCTTGTTGTGAGTGAGCGGTTGAGGCGCGGTAGCCGAACTCCCGCTCGTTGTTCGCCGGCCGCGGTCCATCGGGGCGGTCCGAGTCAGGCGCCGAGCTGCTGTTCGAGCTCAGCGAGTATCCGGTAGCTGTCGAGCACTGCGGTCACGCTGGACTCGGGCGCGCGGCCTTCGCGAATGGCTGCGATGAACTCTCGGTCCTGTCCCTCGATCCCGTTGCTCGGGACGTTGGCACCGGACAGGTCAACCGGGTCACCCCGACCGGTGGTCAGGTCATCGTACTGAGCAAGGTATGTGCCCGTGTCTCCGATGTAGCGGAAGGTGCTCCCGAACGGGCCATCGTTGTTGAAGCTCAGGGAGAGCGTACATACGGTGCCGCTGCTCGTGAGTAGTTGGACGGACATGTCCATAGCGATGCCCAGTTCCGGATGCTTGGGTCCCTGGATTGCGCTTGCGGCGACGATGGCCTCGCCGGTCTGGTACTGCAGAAGGTCAACGGTGTGTGCCGCATGGTGCCAGAGAAGATGGTCGGTCCAGGTGCGCGGCTGGTTCAAGGCGTTGAGGTTGCTCCTGCGCAGAAAGTGCGTCCGCACCTCGAGTTGCTGCAGCCGGAACTCGCCGGTCTGGATCCGACCATGAACCCACCTGTGCGACGGGTTGAACCGGCGAGTGTGCCCGACCATGCAGATCCGGCCTGTCTCGCGTTGGGTCTGTGCCACGGCCCTCGCGTCCGCCCAGCTGTCCGCTAGCGGAATCTCGACCTCGACATGCTTGTTGGCTCGCATGGCCGCGATTGCCTGCTCCGCGTGCAGCGGGGTCGGTGTGCACAGGATGACCGCGTCGATGTCGTCGCGCTTCAGCACGTCCGCCAGGTCCGTCGACGCAGAGGTCGCGCCGTATCGCAAGGCGATGTCTCGTGCCTCATCGGGATCCTGCGTCACGACGGCCGCCAACTCGACGTTGTCGATCGTGGCCAGTGCGTCGAGGTGCTTCATTCCGAACGCTCCGGCCCCCGCCAGCGCGATCCGGGTGGGCGGCGAGGTGGGAGGCATCAGCTCAGCGCCTCCAGGACGATGTGGCCGACAGCGGTGTTGGAGGCCGGGACGCGGTAGTGACGATGAAGCTCCTTCACGTCATCTCCCAATGCGCCGCGCATGATCAGCCACATGACCATTTCGATCCCTTCGGATCCGGCTTCACGCAGGTACTCGATGTGCGGGATGTGGCGCAGCGCCTGGGGGTCGGATGTGAGCTTGTCCAGGAAGGATATGTCGAACGGTGTGTTGATGAGTCCGGCTCGTGGTCCCTGGAGTTGATGACTCATGCCGCCGGTTCCCCAGACCTGTACGTTGAGGTCTTCAGGAAAGCCCTGCACAGCCTTCCGGATCGCCTCGCCCAGCATCCAGCACCGGTTTCCGGTCGGCGGTGGGTACTGGACCACGTTCACAGCCAGTGGCACGACTTTCACCGGCCACTCGTCGGGCTGGCCGAACATCAACGACATGGGAACCGTGAGTCCGTGGTCGACATCCATCTTGTTCATGATGGTGATGTCGAATTCGTCCAGGATCAGCGACTGTGCGATGTTCCAGGCCAGGTCCGGGTGGCCGCCCACGGTCGGCACGGGGCGGGGTCCGAAGCCCTCGTCGGCTGGCGTGAAAGTTTCGGCGCAGCCGAGCGCGAATGTGGGGATCATGTCCAGAGAGAATGCCGAAGCGTGGTCGTTGTAGACGAGGACCACGACGTCAGGTCGCTCCTGTTCGATCCACTCCCGGGTCCATTCGTAGCCCTGGAACAACGGTTTCCAGTAGTCCTGTTCAGTCTTGCCGTGATCGATGGCCGCTCCGATGGCAGGCACGTGGCTGGTGGTGACCCCTGCGGTGATCCGTGCCATGATTATCGCCCTTCCCTGATGGATCGCTGGCCTTCCGGCGAACGGCCGCCGGCAAGCATCGTCGCGGTGTATTCCGTGACGGGGATTCCCGTCATGAGGCTGGCCGCCTCCGGAAACGATGTCCCGTCGGTGGCGAAGATCTTTGCGAGGAAGTAGATGTTGCCGCCTTCGGCGATTGCGGCATTCCAGTCGCGAGTGAGAACGGACTGCTTCTGAGCCTCAGTCATGGGCCAGGCGTCGACATAGGCGCGTTCGTCGGTCTTGAACCTGGCCCGGTTCTCCGCGCGGGTGAGACTCATGCAGAACTGATTCAGGTGATAGCCCTTCCGTGACTGCTCACCGGTGAACACTGTCGTGCCCGGAATATCTTTGAGGTCCGTGTTTTCCGTCATTGAATCTCACCCCAGTACAGTCGAGTTGGATTACTGACCAGCAGTCGATGCTGTTTGTCTTCGGTGGCGGCTATCCACGGCACGAAGTCGACCAGGCTGCCGTCGTCAGGCATTTGGCTTTTCAGGTTCGGATGGGGCCAGTCGGTTCCCCATAGCACGCGGTCGGGGAATTCGTCCACCAGCGTCTTCGCGAACGGCACGACGTCGTCATATCCGGGAGGGCCGACTGCTGTGAGCCGATCCGGGCAGGTCACCTTGGTCCAGAACTGCGGGTGATCTCGCAGGAGCGTCATGAACTGCTCGAACTCCGGGCCCTCCACCGGTTGGGAGACATCGGGGCGGCCCATGTGATCAACAACCACGACAGTGGGGAGGGAGGTGAAGAAGCTCCAGCGTTCGGCCAGGTCCGCCGCCTCGAAGTACACCACGACGTGCCAGCCGAGCCGTGCGATTCGCTCCACGATGGAGCGGTAGTAGGCGTCGGTTTGCGGATTGACCAGTCGTCTGACGAAGTTGAACCGTACTGCGCGCACCCCCGCCTCGTGGAGGCGCTCGAGTTCGTCGTCCGTGACATCGCTGCGAACCGTAGCGACCCCCCGCGCGCGGCCGTTTGCGGTTAGCAAGGCGTCGACCAGGGCGCTGTTGTCCGCGCCGTGGCACGTGGCCTGGACGATGACGTTCTTGTCGAAGCCGAGAAAGTCCCGCAGTCCGAACAGCTCGTCGCGACCGGCGTCGCACGGGGTGTATTTGCGCTCGGGCGCGTAGGGAAAGCGGTCACCGGGTCCGAAGACGTGACAGTGGGCGTCCACCGATCCTGGCGGCAGCCGGTATCCGGGCTTGCTCGGGTTCGGGTGGAACGGCAGCCAGTCAGCATCCATCTGAAATGGCGCGTCAGTCATCGTCCGTTCGCCTCCAACGCCGTGTTCAATCGTGGATAGACCCGGCGTGCGTTGTGCTCGTAAACCTTGGCCTTCTCGTCCGGGAGGAGGTTGAGTGCGTCGACGTACCGCCGGGTGTCATCGAAGTGGTAACCGGTCTGTGGGTCGATGCCACGGACGGCGCCGATCATCTCGGAGCCGAAGAGGATGTTGTCGGTGTCGATGACGCCGACCAACAGGTCGATCCCAGGCTGGTGGTAGACGCAGGTATCGAAGTAGACGTTGTGCATGAGGTGTTCTGCCGGCTCGGGCTTGCCGAGCATGTCGGCCAGCCCGCGGTACCGGCCCCAGTGGTAAGGCACTGCTCCGCCGCCGTGGGGGATGATCAGGCGCAGCTCGGACAGGTCACCGAACAGGTCGCCGTGCAACAGCTGCATGAATGCGGTGGTGTCTGCGTTGAGGTAGTGCGCGCCGGTGGCGTGGAAGTTTCGGTTCGCGGTCGCGGACACGTGCACCATGGCCGGCACGTCCAGTCCGATCATGGTCTCGTAGAAGGGATACCAGGTCTTGTCGGTCAACGGCGCCGCAGTCCAGTGTCCGCCGCTCGGGTCGGGATTGAGGTTGCAGCCGACGAACCCGAGCTCCAGGACGCATCGTTTGAGCTCGTCGATGGATCGCTCGATGGGTACACCCGGCGACTGTGGCAGTTGGCAGACCCCGATGAACCGGTCGGGGTACAGGGTTGTGACCCGGTGGATGAGGTCGTTGTTGACGCGTGTCCAGTGGGTGGATACTGCCTCGTCGCCGACGTGATGCGCCATGGCGGAGGCGCGCGGGGAGAACACGGTCATGTCGATGCCGCGTTCGTCCATCAGCTTCAGCTGGCCTGCGACGGATTCACGGATCTGGTCGTCGGTGATGGTCGGGTATGGCGGTGGTAGGTGGCCCTCGGTGAAGGCTGCCCGCTGGTCATCTCGCCACCCGGAATGGGCCTCCGGCACCGTGGTGTAGTGGCCATGGCAGTCGATGATCATCGTGGTTGCTCTCCTTGCGCAGTGGCGGTTGGCGTTCCCACATGACCAGCCGACCGGGCCACGACGTCGGTGGCAGTCGGGGCGAAGACTTCCCCGCGCATCAGCAAGCGCGCGGTCCGGAGCAGCGCAGCCCGTCGAACCACCACCGAGGCGCCGTCGACCACGACGTCCACGGTGACGGTGAAGTAGCCGGTGGGATGCTCGATGTCGAGCTGGTAGATGCCGGTGCGTGTGCCGGTCCGTGCAATGCCGGCGGCGACCGAGCCGGGCACCAGGCATGCTGTGGCGACCGACACCGCGCCGAATACGCCGATCGCCTCATGGACCCGGTGCGGGATGAAGGTACGCGTGGCGATCAGACCTCCGCGCTCGGGTGCCGCAAGCAGGCTCACCTTCGGAATGGTCGCGTCCCGCACATCACCCAGGTTCATGAGACGGCCCGCTGCCAGGCGCAGCTTCTCCACCGTCGATCTCAACTCGGCGTCTGCCTCCAGCTGTGCCGGATCCTCGTGCCCGGTCACGCCCAACGATTCGGCGGCGATGCAGACCACGGGCATCCCGTTGTCGATGCAGGTGATGGGCACCCCGTCGACAACGTCCACCGCGTTGCCGGTCGGCAGCAACGACCCACACGTGGATCCGGCGACATCCAGGAAGTCGATCGATATCGGCGCATGGGTTCCGGGCACACCGTCGATATGCGCGTCGCCGTCGTAGCGCACGATCCGCCCGGGAGTCTGCACATGCGCGACAGCGACACTCTGTGTGTTCTCCATCCAGATCCGCACCGCAGTGATGGTGTCGCCTGGGTCGACGAGGCCTTGCTCGATCGCGAACGGTCCGACGCCGGCGAGCATGTTGCCGCAGTTCTGGTTGTCCGACACCTCCGCCCGCTCCGGCCAGACCTGCAAGAAGAGGTAGTCGACGTCGGCATCGGGACGGGAGGACCCCTTCACCACCGCCACCTTCGAGGTGAGGGGATGTGCACCTCCCAGACCGTCGATCTGCCGTGGATCAGGCGACCCCATCAGCGACGTCAGCACGGAGTCACGAGCCACACGATCGCCCGGAAGGTCCTCGGCCAGGAAGAACAGCCCCTTGGACGTGCCGCCCCGCACGAGCGAACAGCGGATCGCCGACTGACTCATCAGGACTCACCCGCCTCGATGTAACGAAGGCCGCGCTCGGCGAGCTTGGCGCGCATCCCATACATGTCCAGGCCGAGTTCGCCGTCGGCCAGCCGCGCCCGCTTGTCCACCTCATTGGCTTCGCGTCGACGGGCCTTCTCCAGGACCGACTTGGCCTGCGTGCGTTCCACGACAACGACACCGTCGTCGTCGGCGAGAATGACGTCACCGGGACGGACGAGCGCACCACCACAGGCGACAGGCGTCTGTACGTTGCCGAGAGTCTCTTTCACAGTGCCCTGAGCGCTGATGGCGGTCGACCACACGGGAAACTGCATGTCGGTCAGCTCGGCCGCGTCCCGCACGCCCGCGTCGATGACCAGACCCTGCACACCGTGCGCGCGCAAGCTGGTGGCGAGGAGTTCACCGAAGTATCCGTCGGTGCAAGCGCTTGTGGGTGCCACGACGAGAACGTCACCCGGCTTGGCCTGCTCCACGGCAACATGCAGCATCCAATTGTCCCCGGGTGCCACCTCGCAGGTCAGCGCCGTGCCGGCAATACGGACCGGCCGGTAGATCGGGCGAAGCCGAGGTGAGAGCAGGCCGGTTCGCCCCTGTGCTTCGTGCACTGTGGCGACGCCGAGCTCGGCGAAGCCGTCGACGATCTCACGGTCGGTACGTGCGGCGTTGCGAACCACCACGCTCATCGGTAGGACCACCCTTGCTCGTAGGACAGGCCGGTGTAGTTCTCGGCCAGTGAGGTGGCCACCGCCCGCGACGACGCGATCGAGTCCAGCTGGGTCAGGGCCAGGCGGTCGTCAAAGGGGTCGGCGCCAGGAGACTTGTGCAGCATGGATGTCATCCACCACGAGAAGTGGGTGGCCCGCCACACCCGACGTGATGCGGCCTCTGTGTAGCCGGCGAGGAGGTCCTCGCGGCGATCGCGGTAGTAGCCGCCCAACGCATGGGAGAGCAGGCGGACATCGGCCACGGCGAGGTTCATCCCCTTGGCGCCCGTGGGCGGCACAATGTGGGCCGCGTCGCCCGCCAGGAAGAGCCGCCCATGCTGCATCGGGGTGGTCACGAAGCTGCGCATCGGGGTGATGCTCTTGTCGAGCACCGGTCCTTCGGTCAGCTCGAACCCTTCGTCGTCGCCGAGCCGGGTGTGCAGCTCGGCCCACACCCGGTCGTCGGGCCAGTTGGCGATGTCCTCATCCGGCGCGACTTGCACGTAGAGACGTGTGACGCTTGATGAACGCATGCTGTGCAGCGCGAAACCGTTGCTGTGCCGGGCGTAGATGACCTCGGGGCACGACGGTGGCGCCTGGGCGAGAATCCCCAGCCAAGAATACGGGTATGTGCTCTCGTATTCGTTCCGGTCGGGCACCAGGTCACGGCAGATCCCGTGGAACCCGTCGGCGCCGACGATGAGGTCACAGCTGAGTTCGGCGGCGTTTCCTTCCTCCACGAAAGTGATGCGCGGCCGATCGCCATCTATGTCGTGCACGGCTACGTTCGCGACGCCGAACCGAATGTCACCGCCGGTTTCAAGACGCGCGGCGATGAGGTCCTTCACCACTTCCTGCTGGCCGTAGACGGTGACACGTCGTCCCGCCAGCTCTTCCAGGTCGAGCCGGTGGGTACGCCCACCGAAGCGTATGTTCAGCCCCTCGTGAACCAGACCTTCGACGTCCAGGCGTTTGGCGACACCCGCCTCACGGAGAGTCTGGACCGTGCCGTGTTCGAGCACGCCGGCACGCACGCGCTGCTCGACGTACGCCTGGTCTCGGCGCTCCAACACCACCGAGTCGATTCCCTGTAGGGAAAGCAAGTGCGAGAGCAGCAACCCCGCAGGGCCGGCGCCGATGATTCCCACTTGAGTCCGCATGCACACCCTCCAGATCACGTCTCTCGGTATCTGGTGGCAGCTTGTCCGCCGCCGCTGATCCCCGGGCTACGATTTCCACCCTGAGGAAAACTTTGTGGTCAAGGGAGGGAGACAACCCATGGGTACTGACAAGCTGTCGAGCACCCAGCGCGCGCTGGCCATCCTGGACTGCTTCACGGCGGACGTACCGGCGCTGACCTTGTCCGACATCGCACGACGGCTCCACCAACCGGTGTCCTCCACCCATCGCCAGATCCGGGAGCTGACCCGCTGGGGTGCCCTGGAGCGCGATGCGTCCGGGCGCTACTCGATCGGTCTGCACCTGTGGGAAGTGGGGGCGCTGGCACCGCGGAGCAAGAGCCTGCGTGAAGCGTCTCTGCCGTTCCTGGAAGATCTCTACGAAGCCACCCACCAGAACGTGCAGGTGGCCGTTCTCGATGGCGACGAGGTCGTCTACGTCGAGCGCCTGTTCAGCCACCATGCCACCCGGATCATCGCCCGCCCCGGCACCCGGCTGCCCCTGCATCCGACCGGCGTCGGCAGGGTCCTGCTGGCGCACGCCGGAACGGAGCGGATCAACGAGGTGCTCGGCAGCTCACTGAGGCGATACACCGAACACACCGTGGTGGACCCACGGGAGCTTCGACGCGAACTCGCGGCGATCCGCAAGACCGGCATCGCTATCTGCGATCGGCAGTTCGAGTTGGTGTCCACCTCAGTGGCGGCACCGATTCGCAGCGCGGACAACAGCGTGGTCGCCGCACTGTCGATCATCGTTCCCTCGCGCGACGGTACCGCCCGAGGCTTCGTCCCGGCCGTCGTCGCCGCGGCCCGGGGGATCTCACGCTCGCTTGGGGCGCCGCTCACACGCCCCGTCGGCTCGCCACCTACGTAGTCGACCCGGCGGATACAGACACACCGTCCGCGTGGCACGGTGCATGCGGGATGGGCGGCACCGGCCGGTCGGCTGCGCGGTCGACCCGCGCAGCACGGCCCGTACGCGGGGACGCAGGTACGGCAGAAACCACG
>NZ_JBSFUT010000063.1:0-28323 GCF_053591935.1 Streptomyces sp. NPDC002851 | reverse complement strand
ATCCGGAAGTCGTGCGCGTAGACGAAGACCGTGCGGCCCTCGACCGTGCCCCAGCCGGTGATCACACCGTCCGTGTACGGCTTCTTCTCCTCCAGACCGAAACCGGTCGCCCGGTGCCGGCGCAGCTGCTCGACCTCACGGAACGACTCCGGGTCGAGGAGGAGCTCGATCCGCTCCCGCGCCGTCAGCTTGCCCTTGGCGTGTTGTGAGGCCGTCGCCTTCTCGCTCGGCCCGGCCTCCGCTTGGGCGCGGATGCCGTGCAGCTCGGCCACCCGGCCGCGGGCGTCTGCGGGTTCCGTCCGGGTTTGCGCCGGGGCTACCACGGTCGTCATGTCAGTTCCCTCCCATCCGTCGGTGCGAGGTTCGGTCGGTCGTTGTCAGGCACACCCATCTTAACAAACCGCGTGCGCGGTATGTAAGTGCCGTATGGGGAGAACAAGCCATCACCCCTGCCCGGGAGCGGGAAACGGCCCGACCGTCCGTCGCTGGCTCGGGCCGTCACCGCCAACTGCGCGGTGGCCGGTATTCCGTGCTCCGGTGCCGGCCGCGCCAGCCCGTCGCGGCGGGCCGCGCACCCTCGTCCTGCTCCCGGGGCTCGCGTTCCGCCAGGAGTGACATCAGCGTCACGGTGATCGCGGCCAACTCCTCGTCACTGGCGCTTCCTCGCTCCACGCGCAACAGGGCCGCATGCCCATCCGTATCCGTCACAACGCCCTCCTTGGCCTTCCGGATACGGTTGTGCCAACTACTCAAGAATGACTAGTGCACTGCTGGAAAAGGTCCGCGACGACACCACTGAGCGGCCTGGCGGGTCTTTCGGAGCTGCCCCGAAGCATTCACGCCAAAAGGGTCCCCGCCATGGCAAGTTGCGTCCCGGCCAGACCGAGGCGGGCACGAGTGCGGAGCACGGTGCTTTTCGGACGGACCCGATCTCTCCGCTCGAGCATCGCCTGAGGCCCTCTGGAGAAAGCGGAGTGCAGGCCACCGGCCCTTTGCCGGGTGTTCTTCGGTGATGATGGAGTCGCCCCGGAGCCCGGCTTGTTTCCGGCTTCGGAACGCCTCCGGCGACACTAGAAATTAAACCGGGTGGTATGTATCTTATGGCCCAAGGGGCTGGTCCTCACCGCCCCTTCACATCTGTGTGGCTCCTGCTGCTGTTCCTTGGGGGAGGATCATGACCGCGAGCACCATCCAGCTCTCATCCAGTCCATCGGGGACGACCGAAGGGAGCCTGAGCCCAACGCCTCTCAGCCAGGCCCTGTCCCGGTTCCCTTCTCTCACGACCACCGTCCCGAAGGAGTTCGTACACCGCGCTGCGGTCGCCGAGGTCCTGCTCACCAGTTGGGAGCGCCAGGACGACAAGCACTTCCGGGTGACGGCCCAATGGCCGCGCTGCCACAGCTACTTCACCCAGGTCGCCGGACACCACGACCCGCTCATCGCCGCCGAAACGATCCGTCAGGTCGGCGCGCTCCTGGCCCACACCGAGTTCGATGTGCCACTGGGCCACAAGTTCCTGCTCTGGGACCTGGAACTCGCCGTCGTGCCGGAGCATCTGCGGATCACCGGCGCACCCGCCGGCATCGAAATCGACATCACCTGCACCGAGATACAGCGACGCGGGTCGAACCTGACCAAGCTGCGGTACGAGGCAGTGCTCCACCGCGACGGCCAGGTCGTGGCGACCGGCGGTGCCTCGTATACCTGCGCCACGCCCCAGGTGTACGAGCGGATACGGCAAGGCCGTATCCGCGGTGACCGGCCCCAACTGCCGCTCACCGCACCGGTCCCGCCGCAGCACGTGGGCCGCACCTCGCCCACCGACGTGGTGCTCTCCCCCATCGGAGAGAGCAACCGCTGGCAGTTGCGGGCCGACACCCGACACCCCATCCTCTTCGACCACCCCCAGGACCACGTCCCGGGCATGGTTCTGCTGGAGGCGGCCCGCCAGGCCGCGCACGCGGTCCTGGGCCGGACGTCCGTCCTGCCTGCCGCGGTCGTCAGCGAGTTCGCCCGGTACGCCGAGCTCGACGCACCGTGCATGATCGAGGCGGAGGTACTGCCCGCCGAGGACGGCGAACCGGTATCGGTCCTGGTGACCGGCGAGCAGGACAGGGAGCGGGTCTTCAGCACCACCGTCCTCGTCGCACCGCAGCCCGACTGAGGCGTGCGGGCCACGCCCTGACAGCACCACCAAGCCCATAGGGACGGGCCCAGTTCCGCGATGGAACTGGGCCCGTCCCTATGGGCTTGGTCCTTCCTCTCCGGGTGTGCGCGCCGCTGCACCGGCTCCGGGTCGGCCTCCCGCCACTCGCACCGGCCCTCCCTGCCGCCCCAGCTGATTTACCGCGGTAAAACGGCCACTGCCTCAAAGAGTCACGGCCGCCGCCTCACGGCCCGCCGTCTCAAAGGCCCGCAGATGGTCCGCGGCCCACTGGGCGTACGACCGTGCGGGACTCCCCGTCACCCGCAACACCGTGTTCTCCACCTGGAACTTGGCGCCGTCCCGCTGCCGCTCGGCGCTGCGCAGCAGCGCGTCGGCCAGCTCCAGGTCGTAGCGCCGCAGATACAGCTCCCGCGCCCGCGCCACATCCAGTTCCTCAAAGGCGAGTGGCTGCCCCAGCAACTCGGCGAGACATTCCGTCTGTTGGACGGCGCTGATGGGCTCCGGCCCGGTGAGGGTGTGCGCGACCCCCTCGTGCCCGTCCTCGGTGAGCGCGCGCACCGCGACTTCCGCGATGTCCCGCGGATCCACACAGGCGTTGGCCGACTCCCCGTACAAGGCGGACACCCGCTGCTCGGCGGCGATCAGCGGCGCCCACGACAACGTATTGGACATGAAGGACCGCGGGCGCAGCAGCGTCCACGCCAGCCCCGACTCCCGCAACTGCCGCTCGCACGTCCGCTGCCAGCGGGTGATCAGATCGTCCGCCTCGGGGTCGCACACCGCGGCCGCCGACAGCTTCACCACCTGGCGTACGCCCACGGAACGCGCCGCCCGCAGAAAGCGCGCGTCGTCGTCACCGCCGATCCGGGCCGTGACGAGGAAGGCCCGGTCCACTCCGCGCAGCGCCCGCTCCAGGGAGCCGGGGTCCGCATAGTCCCCTGCCATCACCTCGGCCCCCTCCCCTACGGGGCCAACGCGTTCCGGATTCCGGGTCAGTACCCGCACCGGGCTGTCGGCGGGCAACCGCCGCAACACCTCGCGTCCGACCGTGCCCGTCGCTCCCGTCACCAAGATCGCTGGCGTTGCTCGGGTCATACCTCAGTCTCCCCGAAGATCGTGTGAACGTCGCACATGCCCCCCTAGGTAGAAGGCAGGTACACGCAGTAACATACAAACTCGTCGGTTTCTTTGCATGGGTCTTGCCGGATCCATGAGGTACGCAACACTAGCCACACGGCAGGAAAGGAGGAGACATGGCGAAGCAGGACCGGGCCATCCGTACCCGTCAGAAGATCCTGGAGGCGGCCGCTACGGTCTTCGAGAAGCGCGGCTACCAGGCAGCGACGATCGCCGAGATCCTCTCCACTGCAGGCGTTACCAAGGGGGCCCTGTACTTTCACTTCGAGTCCAAGGAGCACCTGGCGCAGGGCGTGCTGAGCGCTCAGGACGCGCAGGCGCCGGTGCCCGCGCGCTCCTGCAAGATGCAGGAACTCGTGGACGTGATCATGCTCTACGTCCACCGGCTACAGACCGACCCGATGGTTCGCGCCGGGGTTTGGTTGACGCTTAACCAACAAGCCGCCGATCTGGACCGGAGTGGCCCATTCCGACGCTGGAGCGAGATCATGCTCGAACTCCTCGACGCGGCACGGGACCAGGGTGAGCTCCTCCCCCATGTGGTCCCGGAAGAAACGGCGCGCGTCGTCGTCGGTTCCTTCGCGGGCGTCCAGGCCATGTCCCAGACCCTCAGCGACTACACGGACCTCGGCGACCGCATCTCCGAACTCCTGCGCCATCTGCTGCCGAATGTCGTGATCTCTTCGGTACTCGCGTCGCTGGACCTCAGCGGCGACCGGGGCGAGACGGTGCACGAGGAGATGGCCCGGCGGGCCCCCGATGAGCCGCTGGAGACGGTCGGCGGCTGAAGCAGAAAGAACGGAAAAGCCGGAGAACGGAACGGCCGAAAAAGAGGCCAACCACGCGCGCGCCCACCGAGGTGCGCGTGTTGCCGTACCTGCCGTAGTCGTACGCGCCCCGCCGTCCGGCCTTGACCGCGCTCCGCACCCACGACGACGATCAGTGTCACCACCGGGTGCCGGGTGCCGGAATCGGCCGCGCGGAGTCCGTCAGAGCGGCGCCTGAGAGCGACGCCTCAGAGCGGCAGCGTTATCCCCAGCTCCTGCATCGCCGACGAGGGCGGACCGCCCTCGGAACGCTCGGTCTTGTACCCCTTGGTGCCCGGGGCCAGGGTGCGCGGGTCGACGGCCTCGGCGGGCGCCCCGGTGACGTACAGGCCGTTGGGCTCGGTGTCGCGGTCGTGCGGGAGCAGCCAGAACACCCGGCGTCGGAAGGTGCCGGACGAGCGGGACGCCTTGGCGCCCGGGCCGAGCAGGGCGTATCCGACCATCCGGCCGTCGCGGTGGTAGGCCGGGCGGCCTCTGCGGGTGGGCAGCCGGTCGAGGCTCTGCCGTACGTAATCCAGCGCCATGGCGTCTTCGAGCCAGACGATCTCCGTCTCCTCACGGATCTCGTCCTCAGTGATGAGGGCGCTCATGCTGTCCTACCTTCTCGTGCCAACTCCGACGCCTCACGCGTGGCTTCAGGGTTCAGATACCCATCAGCCTGCACAGCCATGGCACCCAGGCACACCGTCCGTCGCCTCCCTTGGCTTGATACCACCATCAGGCATCCTCCTCATCGGCAAGCAGTCCGATGCCCGGGTAGTACTTGCGCTGGTTCGACAGGATCATCTGCTTCGGGGACGCGAGCCCGATCGTCTCGCGTACGCGAGCTGCGAAGGAGCGGGACGTCATGGCCGGCGCCCCCTCATTCTGGCACCAGCTCTTGTACGCCGCATACAGCCGTGCCTGCTCTGCCCGCTGATCCGGGTGAAGGATGCAGCTTTCGCTGAGAAAACGGCCGGTATGGTCTTCCGTCTCCGCATACGCGGTGGTGGCGATGCGCACCCGCTCCGGGCCGGTGAGGTCCTTGTCGCCGCCGAGGTAGCGACGGGCGCCCTCGATCAGCCAGTTCAGGATGCCCGGGCCCTCCTCGGTGACGAGGATGTCGGCCAGGTTATCGATCTTGCGGTCGTCGGGGACGGTCCGCTCGAACGGGATGAGCCGCATCCGGCGCCAGAACGCGAAGCCGCCGGTGCCGACTTCGGGCCGGTGGTTGCCGAGCAGCCAGAGCTTGTGGGTCGGTTCGAAGCTGAAGAAGTCCTGCCGCATCCGGCGGGCCTTGATCCGGTCGCCGCCGGTGAGCAGCTTGACCCGCGCCTCGTCGAACCGGTCCCCCGGCTTGACCTCGCTGCACACGATGACCCGGCGGCCGTGGAGTTCGGCGAGGTCCGTGGGATGTCCTTCGTACGGTCGTGCCATCAGGAAGCCGGGGGGCGCCGCGTCCGCGTAGTCCCCGAGGAGCTTCATCAGGACGTCCAGGAGTACGGACTTGCCGTTTTTGCCGACACCGAAGAGGAACGGCATGACCTGGCCGCCGACGTCCCCGGTGACCGAGTAGCCGAGCAGCAGGTGCAGGAACCCGATCATCTCGGTGCCCTCGGCGTCGTTGCCGAAGGTGTCCCCGAGGAAGCGGTTCCAGCGCGGCGTGGGCATCTGCTTGGGCCCCATGGACGTGGAGCGCGAGTGGAAGTCCTTGTTGGGGTCCGGGGTGCGCAGCAGGCCGGTGCGCAGGTCCACGATGCCCGCGGGGGTGCACAGGACGTACGGGTCGGCGTCCAGGCGGGCCGCGTTGAGCACCATGCCCGGCGCGGACTTGGCCTGCGTCAGCATCGCGTTCATGCCGGAGGTGCTCAGGGCGCGTTTGCGGTGCTTCTGGAGAGCCGAGGTGGTGTGCAGGCCGCGCGGGTCGGTCCCGGCGATGGATTCGGCCAGATCACCGGCGGCCCACATCACCGTGTCGTCGTCGTCGATCTGCCAGCGGGTGCTGTCCCAGCGGTACCAGCCGAGTCCTGGCACATGCCGGTAGTCGGCGGCGTACAACTTCACGAACAGCTTGGCGTTGCCACGGTCGGTGAGGGTGTCCGGGACGAGCCCGTCCGGGGTCGCCACGGTCTCAGGCGCGGAGTCCGCGGCAGCGTCCGGGGCGGAGGCCTCACCGGCCTGCGAGGGCACGGGGCCCGCGGAGGAGCGGGCGAGGATCTGGGCCGCGACGGCCTCCGCGTCGAAGTCGAAGAGGGCGTTGTTCTGGTCCTGATCCTGGTGCGGGGACGGCGTCACGAGCGGCTCCCGGGATCCAGGGGGCGTCGCAGCCCGGCGCTCATGCCACTGCGGATGATCTGCTCCGCCCGCCGGGTCTGCCCCGGGCGGGCCTGCTCGGCGGCCTCGGCCAAAACCCGCTCGGCCTCTGCGTGGTCGAGCCGACCCGCGGCGACCAGACCGCCCAGGGTGTAGGCGGCCCGGTTGAGCTTCTCCGAGAACGCGGCACCCTCGGACTCCTTGGCACAGTCGGCGACTTCGGTCAGCACGGTCAGCAGCGTCCTGGTGGCCCGGTCGCGGCCGCCACCCGCCGCGAGCACCGCCTGACGGGCGCGTGGCGGCACAGGACGCGGCGCGGGCACCGCAGGGAGGTGTCCGGTGCGCTCGAGCTCCTGAGCCAGCCAGGAGGGCAGCGGGGCGGGCTCTCGTACGGGCCCTACGGGCGTGTAGGCGCCGTCGGGCGTAGTGGTGCCCGGTGTGACGATGTAGCCGCCGTGGGCGCGGATGTCGACCTGCCAGGCGAGTGCGCGGCGGGTGCTGGTCCCGGTGGAGCACTGCCAGGAACGGCCGTCGACGGTCCGGTACCAGACGTGCATCCCGCCGGAGGGGGTGCGCACCCGGAGCGTGCTCTCGTCCTCGGAGGGACTCACGACGCCTCGCAGGGCGGCCAGGACGGCCAGCGTGTGGTAGCCGTTCGCCAGGCCCATCAGGTCGACCTCGTCCGGGATGTGAATGCCCGGCAGAAGACGGTCCCGGCTCGGCACGGGCTGCTGGTGCGCGTCGACGTCGACGACGACGAGCCCGGCGGGACCGCAGGAGACCCCGACGCCCATGGCGGGGTTGCTCCCCCACCAGCGGTCGATCCGGGCCCGGTCGAGGGTGGCGGCGTGGAACCCGTGGCACCAGCGGCCCTCGGCGCGGCAGCCGCAGTCGCGGTGCGTGTGCCCGGGCCTGCGGCAGGACTCGCAGTTGGCGGCCGGGACTTTGCGCCCGGCGGCCAGCGGGAAGACGGGCCAGCCCCGGCTCGCGCACCACCTGGCCGTGGACAGGGAAGCAGCGACTGAACGAGCAGGGCCGGGCTGCCGTGAGTCGCTGCGCGAAAAACGCAGCTCAGCAGGCATTTAGCTCCCCTATCAGCGACCGAAGCGACTCAACGACGGACATAGATTAGCGAAGTCCTGGCGGCTCGTGGGGCACCTGAGGCCAAAGCCCGCACATCGTGTCGATGATGGAGCCAACAGCGACTCAACTTCGGCGGCAGCGACTGAAGCACGTTCAGTCGCTGTTCTTCGGTCTCACTAAATCCACAGGTCAGAGCCTTACAACGACCAAAACAGCGACTGAAGCGACTCAGCGACTCTATATATGACGCCAACGCGCACGCGCGCGCACGCGCGTTACGTTTGACATACCCGGAACTTGAGTCGCTTCGGTCGCTGTTTTCTCGTTAGATGCCCTCTGACCTGGGGTTTTTCGGACAGCGACGCAGCGACTGAAGAGCTCTTCGGTCGCTGTTCTTCAGTCGCTGTCCGCTCCAAGGGGCTTCCAGCGGGACTCAGTCGGGCAGAGACAGCGACTCAAGCAGCGACTGAAGAACGTCCGAAGAACAGCTACTGAAGCGACTCAAGCGACCGAAGCGACCCACTGCCGGGCAACCTTTCGCCCCTGCCGTGCGTCCGCCCGCAACCGCGGAACTCGGTCGCTTGAGTCGCTTCAGTAGCTTCGGTCGCTCCCCGGCCCGGACCCTCCCCGCCCACCCGCAGGCTCAGTTCGCCGTCAGGTCCCGGACCCGGCGCAGCAGGCGCTCCGCCTCCGGGGTCCCTGCCTCCGGGCGCCCGCGCTCCGCTGCCAGGGCCTCGACCTCCCGCAGGACCAGGCGTGTTCGAGCCGCCAGAGACGCCCGCTGCCGGGCCGTGGGCTTCCGTACGCCGAGCAGGCCCGCGATATCGTCCAGGTCCTCGTCGATGTCCGGATCCGTCAGAAGGGCCGTACGGGCCCTCAGAAGCCGCATGAGAGCCCGTACGAGCTCCTCGTGCCGCTCCGCGACCCGCTGGGCCTCACGACGCCTCTGACGCAGCGCCTCGGGCGTACGCCGCTCCCCCGGCTCCAGTTCGGCCGCCGCCTCGAGCCGCTGGGCCCGCAGGAGCGCGCCGTTCCGGCTGTCGACGCCCATCATCGGCGCCAGGGTCGCCCAACTGAGTACTTGACGCTTTCCGACCTTGACTTCTCGTCCATCCCGGATCGCTTTCAACTCGTGAGAGTCAAGGGCCTGCCGGAGTTGACGCACGAGCAGCAGCCGGAGCCGGGTGCTCTCCGCCCGGGCCTCGGGATCCCGCAGCGCCGAGACATGACGGGCGGTGTACGTGAGCACCCCGACGATGTCCTCCGGCGCCGGGAAACGGTCCTTGTACGGGTCGTCGGCGCGGTCGTGCAACTGGTACAGGGCGGCGACGACTTCCGGTACGGAGACAGGGCCGAGGGGATGGGGGCGTCCGGCTGGCATGTCCCCCAGGATGCCTCAGGTGTCACCAGACTGGTGACAAGCGCGCTCCGGGGTGCTGCGGCACCCCGCACGACCTCTCGTGCTCGTCCTCCCCGCAGCCCTTCTCGTACCGCTGCTGACCTGCGAAAACGGCCCCGGCCTCCATAAGGAGACCGGGGCCGTGCGGGGTGCCGTTTGCGCCAACGGGCGTCAGGCGTCCTGGATGTGTTCCCGCATCAACTTGTAGAGCGAGTGCAGGTCTTCCGGGGTCATCCAGTGCCGGATCGTCTGGAACACCGTCTCGGGGCTGCGCCACGGGATGGCGCTGACCGTGGCGATGTCCGGGAGGGGTTCGGGCCGCTCCCCCGCGTGTGCGTGCTCGCGGCGTACGGCGGTGGGTGCGGGTGCCGCGGGCGCCGGGCTTTGCGGGGTGCTCCCCTGCTCGGTTCCGGCGGCCGACCGGCCGGACGGAGAGGCGTCGTCCTGCGCGCTCTGTGGGGCGGCCTCAGCGGCCGGACGTACCGGCTCGGAGGGAGCCGGGGGAGCGGGCGTTTGGGCGGGCTCCGGGGCGGTTTGAGCGGCGGAGGCGGCGGGCGCGGCAGGGGTGTCCGGGGTGGCTACCGCGGGTGCGGGTGCGGGTGCCGGCTCGGGCTGCCGGGTCTGCTGCTGCGGGACCTCCGCGGGCTCCTCCCTCGAGCGCCGGGTGCGCGGAGCGGCCAGGACCGCGGCGCGGCGGTCGAGCTCCAACTGCCAGGCGCGCTCCTGTTCCACCGGCGGAAGACCGGCGATCTCCCGGCCCACCCGGATGGACAGCTCCCCCGTGCTCACCAGTTCCTGAAGCTCCGGCGTGAGCCGCAGCAGCTTGCGCTGATTGCTGACCCACGCCGAGGACTTCCCGTAGTGCTTGGCGACCTTGTCGGCCCCGCCGAGCTCGACCACCATCGTCTCGATGCCCAGGGCCCGCTCGATCGGGTCCAGGTCCTCGCGGTCGTTGTTCTCGGAGAGCACCGCGTCCAGGAACACGGCGCGGGAGTTGGCCACCTCCTCGTGGTGCACCACGTCGAGGGTGGTCCGGCCGACCAGGAGCGAGGCACGGAAGCGCCGCTCCCCGTTGGCGATGACGTACGGCACATCGCCGATCCGCTCGGACTCCTCCGGCCACAGCTTGAGATATCCGGAGCGGGAGACGACCACGGCGGGCTGGAGCTGCTTCTGCTTGAGCTTCAGGCCGAACTCCCGCAGCTGCTCCTCGGAGCCGAAGTTCCGGCGGGGGTTGAACCGTGTCGGGATCAGCTTCTCCAGGGGCAGCGAGAGCAGCAGCGGATCGCTCCTGCCGGGAACGTCGTCGACCTTGGCCCCGGCAAGGGAAGCGAGACTGGTCCGTCGACCCATCAGGCGCGACCTCCGTAACCGAGTTCGAGAGCCAGGCGGAAGAAGTCCTCGCGCGCCTCCATGGCGACGCGGTTCTTGGGGTACTGCGTGACGACCTTGCCCTCCACGGAGGCCCGGGTGTGGACCTTGTAGCGGCGGATCACGGCGTCGGCGCGCGGCCAGCCCTGTGCGTCGATATATGCCTTTGTGTCCTCGAGGTCGGCGGTCCCGTCGCGCGGGTCCCAGTTGTTGACGATGACCTGGAAGGGCAACCCCGAAGGCTCGATGACCTTCTGGATGGTGCGAGCGGTGGGGTCGAAGGCGAGCCCTTCCGGCGGCATGGGGACGATCACGTCATGGGCGTACTTGAGGGCTTCCAGAAGCAGGTTCTCGTCCTGAAGGCTGCCCGGGGTGTCGATGAAGACGTGTTGGAGTCCCTTGTCCTTGCCCCTCAGCGTGTCGGAGACGATGGCGCCGAGGTTGAGGGTCGTGGTCGTCTTGCCCACGCCGCCCTTCTGATTGGCGACGACATGGACCTTGGCGCCGGTGTCCTTGAGAATGGCGAGGTTCTCCGGAGTCTCGTGCTCCTGGGAGAAGTCGAACGGCAGGTCGGTGATCCGGTTCGCCCACCAGACCGTGGAGGCCTGTGGGTCGATGGACACGACATAGACAGAAGCTGGCATGTGATGCTCCGTTTGCTTCCCGTGGTTTCCGGTACTTCGGGCGGGAGCATCATCGCAGACGCCTACGGCTTCACCGACCGGGTGGCGGGCGTTTTGTCCGGATGGGACCAGAGGTACTCGACGACTCTCGAGGGCGTCTCGTTTTACCGCGGTAAAACGGCGCGGTCTGGGGCGGGTTCCGGGGGCTTCGGCTCTCTACTCCCTCGGTGAACCGGTCGCAGAGGTTCCGTTTTTACCGCGGTAAAAACGGCGAGTCCGGCACCCCCGTCCGAAGGCCCGCCGTCGCCGCCCGTGCTGCCCGTCCGTCAGCTCGCTGCACCCCGTCGCGTTTTACCGCGGTAAAACGAGCACCCCCTACTCACCGGTCCTCCAGCGACTCTTGACCGCCCCTCGGGACAGTGGCCGGATCAGCACAGGTCCCGCCGCAGCGGGACCTCGGACGAGGGGAGTACCCGGTGTACGAGAACAAAGAGGAGCCACCCACACCCCACCACGACGTCGCGACCACCGCCCCGCCCCTACGCCTTGCGGGCACGGACGACGACGAGTCCGAGCCCCATGTCGTCCGCGGCATTGACTGATCCGGATCCGGCGGCCCGCCGCGCGGCAGGCCGCCGGGACGGCCGCGCGGTCAGTCCCGGAGACAGAACATCCCGGCCGCCTCCGAGCCACTGGTCGCGTTGATCGCTAGCTTCGTCCTGGGCAGCGCCTGCCGGAGGAACGTCCCGGCGAAGCGAGCCGCCGAATACCAGCGGGGCGAGTACGACCTCGCGGGCGGAGGATTCCACGCACGGCAACTCCACGCCCGGCAACTCCACGCCCGCCGATGGCACGCGCCGCTTGGGGCGCAGCCGGAAGGTCTCCGGGACGTGCCAGGCGACCGGCTCGCATTCCTGTGGGGAGAGCAGCCCGGCCGCGCACTCCTCGAAGATATGCAGTGGCCCTTCGCCGTGCCATTCGACCAGACTCCCGAAGACGTCCAGCCACACCCGTGAAGTGTCGGGGGAGTCCATATACAGGCCGCACTCCCGCAGGAGCAGGGCGTACGCGGAGCGTCGGGTCGCTGCAGCGTAGGGCGCGCAGGTGCCCAGGCCGCCGAGCGAGGTGGCGACGTTCAGCTCGACCAGCTTCGGGCCGTCGTCCGTGTTCACACCAGATCGGGCCGCATGAACGCGGTCGCCACACGGCGCCGGCGCGGGCGGTGCGGCGCCTCCGTGAACTCTTTGCGGTCCGTCTCGGCCGTGCCGTTCCGCGCGAACTCCGTCCACTCGTCGACGGCCGCGGGTCGAGAGCCGCACAGACACCGGTCACGCTCTCGGGCTCGGGCGGGGCGGTCACTTCAGCTTCCCGGCGGAACGCACTGCGGCGAGCACGGTGTTGACGACCTCGGAGGAGCGGTCCTCGCCCGCGGCGAGCTGGTGGTAGCTCAGGCCCCCCGGTTTCACCATGTTGGCCTCGATGATGTACGGGAAGGCCAGGTCGATGCCCGAGTGGAACCGCAGGAAGCCCGAGACCGGCAGTTCGCCCGCGATGATCACGTCTCTTCTCGTTGTCGCGGACGTTCCGATGTATTCCTGGACGGCGGGGGTGCCGCTTCGCCATGCCGATGATCGCGCCCAGGCTGATCTTGGTGTTGAGGTAGGAGAGCGCGCTGGCGTCGTTGAAGAACGGCACCGCTGGTTGAGCAGCCACAGGAGCTGGAAGCCAGGGCTCCGGATTTACCGCGGTAAATCGCGAGAGCATGCGACGGGGGAGGAAGAGGCGGGATGCGATGGGGGAGAGGCATAGGGGGCCCGCTCACGTGCCGGATGCCGACCACCCGCTGCCGGGACGGTGGCCCGGATTGCCCGGCAACCCAGAGCCCGATTGACCCGCGCCGAGACGGAGGAGCCGAGTTCACCGAAGCTGAAGCGGCTGACTGGAGCCTCGAAGCCGAATTCCTTGAGTCCAGGTGCGAGGTGCTTTCTGGGCGACGGCGTCCGGTGTGAGCTTCGCCGTGACCTCCTAGTGCGTGACCCAGTCGAACGGCGGCCGCTCCGGGGCCCGTACGGGGCGCCCCGGAGGCAGGATCGACACCGAGCCGTACACTGCGGCCGAGGGAGCGGTGGGTGGCGGCTCGACCGCGCTGACTTCAACATGCGTACGTTCAACATCGATACGCGGGCCCGCATTTCGACCAGGACGAGGGCCACCCGCGCGACTACGGCGAGGACGGGCACCGCGATCCCCCCCGGGCTCGCCGTACCCGACTTCTCGGTCACGCCGACGACCCCGAGCAGCACGTGCTCGGCGGTGACGGCCCGGTCCTCCTGCATGCGCGGCAGGTCCAACGGCCGTACAGAAGTGGTGAGTTCGGCGGCCGCGAACAGCTCCATCTGGGCCTTGGGACGCCCCGCACGGGACTCGTGGATCAGCCACTCCGCCAGCTCGTCCGGCGGTCCGGAGAGCATCCCGGCCGCGCGCAAAGGGAGCGGCCTGCGGCTGGATGCATCGGGGAACCGATCGGCCCGGGCGGGGCGAGCGTTCCGGGCCACCCCTCAGAGTCGACATGTAAAGCTTGACATGTTGAAGCTGACAGTGTCTACTCATGCCTGTCAAAGCTTCATGTGAAGTCGAGGAAGAACCGGAGCGCCCATGTCCCTGCGTATGGCCCTGCTCGGGCTGCTCACCGCCAAGGGACCGTCCAGCGGCTACGACCTGACCAGGGATTTCGCCGACACGTTGAGCCATGTCTGGTCCGCCAAGCACAGTCAGGTGTACCCGGAGCTGGCCCGCATGGCCGACGCCGGACTCATCACCGTCGAAGACGAGGGCCCCCGCGGCCGCAAGCGCTACGCGATCACCGACGCGGGCCACGAAGAGCTACGCCACTGGCTCACCGATGTGGAGCCAGGCCGCACGGTGCGCAACGAGACCGCCCTGCGCGCCTTCCTGATGCCCACCCTCGGCCCCGGGGCCGCGGCCGGTCTGGCCCGCACGGAGGAGACGTACTACCGCCAGCGCGCCGAGCAGCTCGGCGAGTTGCGCGACATGCTCACCGCCTCCGAACCCCACCTCTTCGGTTCGTACGCCGCCGAACTGGGCGTCCGCATCTCCACCGCCATCGCCGACTGGGCCCAATGGGCTGCGGAACGGCTGGAGTCCGAAGAAGAACCCGGAGCGAACTCCGGCCCCGAAGAGGACTCCGACACGGCCTGAAGCCCCTGCCCCCGACCCTGGAGGACCCTTGCAAACCCTGGCCCTCAGCGACGCGAGCCGCATCATCGCGGGCGTCGTACTGCTGACCATCGTCACCATCGAGTTCGGCGGCACCTTCCTCGTCCGCGTCGTCAGCGGCTCCGTCCCGCTCACCGACTTCCAGAAGAACTTCGCGCGCGCCGGCCACGCCCACGCCGGTGTCCTGGTCACCCTCGCCCTGGTCGTTCAGGTCCTCGCCGACGCCTCGTCGCTCGACGGCTTCCTCGGCTGGTCCGCCCGGATCGCCGTGCCTCTGGCGGCGATCCTGATGTCCGGCGGCTTCTTCGCCTCCTCCATGGGCAAGGGCGAGATCAACCGGCCCAACCAGTTCATCTGGATCCTCTGGGCAGGCGCCGCCTCCCTCGCCTACGGCGTCCTTACCCTGGGCATCGGCCTCCTGGCGACCTGACGGCCCCCACAACGAACTCGTCCACCGTGCAAGCGGCGCACGGTGGACGAGTTCAGTTCGTCGAGGCCCGGAATCCTGCGACCGCAGACCTCGCGGCCACGTTCACGGTTCAGCAGCGCGCCGCCTCCCCCACCTCAAGCAGCGGCAACCCCGCCGCATGCCGCCGGAAGAACCCGGCCGTAGGCGTGTCCGCCGCGGCAATGGTCTCCGGCGTGCCCTCCGCGACCACCGCGCCCCCGGCCGGACCGGCGCCCGGACCCAGGTCGATCACCCAGTCCGCGGACGCGGCCACCGGAATGTCGTGCTCGGCCACGACGACCGTGTTGCCCGAGTCGAGCAGCACGTCGAGCGCGTCCACCATGCGCTGGATGTCCGACGGGTGCAGGCCCGAGACCGGCTCGTCCAGGACGACGAGACCGGCCTTGCGGCTCGCCGCCCCCCGCTGGATCGCGGACGCCAGCTTCAGCCGCTGTGCCTCGCCGCCGGACAACTCCGTGGCGCTCTGCCCGAGTTGCAGATAGCCGAGCCCGACCCGGTTCAACGCCTCCAGGGTCTCCGCGAGCTGCCGCGGCCCGGAGAACCGCTCCACGGCCTCGGCGATGGTCAGTTCGAGGACCTGGTCGATGCTCAGGCCCTCGTACGTGATCTCCAGGGCCTCCGGCTTGTAGCGGCGGCCCTCGCACGCGTCGCAGACCACCCACACGTCCGGCAGGAAGTGCATGTCGACCAGCTTGCGCCCGTACCCGGTGCAGGTCTGGCAGCGGCCGCCGCCGCCCGTATTGAAGCTGAACCAGGAGGCGTTGACGCCGCGCCTGCGGGCCTCGTCGGTCTCGGCGTACAGCTTGCGGACGATGTCGAACGCCTTGCTGTACGTCGCCGGATTGGACCGCGGCGTACGGCCGAGCGGCTCCTGGTCGACGACGGCGACCCAGCTGAACGGGTCGAGGCCGGTCACCTTCCGCACCGTGTCGACCGCCGAACCGTTCAGGGCCGCCTCCACACCCGCCCCGAGCGCGCCGAGCAGGCTGCTCTTGCCGCTGCCGCTCACCCCGGTCAGGCAGGTGAGCCGTCCGGCGGGGAACCGCACCCGGCCCGCGGTCACGTTGTGCGCCCGAAGACCGTGCAGCTCCACCCAGCCGGTGCCGTCCCCGACCGGGCGGCGGCGGCGCCGCAGCCGCGGACCGTCCCCCGCCAGATAGCGGCCGGTCAGCGACGTCGGGTGGGCGGCCGCGTCGGAGGGCGGTCCGGACACCAGGACCTCACCGCCGAGGCGGCCCGCGCCCGGACCCATGTCGATCACCCAATCCGCCTTGGAGATCAGCTCCGGGTCGTGCTCGACGAGCAGCACCGTATTGCCCGCCTGCCGCAACTCCAGGGCGATATCGAGCAGATGGGCCTTGTCCGCCGGGTGCAGGCCGGTCCCGGGCTCGTCCAGGACGAAGATGATGCCGCTCAGCTCGGTGCTCAGCTGCGCCGCGAGCCGGGTCCGTTGCAGCTCGCCGCCGGACAGCGACGCCGCGCTCCGGGACAGCTGAAGGTGGGCCAGGCCGAGCCGGTCGAGCACCCCGAGCCTGCGGGACAGATCCTGAAGCAGCGGCTCGCCCACCGAGCGCTGCGCGGCGCCCAGTTCGTCGGACACCCGCCCCGCCCAGGCGCGCACCTCGCGTACCTCCACCTCGAGCAGTTCGGGATACGTCATCCCGCCGAGGCTGATGGACCGGGCCACCCGGTCGTACCCACTGCCGCCGCAGGCCGCGCACGGCTGCTTGCGCATGAACGGCAGATAGCGCTGCTTGGCCGTGGGCGTCTGGGCGTTCGTGAACACCCGCTCCACCTCGGCGAGCGCGCCGCGCAGCGGCTGCGTGGAGGTGTACGTCATCGACGCCGTCTCGTTCTTGTTCGGCATGTCGATGGTCGCCTCGATCTTCTCATCACCCGTGCCGTGGAGCACACAGTGACGGAACTCCTCGGGCAGCGACCGCCACGGCAGACCGAGGTCCACGCCCCGCTTCTCGGCGAGCGCCGGTACGAAGGCGTGCTCGCCCGACCGCCACTTCGCGTACCAGGGCGAGGCCCCGTCGAAGAGCGGAAGCTCCGGGTGGGTGATGATCAGGTCCTCCTGCGCCTGCCAGCGCCCGCCCACGCCGTGGCAGGCGGAACAGCCGCCCTCCGGCGAGTGCCGGTCGAAGTGCGAGGTCGTGAGCGGACCCGCACCCTCACTTCCGTCTCCAGCGTCCGAGTCCGAGCCCGAGTCCGAGTCCGCGCCGATCCCGGGCAGCCGCGAATACAGCAGCCCCAGGTGCCCGTCGATACCGGTGATCGTCGCGACCGTGGAGCGCGGGTTGCGGTTGAGTCGGCGCTGGTCGACCGCGAGCGTCGCGCCGAGCCCCAGGACCCGGTCGACCTTCGGCCGGTTGCGCTGGGTGATGTACTGCCGTACGAACGGCGAAAGCCCCTCCAGATACCGGAGTTGGGCCTCGTTGTGCAGGGTGTCGATGGCCAGCGAGGTCTTGCCGCTGCCGCTCACCCCGGTGAAGGCGACGACGCACCCCTTGGGGATGCTCACGGACACATCCCGGAGATTGTTGGTACGAGCCCCCACGACGTCGATGGTCTCGCGGCCCATGTTCGCGACGTCCCGTACGAATTCAGTCAAGTCTGTCCACCCTCTCAGGACGCGGCAGGGCACATGAGCGGGCAGGTCACCCCCACCCATCACCCATCCCGAACCTCGGCGACGGCGCCGAACGAATCGATCACGCTACTACGGGCGCTTCACGGGCGGGCCGCGGCCGAGTCGAGAGTCACTGGAGGCCAACTCGAAGCTTCAGAAAGCCAGTTGGCTGCGGGCCCCGAGGCCACCGAAGGTCCAGAGGACACCGAGCCCCCGGCCACCGAGCAGCTACGGGAGGCCATCGACCACAGGACCGACTAACCTCCCGAAGCCAGCACCTTCCGCTCGGCCGAAGTCAGCGGCGGCCCCTCGAGCGGCACCCGCCCCGGCCCACGGCACACCCCGAGCGCGACATCGGGATGCAGCCACACACGGGGCGGCCTCGACAACGTGAGCACATCGAGAAACGCCCGCGTCACGACCGCCCGCCCCGTGGCCGTACGCACAAGACGATCCACGTACCGATTGATCAACTGCATTCCGGGCGGCGGCTGTTGCCCCGTGGCCCCCGGATAGAGAATGTCCTGCGACGTGGCCAACGTCCACGCGACATCAGCGATACGGCCGATCGACCGCTGCACCCGCCGCGCGAACCCCGCCTCGGCGAACCCCCCACCCCGCAACCCACCCCGCAACCCACCCCGCAACGCATCCCGTAACGCCACAAGCCCCTGAGCCGCCACCGACATCCCCTGCCCATACAGCGGGTTGTACGTCGCCACAGCATCGCCCACCGCGACGAACCCCTCGGGCCACAGCCCCGCCTTCTCGAAGAACCGGCGCCGATTGACCGTACTGCGCGACAGCGTGACCTCCCCCGACACCGGAGTCGTACGAGCGATCAACTCCCCGACGATCGGATGCCGCACGCCACAAGCGAACGCCCCGAATTCCTCGGGCGAACGACTCGGCTCCCCACCCCGCGTACCGGAAAGCGTCACCAGCCACCGTCCGCCCTCCACGGGAACGAGGGTGGCGGTCCGCCCAGGCACCCGCTCGGCCGGAACCGACTGCACATTGACGATCGGAAAGTCACCGGCCCCGTCCGGCGCACGGTACAGACGGCTGGCATACACAAGCCCCGAATCGACAGTGGCCTCACGGACCCCCGTCACCCCCACGCCCCGCAGCCACTCCACGGCCCGCGACCCGCGCCCACTCGCGTCCACCACCAGATCAGCGGGCTCGGTGGCGGCGGCACCGGACGGCCCCTCGACCCGCACCCCGGTCACCCGCCGCGCATCGCCCTCGAGCCCCACGACCGCATGCCGCTGAAGCACGGTCACAGCGGGGTGGCCGCGCACCCGCCGCCGTACCACCCAATCCAATAAGTCCCGGCTGCACGCCACCAGATGCTGCGTCTCGGGCCAGCGCCGCAGCCAGCCCTGAGCCGTCAACGCGACCAGGCCCGTCGGCAACGGAACCCGCCGCGCACCAGCGGCGATCCAGCCATCCGTGATACCGGGAAGCAACTCCTCAAAGGCCCGGACCCCACCCGAGTACAAGGTGTGCACATGCCGCGCCTGCGGCAGCCCCCTACGGGCGTACGGCCCCTCGGGCAGCACATCACGGTCGACCACGGTGACACGCTCGGCGAACTCGGCGAGCACACCGGCCGCGAGCATCCCGGCCAAACCACCACCGATGACAACGGCTCGGCGGGGCGAAACCGGTAAGGACAGGGAGCGGCTCATCCTGGGCCAACGCCTTCCACGAGAAACGAGCCGGAGACTAACACCGACCCCTCACCCCCGGCACCACGCCCATACCTGCCGCCGCCGCACCCCGCCCACCTGGGACCCCTGCACCTCTGGACCCCTGGGACAGGAATCCGCCAACTTCCCTCCGAGCAGGCGCCGGACGGTGGGACCGGCCACGGACCCGGCGTTACAGTGAGCAACCCTCAGCCACCGGGGAGAGAAGTGAGCAACAAGGCCGCCATGCGCAAACTCTGCGCCGACCTGGTATCGGACCTCGAACCGAACCGGCCGGCCGACCCCAAGCAGATCATGGCCGCCATGTGCACCACCCTCAGCAGACACCGCGGCCGCCCCGTGGAGTACCGCTTCGTGCCCTTCCCACCGGACACCGCCAGCGGCCTCTGGCTCGACCTGGAGGACCGCGACCTGATCTGCCTCGAGGAGCGGACATACCGCCCCTCGCACTGGCTCGTGATCTTCGGCCACGAGGTCTGGCACGTGGTCAACGGCCACCGCGGCACCCACTCCACGCTCAAGGCCGACGCCGCCCACCTCGCCCCGCGCGGCATGGCGGCCCGCACGGACTTCGACCGACGCGAAGAAGAGGAGGCAGAGACCTTCGGCCTCCAACTGGCCGCGGCACTGAAGAAGTTCCTGACCCCGGCGGACAGATCAGCCTCAACGGACATAGGCCGCAGAATAGAAACAACCCTGGGCCGACACACGTACACAAACCCAAGCTCGAAGCCGAACCCGAACGCGAACCCGAACCCAAGCCCGAACCCGACCCAAGACTGACCGGGCTGGCTGGCCATGGACAACGCGGCCTACTACTTGGCAGCGATCGCACTCGCCACCGCACTAGCGGTCAAACTGCCCGCCCTACGCCACCACTGGCACAACCCCATGGTGCGCGCCGTCGGCCTGATCATCATCACCGGCGGCCTCGGCTTTCTCTTCGGCGCCCCGTCCACCATCAGCACGGTCAACCGGGTCACGGGCATCCCCAACTTCTCCGGCCCGCTGGTCTACGACATCATCATCGGCTTCTCCGCGTCCTGCCTGCTCCTGATCATCTACTGGCGCGGCGGCCCCCGTGCCCACGTACGCCGCATCACCCGCCGCTGGCTCATCGCATACGGCCTGGTCATCATCGCCGTACCCGCACTGTTCGCGGCAGGCGAGGCCCCCGTGGAACGCCTGCGGGACCTGGACACGTACTACGCGCAGACCCCGTACATCCGAGAAATGGTCCTCACGTACCTCCTGGCGCACACCTGCACCGCCACCGTGACGATCGCGATGTGCTGGCGCTGGTGCCGCGAAGTACGCCAATGGCTGCGCGCGGGTCTGATCACCCTCATCATCGGCTTCGTACTGAGCCTGGGCTTCGGCATCAGCAAACTCACCGCGGTCGCCGCCGCCTGGGCAGGAGTCGACTGGGTCGTCCTCGACACCTCCGTGGCACCCCCACTGGCGGCCCTCGGCGCCCTGGTCGTCACCACCGGCTTCCTCCTTCCGGTAGCGGGCCCCCGCCTCCAGGACTACGGGGCCGCCTGGCTGACGTATTGCCGCCTGAACACCCTGGTCAAGCACCTCAACACCCGCCGAGAACAAGGCGCTTCCCCCAAACTCCCCTGGTGGTCCGGCCCCGCCCTACGCCTCACCCAACGCGAAACAGAAATCCACGACTGCCTGCTGACGCTCACTCCGTACCTGGACGCGGAGATCCGGGACGAGGCGGCCCGCTCGGCAGCCCGACAAGGCCACCCCCACCCCCGAGCACAAGCCATCGGAGCAGCAGCCATGCTCACGGCAGCCCACCACGCGAAACAGGCCGACCTCCCCACGCCCCACGACACCACCCCGGCGGCCGCGGCCCTGGCAGCCGTCATCAGCACAGGCGGCCCAGGAGAACTGGCCGAAATCTCCCGCCACATGAAATCCCCCGCCGTGGTGGCGGCAGCATCACACGGCCGACGTCCGCGTCCTGAGACGGATTCGAGGCAGATTCAGAACTGATACCAGAACGAAGAACGAACCAAGAACGCAAGCGAGCGGATGCGAGTTGGCGGCGTGTCCGTGGCAGTGCGTGCGCGGTGTTCCTGCCCCCGAGGGCCTTCGGCGTCCTCGATCTGCAACGCCCTTCTGTCGCACAGGACATGAGTCGTGCAGGGCGTGTACCGAGGCTTTGACGCTCGCGGTTGATCGGGCGCAGCCCTTCCATTGGCCCCGGCACGACGGCGAGTGTCAGCCACATTTGACAACTAGATACATGTCCATGCAAGCTCTTGCTCGGCTTCGCCCTCTGTGAGCGGGGACGGTAGAGATATAGTTGCAGATACAAGCAAGGATTAGTGGTGAGGTCGCCTCATGCAACCGTCTGAAGCGGCGCTCACCGAGTACGTCCACCGAGCCGCCCGCCAGGCCACCTATGGCGCCCAAAGACCGCCCCTCATCCGAACTGCGCCGCACCAAGCCCCGCAAACCCTGACTGTCATAGAACGGAAGGACTCCTCGTGCACTGGCTCTACCTCGCTATCGCCGTCATCTTCGAGATCACCGTCGCCATCGCGGCCGGCAAGGCCGAAGGCTTCACAAACCGCAAGTGGACTGCCAGCACGCTGCTCAGCGGTGCCATCGCGACCTTCTTCCTCAGCAAGGCACTGCTGACCTTCGACGTCGGCGTCGGCTACGCCCTCTGGACGTCCGTTGCTGGTGTCGGCATCACCGTTCTCGGAGCTCTGCTCTTCGGCCAGCGCCTGGACTGGCGCAAGGGACTCGGTATCGCCGTCGTCATCGCCGGGGTCGTCGGCCTCCAGCTCAGTGGTGCCGCCTGAGCATCCCGCCGCCACCTGACCTGTTTCTACCGAAAGGACTCACGCACATGTCCAACGCCAACCGCAGCTCAGCTCACTCCTGGCTCATGCTCCTGCTCGCCGGAGTGTTCGAGGTCGGCTACGCGCTCGCCGTTGGCGGCAGCCAAGGCTTCTCCCTCCTGTCGTGGTCGCTGGTCGCTGTCGTGTTCTTCCTTCTGACGCTGTACGCACTCAGCGCTGCACTGCGCACGATCGACGTGGGGATCGGCTACGCCGTCTGGGCAGGAATCGGCGCGGTCGGCGCAGCACTGCTCGGTCCCGTCTTCTTCGACGAGACACTCACTCCTGCCAAGGCCCTGTGGTTGGCGGTCATCATCGCCGGAGTGGTCTGGCTCAAGCTCAGCGACAGTCAGCGGAGCGCCCGGGAGCCCGTCAACGGTCCGCAGGACGCCCGTGAGACCGTCGGCGGGCCCCGGGACGCCCAAACCGTATGACGCTGACGACGGATTTCAGCTAGTCGGCTCAGCCTCGGCCGGGGGATCAGCCGTGGGCTCCGCGCAGGGCCTGGACGGCGGGGCCGAGGTCAGGGTCCGTGGAGAAGGCGTTCAGCGCGGAGGAGAGGACTTCCGCGTAGGTGGCGCGTGCGGCCTGAAAGCGCTGCCGTCCTTCGTCCGTGATGACCGCGTAGACGCCGCGCTTGTCCGACGGGCAGAGGTCCTTATAGGCGAACCCGGCGGATTCGAGCCGTCCCACCAGGCGAGTTACGGAGGACTGGCCGAGGCCGACCTTATCGGCGAGATCCTGCATCCGCAGTTCGCTCGTGGAGGAGCGATCGAGATGCTCCAGGGAGCGGAACTCCGACAGACCGATCCCGTGGCGGCGCTGCAGGGCCTGGGCGAGCTCGCGCTCGACCTGTGCGTGGAGTGCCAGCACGCGGTTCCAGATCGCCTGGTCGGAGGTGCGCGAGGGCGTGAGGTGTGAAGTTGCCATGAGCGCGTCCTTCGGGGCTGAGGTTTGACATCAGAATACATGCTCATGCAAGCTCCTGGCCGTCCCTCTCCTCCGCCCGGAATCCCTCTGGAGCAAGCTGTTGTTGCACGTACAAGCAATTGTATTGAAGGTTTCGTGCCTTCTGACCTCCCAAGGACGGAATGCTCATGAAGATCGACGGTCTCGACCACCTCACCGACCACATAGAAGAAGCGGTCAGGATCAGCCGCGACCACGTCGCCAACGGGGGCATCCCTTTCTCCGGGATCGTCGTCCGCGACGGCCGCGTTCTGGGTACCGGCTTCAACCGGGTCCATGAGGACAACGACCCCACCGCCCACGCCGAAGTCGTCGCCTTGCGCGCCGCGGCACGCAAGGCCGGCCGGTTCGGAACCGTCGGCTCCACCCTGATCGCCTCGGGCGAGCCCTGCGCCCTGTGCTACATGGCCGCCCTCTACTTCAACGTCAAGCACATCGTGTTCGCGGCCGACCGGAAGACCGCCGGTGCCTACGGCTTCGACTACAGCAGCTCGTACTCCATCTTCTCCACCGACCCCACCACCTGGCCGCTCAAGGTGACGCACGCGCCGCTCGACGGGCACGAGGCGCCGTTCCAGGAGTTCTTGACCCGCCAGAAAGGCAGGATGCTGTGAGTGACCCGGTAAAGATCAAGGTCTGGTCCGACTACGTCTGCCCCTTCTGCATGCTGGCCGAAGGCCCCCTCGAAGAGGCGACCACCGACCTCGGCATCGACGTCGAGATCGAGTGGATGCCCTTCGAGCTGCGCCCCCACCCCCAGCCCACCCTGCGCCCGGAGGACGAGTACCTACCCGCCATCTGGGAGCGCGCCGTCTACCCGATGGCCCGCCGCCTGGGCATCGACATCACCCTGCCCACCGTCTCGCCCCAGCCCTACACCCGCCTGGCCTTCGAGGGCTCCCAGTACGCAGCCGAGCACGGCAAGGGCACCGCGTACACGCGCCGGATGTTCCGTGCCTTCTTCCAGGAGGACCAGGACCTCGGACAGCTCGACGTCCTCACCGCACTGGCCGGGGAAGTAGGCCTGGACGAAGCCGAGTTCCGCACCGCCCTCGAAAACGGCACGTATCACGACAAACACCAGGAAGCCCTGCGCGAGGCCGCGGCCCACCGGATCCAGGCCGTTCCCACCGTCCTCGTTGACGACATCCGCATCGAAGGCGTCCCACGCGCAGCCCAGCTGCGCAAGGCGATCCTCGACGCGCACGCCCAGCAGGACACCGCCCAGGACACCGCCCAGGACGCCGCCTGCAGCGTCGACGGAGGCTGCTGATGAGCATCCGCGCCGCCGTAGCCGAGCAGGCGCTCGACGAAGTCGCCCGCGTCGACTCCACGCTCGTCGCGTCCCGACTCAACACGCTGCTGGACGCGGCCCGCCCGTACGAGACCTCTGTGGTCAACGACGGGCGGACCCGAGCGAAGGAACTTGCCGCTTCGCGGCCCACGACGATCGCGGCCTGAGAGCATCGGGCGCATGGGCAAGCACCGCCGACCCGGACCACCAAACCAGCTGTCCCGCGCCGTCCCACGTGTCGATGCCGAAGATCCGCTCGCCGCGTACAACAAGCGACGCCGCCCTCCGATGGACCAGTACCGGCGCCACCGTCCAGTGCACGGCGGCGCCGGCCACCTCCGGCCGGACGAGCCGCGCGTCCTGGAGGAGTGGGACGACTTCGCGTACGAGGTGGTTGGCACCGCTCCCAACCTCGCAGCGGCCCAGGAGTGGATGAACGAACTCCAGATCGGCGACGACCCGGCCGTGTGACCACCGCTGGTGAAGGCGTCACGCGTCGTACGCCACGAGCGTGTCAATCAGCTCAGTCGCCACTGCGCCCTTCTGTCTTGGGGGTGGTGAGCTGGAGGCGTGCCCAGACGGTTTTGCCGAGGTGGCGGCGGGGGTGGTGTCCGGTCTCTTCGGCGAGTGTGGCGACGAGTTGGAGGCCGCGGCCGTGTTCGTCGTCGGCACTGGCCTCGCCCCAGTGGGGGATACGTGGGCTGGGGTCGCAGACCTCGATGAGGCAGTGGGAGCCGTCTGCGGTGATACGGACGGCGAAGAGGTGTCCGCGTCGGTGCCCGTGTTGCACGGCGTTGGCGGCCAGTTCGCTGCAGATCAGCACTGCGGTGTCGATGTCGTCGGAGTGGTAGCCCCAGCCGATGAGTGCCTTGGCGACGTGTTTGCGGACGAGAGCGACGTTTTTGGGTGTGGAAGTGAACTGCATCTTCCATGAGTGGGCAGTCTGTTGGCCGGACGTGGTCGTGGGAGGCATCGCGTCTCCTGGTGGGGTCTGTGCGGGCCATCAGCTCACCGCAGACGGGGGTTACGCGATCAGGTCATGCTGATTACCCAACGTGGGTAACATCCTTGGCGGTTGCCCCCATGCCACCCGCCTCTGCGGAGCGAGGAAGAGGGACCCGTGCCCGCACTACCGACACCCCGGCCGCTGCCCTCCGAGTTGTTGTCCCTGCCCGAGTGGCGGGAGGCGTGCCGCTGCCGGGACTTCGGCCGCATCTTTCGTCTGGTCAAGGTGAAGGCAGGCATCTACCCCTCGCGGATCGCGGCACTGTGCGGGATGACGCCCAGTCGTGTCGGCGAGATCATGAGCGGTCAGCGCAGCCTGGCCCACATCGACGTGATCGAGCGGGTAGCCGACGGGCTCCGCATCCCAGGAGCGATGCTCGGTCTCGCCCATCGCCCCTGGGAGATCCCGTCCCCACCGCGTGAACCGCAGCAAACCCAGGCTGTCGCCCCTGTGCCGGAGAGCGCGGGGAAGAGCACTCGCGGCGAAGAAGGGTTCGATGACCTCATGGCCCTGGCCGATGGACAGGTAACGCACTCCACCTTGATGGCCCTGCGCTCTTCCGTGGAGGACTACTGGCGGCGCGACGATCAGCACGGAGGCGCGCCCTTACGGCCCGCAGTGGTCGGGCACCTGCGCTATGTCACCCAGCTCATGCGCACGACCGACGCTGCTCTGCGGCACGATCTGCAGTCGCTGGCGGCAGAGTTGGCCCGCCTCGCGGGCTGGGCGTACTTCGATGCTCGCCAGTACAGCACCGCCCGCACCTACTTCACACAAGCCATGCACCTCGCGCACGGCCAGGGAGATGCCCTGTTCATGGCCAACGTGCTGTCCTGCATGAGCCTGCAGGCCACGTATGACGGCGATGCCACCAACGCTGTCGCTCTCGCCTGCAAGGCGCAGGACGCCACGCGCGCCGCTGGCGGTCAGTCCTTGGTGCTGTCCATGCTGCACATGCGCGAAGCTTTTGCTCACGCCACCCTGGGCGACGCTTCTTCCTGCCATCAGGCCATCGACCGTTCCCGGGACGCGTACGAGCTCGCGCGCGGCCGCGAAGCCGAAGCTCCGCCCTGGGTGCGCTACTTCGACGAGACCAAGCTCCTCGTGGACACCGGGATCGCGCTGGCCCGCCTCGGCGAATCCGGCAGGGCCGAGCCCCTAATCGCCGAGGGCCTTCGCCGGGAAAGGGCCTCCCAGCAGCGTGGGCGTGCCTTTCACGCCTTCTGGCTGGCCAGTACTCAGCTCCAGCAGGGCAAGCTCGACGCCGCCTGTCACAGCGCTCAGCTTGCCCTGGACCTGGCCTCCGTCATTGACTCCCCACGCGTCGCCGGGCATGTCCACGAATTTCAACGCCATCTTGCGCCGTACGCCGCTGAGGCGCCCGTGATCGCGTTCGAGCAGCGGATGAGGGAGACCCTGGGTCAACCTTGAGTTGCTTCGTCGAGGAGGAGGTAGAGCAGGCCGACGAGGCTGCCGCTGCTGACGATCTCCTGGCGGTCGATCATGCCGCGGATGTCGGAGAGCGGGATCCACTCGATGCGGTCGGCCTCGTTCTTCTCGGTGGGCGGTCCGACGTAGGTAGCGCGGCTGGCACGGAAGACATGGTGCTCCGAGTCGGTGATGCCGTTGGCGGGCTGTGCGTACAGCAGTGGTTTGACGGCCTCAACGCGCCAGCCGGTCTCTTCCTCGACCTCGCGGGCAGCTGCTTGTGCTGGTGTTTCGTCTGCCTCGATCAGCCCCATGGGCAGTTCCCAGGCCCAGGTGTCCGTGATGAACCGGTGGCGCCACATCATCAACACCCTTTTCTGGTCGTCTACGACGGCCGCCACTGCGAGGTGCCGCATGCGGACGACGTGATGCTCCCAGCGGTGACCGTCGGGCTGCTGGACGTCAGCGAGCCATAGGTTGACCCACGGGTTGCTGTAGATCTGTCGTTCGCCATGGACGGTCCACTGCATGAGCTCGACTCCCTGTCGCCGGTGCGGTCTCCAGCATGTCACTTCGACGAGAAACGGTCCCCGCGGTTGGGCCCAGCAGCCTTTGGTCCTGGGAGCCCTTAGGAGTACGGCTGCTGCGGCTTGGCCAGAGATACCTGCCTCCTGACGGCAGGTTACACAGGATTTCATTCTGCTCTAGCTCCTGGTTGGGTGGTCGGAGTTCGCTGTTGGATGGGTGGATCGGGCATGCCGTGCCCGATCCACATGGAATCGTTGCTCTCAGCCCTCTCGCGGGGCGGGGCAGTGTGTCTTGTGCACTCGGGTGGCATCTTGGCTGGGTGGCGGCGCTGCGCCCGGGTGTCCTTTACCTCGGGGGTAATTGAAGGTGCTGTTGTTTTGGCGGCAGCCTTCTTGGTATGTCTTCTCTTTGGATAGCTGTCGTTGCCTTCTTCTTTCTTGGCATGGGTTTTTTCGGTCTCGTTGCGCCTGCTGCGCTCCTCCGTCCTTTCCGTATTGAGCTGGCTGCCCCGGAGGCGCGTGGCGAGGTCCGCGCTGTCTACGGTGGTTTCGGTGTCGCGTTCGGAAGTCTGCTCGGCTGGGCTGCTCTCCATCCCTCCGGTGATGTGCAACGGGGGGTCGTGCTGGCGGCCGCAGTGGCGCTCGCGGGTATGGCTCTGGGGCGGCTGGTGGCCCGTGTAGCGGAGCGTCCGTCGGCGTTCTATCCGGCGTGGTTCTATTTCTGGGTCGAGGTGTTGGGAGCTGGGCTGCTGATTGCACCTGGTTTCGGGCGACCTTGACGTGCCTCCTGCCCGCTGCAGTTCAGGGCTGTGGCGGGCAGGAGGGAGACCAGACCGGTGAGCAAGGACCAGTAGCTATCTTAGGAATTCGCGGAGAGAAGGCCCAGTGAGCCACTCTTCCGCTCTTGAGCAGCCCAATTCTGGTGTGAGATATTGGGTTTGTTGATTTGAAGAGACGGGGCATCAGAAGGGTTTATTCTCTTAAGGTATGACAGACTTTCAGTTGAGCAATGGGAAGCCGAAGACTCAGCCAACCCCGCCTTTAGCCCGCCTTCAGGAATTCGCGGAGAGAATTCCGTCGGTTCGGATTGCGGAGCAATTCGAACTACAGGCAACGGAGTTGGCTGCAGTCGGCGGCGGAGCCGCCGACTTGCCGCGCGGAGCGCGGCAGTGCTTCCGCCGCGTAGCGGCGGCTGCACTGGCGGGCCGACTTCGACCGGGCCGGGCCTGCGCATCATCGCCGCCGCCGTGAAACGCCACGGGGCAATACCATGGCGCATG
>NZ_JBSFUT010000062.1:0-31637 GCF_053591935.1 Streptomyces sp. NPDC002851 | reverse complement strand
CGGCCTGTTCGGCAACCCGTACCTCGCGGACTTCCTGCACCGGCTGCGCGTCCAGGCGTGGGTCTTCGTGGTGCCGCATCTGCGCCGCGCCCCGGACCTCAAGGGCCGCCTGTGGTGCCGCCACACGGAGCTCGTCGAGGCGGTCGCGTGCCAGGACGCCGCGCGGGCGCACGCCATCGTGGCGGAGTACAACACGCACTCCCTCGCACTCGTCGAGCGGCTGGCCCTGGGGTGACCGTGGCACCCGAGCCCGCGCCCGAGCCCGTTGCGGAGGCCGGGCCGCCGGGCCACGAGATCGACCTCTCCGTGGTCATCCCGGCGTACAACGAGGAGGACCGGCTCGGCCCCACCCTCGACGCCGTCCGCGCCCACCTCGACGGGAGCGGCCAGGGCCCCTGGGAGCTGATCGTCGTCGACGACGGCTCCACCGACGCCACCCGCGAACTCGCCGCCGAGGCCGCGGCCGCCGACCCCCGCATCACGCTCCTGACGGCCGGTCCGGGCGGCCGCAACCGCGGCAAGGGCCACGCGCTGCGCCGCGGCGTGCTCGCCTCGTACGGCCGCCGCGTCCTGATCACCGACGCCGACCTGGCCACCCCCATCGAGGAGCTCGACCGCCTCGACAAGGAGCTCGCCGCCGGGTACGCCGCCGCCATCGGCTCCCGCGCCATGCCCGGCGCCGTCATCGAGACCCACCAGCACAAGCTGCGCGAACTCCTCGGCCGCGCGGGCAACTTCGTCATACGGGCGGTCGCGGTGCCCGGCATCCGAGACACCCAGTGCGGCTTCAAGCTCTTCGACGGCGACAGCGCCCGCGCCGCCTTCGCGGACTCCCGCCTCGACGGCTGGACCATCGACGTCGAAGTGCTCCGCCGACTGCGCCGCCAGGGCCTGCCGATCGCGGAGGTCCCGGTCCGCTGGGCGCACCAGGAGGGTTCGAAGGTACGGCCGTACGACTACGCCAAGGTCCTCGCGGACCTGGTCCGGCTCAGGGTGCGGGGACTGCGCCGCGGGGATGTCGCCATCACGGCGCTGTTCCTGCTGTTCTCCGTCTTCCTCTACAAGAACCGGTGGCTGAGCCCGTCCGGCCCGTCCGGCCGCTATCTGCCGGACTCGCTCCAGGACCAGAACCAGTGGGAGTGGTTCTTCCAGGTCACCGCCTCCAACGTGACGCATCTGCGCAATCCGCTCTTCACGGATCTACAGGGCTTTCCGGACGGCGTGAACCTGATGGCGAACACCGTCATGCTCGGCCTGTCCGTGCCGTTCACGCCGGTCACCGTGGCGTTCGGTCCGGCCGTCTCGCTCGCGCTCGTGATGACGCTCGGCCTGGCCGCGACCGCCGTGGCCTGGTACTGGCTGCTGCGCAAACGGCTCGTACGGAGACGGGGCGCGGCCGCCGTCGGCGCGGCCCTCGCCGCCTTCGCGCCCCCGATGATCAGCCACGGGAACGCACACCCCAACTTCCTGGTCCTGTTCATGATCCCGCTGATCGTGGACCGGGCGCTGCGCCTGTGCGACGGGCAGCGGGTGGTCAGGAACGGCGTCGTCCTCGGCCTGATGGCGACGTACCAGATCTTCCTCGGCGAGGAGCCGCTGCTGCTCGCGGCGATGGGCATGCTGCTCTTCGCCGCGGCCTACGCCGTCGTACGCAGGGATGTCGCACGGGCCGCCTGGCGGCCGCTCGGCAAGGGCCTCGCGATCGCGGTGGCGACGGCGCTGCCGCTGGTGGCGTTCCCGCTGTACTGGCAGTTCTTCGGGCCGCAGAGCTACCACTCGGTGCTGCACTCGGGGAGCGGCAAAAGCCCGGCGAACAGCCCGCTCGCGCTGCTCTCCTTCGCCGCGCGCTCGCTCGCGGGCAACGCCGAGCAGGCCGACAAGCTCGCCCTGAACGTCACCGAGCAGAACGCCTTCTACGGCTGGCCACTCGTCGCCCTCGCCTTCGCGATCGTCGTACGCCTCTGGGGGCGCCCGGTGGTCAAGGCGCTCGGGTTCACGGCGGTGGCGGCCGCGGTCCTGTCCCTGGGGGCGGAGTTCCGCATCCCGCTCACGGATGTGGTCGTGCCGGGGCCGTGGCGGCTGCTGACGCACCAGCCTCTCTTCGAGTCGGTGATCGAGTCGCGGGTGGCGATGATCTGCGCGCCCGTGCTCGGTGCGCTGGTCGCGATCGCGGTGGACGGACTGCGCGCTGCCGCCCGGCCCCGGGCCCTGTCTTCGAACTCGCGTCGTCGCCCGAAGGGCGGCCGCGCCGGGGGCACCTCCCGCTCGAGCGAAGCCGAGAGCGGGGGAAGCTGGTGCGGCGATCGCAAGGCGCCGGGGCGCCCGCGTGGCGGAGTCACGTGGCCGCTCCGGCAACGCCGCGCGCGTGCGTGCCAGGCGCCGCGGGGCAGGCGGGAGTTTGACGACACGGCCTGGCCCCGGCGGGCAGCGGCTGGGGCGGCCGGGCTCGTGGCCGTGGCGGCGGCGCTGCTGCCCATCGCGCCGACGCCGTACCCGGCGGTCGACCGCATTCCGGTCCCGGACTTCTTCACGCGCGGCACCTGGGCGTCGTACGTCGACACGGCCGCGGGTGAGTCACTGGTCCCGGTGCCGCTCCCGGACCCGGGCAACGCGGAGCCGCTGCACTGGCAGACGGAGGTCCTGCACGGGGAGTCGGCGGGCGCGGATGGCCTCGGGTTCAAGCTGCCCGGTGGCTACTTCAACGGCCCCTGGGGCGAGGAGCGCATCGGCATCTACGGCGCCGCGCCGCGGCACACCTCCAACCTGCTGCGCGACGTGCGCTACTCGGGCCGGGTCCCGGAGCTGAGCCGCGCCTGGCAGGAGCAGGCCCGTGCGGACCTGGCGTACTGGAAGGCGGGCGCGGTCGTCCTGGCCCCGCAGCCGAACGACACGGCGCTGCGCGTCACCGTGGAACGCCTGCTCGGCGAGCGGCCGCGGTGGGTGGACGGGGTGTGGGTCTGGGACCTGGGGACGAGGGGTACGAACCCCCGATAGGGCACTACGCTGCCTGGAACGCCGCCCTGGATGAGTCTGCCCGAGGAGCTCTCTTGGCCTGTGACCTATGGCTGGTCCCCCTCGTCGACGTGCTGTGCCACAGCCCCGACAACCCCTTCGCGGAAGAGCTCGCGCTCTACGACAAGGCACTCGGCGACGCGGGTCTGCCCCCGGTCCCGGTCTTCTCCTACATGCCCGGCCTGTCGGGCGACGTGGCCCCCGTGGCGGGCTTCGACTACGACGCGCTGCATTTCCTGCGCCGGGCGTATCTGCTGCAACTCTGCGGGCTCGCGGTCACGCCGGTCGATGAACTGGGCGGGGATTACGAGCAGTTGCTGGAGATGTTCGAGCCGACGGCCAAGGAGTCCCACCTGGTCTGGCACTACGACCACGCCGGGGCGTATGTGCCCGTGGACTTCCCCGCGCCGCTGACGAACGACGAACTCCTCGCGGGTGGGGGGCCGTTGGGCTCGATCCAGGGTCTGCTCCGCGAACTGGAATACGTGGCCCCGTCGATCGGCATCGACCCGGCCAACCCTCCGGCGGCCCCGGCCGCCCCGCCGGGCCCCACGTCCCTGGAGGAACCGGCCGCTCCCCTCCCACCGGACGACAGCCCCTTCGCCCGCGAACGCCACGTCTGGCTGGGCCTCCACGCGGCCACGACCCGAAGCCTGGGCCAGGGCTCGATGCTCGTCTTCAGCTGACGGGGCCTTCCGGGGGCTTTCTTTGCCCCTGCCCCGCCCCTTCCCGGCTGTGTCGATATGCGGCTAACGCCGCGTGGGGGGGCTCCCGCCCCCAGCCCCCCTGTCCGCCCTGAACGGGCGTCGTCCTCAAACGCCGGACGGGCTGATATGCCCTCCCCGCTGTGGGGCAGTCGTTCTCCCTGCTGTGGGCAGTCGTTCCGCAGGGCGAGTGGGGTCTCCCCTGCTCGAACGAAGTTGAGAGCTTGGGGAAGGGTGGGCACAGCGCCCCGGCGCAGGGTGCGCATACGTGCGACCCACAGCACCCCGGCACGGGGCAACGCAACAGCCTCACCGTGGCTCCGGTGGCCGCTGCCGCGGCATGTTCGGCCGGGCTCCCGGGGGCAGCGGGGCGCGTGCGGGCGGTGGACCTTCGACCCGCCCCGCCCCGCAGGGCACCGCTGACTGCATTACCAGCGGCGCGGGGCCGGAGCGGAACTCCACCATCCAGTCCGTCGTCTCCGCGCGCACCAGCTCCGTCACGTCCTCCGAGAACTTCCGCAGCACCCCCAGGCACCGCTCCGCCGCCTCGCTCGCCGTCCCCTCCGTCGGCCCGAGCACCTCGCGCACGCTCTCCGACGCCCAGTCGAACTGGAGCGCCTGGAGCCGACGGTGCACGGCCTGTGCCGTGGCCACGTCCCTTATCCAGCCCGAGGTGAGCCCGAAGTACCGGTCGCACCCCACACAGGCCACCGCGAGCAGCAGCGCCACATACCCCCACGCCGCCACCCCGTCCACCAGCGACGACGTCAGGTCGAGCAACGGCAGCACACCCCCGGCCACCGCCCCGGCCGCCGACCCGGCCCGCAGCCCCCGCGCGGCCCGCCGCTTCCAGGCGCGGTCCGCCAGGTACCAGCGTGCGGTGCGCAGCGCGTTGTCCTCCACGAAGCGGTACAGCTCGTCGAGCCGCTCCGCGGGCTCACCCCAGTCGCCGAGCGGAAACGGCCGCCCGGTGAGGTCCCCGCCGCGCCCGTCCCGGCTCTTGGCGGTGCCCGTACCGTTCGTACCGCCCATACCGTTGCCCCCGGCGTTCGAACCCTCGCCCGGGCGTGGCCCCTCGGGCTGCATCTCCGGCTGGCTCACCCGGCACTCCCTCGACTGGTACGGCGCGCGTACGGCGTACGGCTGGGTTTCGACTGGTACTCCTGGGACAGTTGTGCAGCATCCTTCCTACCGCCCAATGGGTGGGCATGATCCCTGTTTCGACGCTTTTCCGCCCGGAAGTGGGCCTTGATCAGGTATAGGGCTACGACTTTCCTCACTCGAAAGAGTGCTGGAGCGCTCGGCCCCCCGAACACGTAGGCTCGTGCCAGGCGGGAAACCCCGCCCGCGTACGCCGTACGCACGCGGAAACACGGCCCCGTACGCGCAGCAAGCAGTCGGAGAGCCAGGAGCTGATCGTGATTCCCGGTGGTGGCCAGCAGCCCAATATGCAGCAGCTGCTCCAGCAGGCCCAGAAGATGCAGGAGGACCTCGCGAAGGCGCAGGAGGAACTGGCGCAGACCGAGGTCGACGGACAGGCCGGCGGCGGCCTGGTCAAGGCCACCGTCACGGGCTCCGGCGAACTGCGCGGCCTCGTCATCGACCCGAAGGCGGTCGACCCGGAGGACACCGAGACCCTCGCCGACCTGGTCGTCGCCGCGGTCCAGGCGGCCCACGAGAACGCGCAGGCGCTACAGCAGCAGAAGCTCGGCCCGCTCGCCCAGGGCCTGGGCGGCGGCGGAATCCCGGGTCTGCCCTTCTGAGGCCGGTTCCGGGGCCCGGCCCTGCTGCGGGTCCCGGGTCGGACCTTCTGCGGGCCCGGCGCACCAACTACCGTACGTACCAGGGAAGTAAAAGGAAGGCAGTCCGTTGTACGAAGGCGTGGTCCAGGACCTCATCGACGAGCTGGGCAGGCTGCCCGGCGTCGGTCCCAAGAGCGCGCAGCGGATCGCCTTCCACGTGCTGCAGGCCGAGCCCGCCGACGTACGCCGGCTCGCGCACGCGCTTCTCGAGGTCAAGGACAAGGTCCGCTTCTGTGCGGTGTGCGGCAACGTCGCGCAGGAGGAGCAGTGCGGGGTCTGCCGCGACCAGCGCCGCGACCCGTCGGTGATCTGTGTCGTGGAGGAGCCGAAGGACGTCGTCGCGATCGAGCGGACCCGCGAGTTCCGTGGCCGCTACCACGTGCTCGGCGGCGCGATCAGCCCGATCGAGGGCGTGGGCCCGGACGACCTGCGGATCCGGGAGCTGCTCGCCCGGCTCGCGGACGGCACGGTGACCGAGCTGATCCTGGCCACGGACCCGAACCTGGAGGGCGAGGCCACGGCCACGTACCTCGCGCGCATGATCAAGCCGATGGGCCTCAAGGTCACCCGCCTGGCCAGCGGCTTGCCCGTCGGGGGCGACCTCGAATACGCGGACGAGGTCACGCTGGGGCGTGCCTTCGAAGGGAGACGACTTCTCGATGTCTGACACCACGCTGCGGACCTCCCAGGCGGAGGCCGCGAAATCCGGCGGCACGTCGAAGAGCAACGGCCCGAAGGGCACGACGACCGGAACGCGGCGGGACACCAGCCCCGACGACTTCGCCGTCCAGATCGCCGACCAGGTCGAAAGCTTCCTGCTCTCCGTCGCCGAGGTGGCGCGCGGCGACGAGCCCGACTCGGCGATTCCGTATCTGCTCCTCGAGGTCTCCCAGATCGTCCTCGCCGGCGGCCGCCTGGGCGCCCACGAGGACATCGTCCCGGACGAGCGGTACGAGCCCGACCTGGGCCCGGAGGCCGATGTCGACGAGCTCCGCGAGCGGCTCGCCGAGCTGCTCGACCCGATCGACGTCTACTCCGAGGTCTTCGACCCGTACGAGCCCCGCAAGGCCCCCGTCGCCCACCGGATCTCGGACGACCTGGCGGATGTCGTCACCGATCTGCGGCACGGCATGGCGCACTACCGCGAGGGCCGCACCGACGAGGCCTTGTGGTGGTGGCAGTTCTCGTACTTTTCCAACTGGGGTTCCACCGCTTCGGCCTGCCTGCGCGCGCTCCAGTCGCTCGTCGCCCACGTACGCCTGAACCAGCCGCTCGAAGAGCTGGACGGTCTGGACACCGACCAGGAGCTGGGCGAGGAGGAGGAGCTGGCCGAGGAGGCGGGCAAGGTGATGGCGGAGGAGCTCGCGGGCCCGCTCGGGCTGCGCGACACCGTCCGCTGACCCGACCGCCCTGGCCGTTGACCCGACCGCCCTGGCCGTGAGGTAGGCCACTTTCCGGAGTGGGCCGCTCCGCAGCGGGCAGGTGCCATTCCGGAGCGGGCCGGACCGACCCGTGATCACGTTGTGAGCGGGACATCTCATGATGCGATACAAACGGGGCGTAAACGGCCCGCTCGTTAGACTGAGCCGACCGCCGATTTGAATTGAGCGAGGAGCGCACGTGGGCCTTGTCGTGCAGAAGTACGGAGGCTCCTCCGTAGCCGATGCCGAGGGCATCAAGCGGGTCGCCAAGCGCATCGTTGAGGCCAAGAAGAACGGCAACCAGGTGGTTGCCGTGGTCTCCGCGATGGGCGACACGACGGACGAGCTGATCGATCTCGCCGAGCAGGTATCGCCGATCCCTGCCGGGCGCGAGCTCGACATGCTGCTGACCGCGGGAGAGCGGATCTCCATGGCCCTGCTGGCCATGGCAATCAAAAACCTGGGCCACGAGGCCCAGTCGTTCACCGGCAGCCAGGCAGGTGTCATCACCGACTCGGTCCACAACAAAGCGCGCATCATCGATGTCACGCCGGGCCGGATCCGGACCTCCGTCGACGAGGGCAATATCGCCATCGTCGCCGGTTTCCAGGGCGTCAGCCAGGACAGCAAGGACATCACCACGCTCGGTCGCGGTGGTTCCGACACCACGGCGGTGGCCCTCGCGGCCGCCCTCGACGCCGACGTATGTGAGATCTACACCGATGTCGACGGCGTCTTCACCGCCGACCCGCGGGTCGTGAAGAAGGCCAGCAAGATCGACTGGATCTCCTTCGAGGACATGCTGGAGCTGGCCGCGTCCGGCTCCAAGGTGCTCCTGCACCGGTGCGTCGAGTACGCCCGCCGTTACAACATCCCGATCCACGTCCGGTCCTCCTTCTCGGGGCTCCCCGGGACCTGGGTCAGCAATGAGCCGCCGCACAGCAAGCAAGGGGAGCAGCAGGTGGAGCACGCCCTCATCTCCGGAGTCGCACACGACGTCTCCGAGGCCAAGGTCACGGTCGTCGGGGTCCCGGACAAGCCGGGCGAGGCCGCGGCGATCTTCCGCGCCATCGCGGACGCCGAGATCAACATCGACATGGTCGTGCAGAACGTCTCGGCGGCCTCCACCGGCCTGACGGACATCTCCTTCACGCTGCCCAAGACGGACGGCAAGAAGGCCACCGGCGCCCTTGAGAAGATCAAGCCGACCGTCGGCTTCGACTCGCTCCGCTACGACGACCAGGTCGCCAAGATCTCCCTGGTCGGCGCCGGAATGAAGACCAACCCGGGCGTCACCGCCCAGTTCTTCGAGGCGCTCAGCGACGCCAACGTGAACATCGAGCTGATCTCCACCTCGGAGATCCGTATCTCGGTCGTCACGCGTGAGGACGACGTCCAGGAGGCCGTGCGCGCCGTGCACAGCGCCTTCGGCCTGGACAGCGACTCCGATGAGGCCGTGGTCTACGGAGGCACGGGCCGCTGATGACCCGGCCCGGCGACGGCACCCGCCGGTCCGCCCCGACCCTTGCCGTGGTCGGGGCGACCGGCGCCGTCGGCGCGGTGCTGCTCCAGATCCTGTCCCAGCACGCGGACATCTGGGGCGAGATCCGGCTTCTCGCCTCCGCGCGCTCCGCCGGGCGCAAGCTCACGGTGCGCGGCGAGGAGGTCGAGGTCGTCGCGCTGAGCGAGGACTGCTTCGAGGGTGTGGACCTCGCCCTGTTCGACGTACCCGACGAGGTCTCCGCTCAGTGGGCGCCCATCGCCGCCGCCAAGGGCGCCGTGGTCGTGGACAACTCCGCCGCTTTCCGGATGGACCCGGACGTACCGCTCGTGGTGCCCGAGGTCAATCCGCACGCGGCCCGGGTGCGCCCGCGCGGCATCATCGCCAACCCCAACTGCACGACGCTCTCGATGATCGTCGCGGTGGGGGCGCTGCACGCCGAGTTCGGCCTGCGTGAGCTGGTCGTCTCCTCGTACCAGGCGGTCAGCGGCGCCGGTGCCGCGGGCGTCGCGGCGCTGCGCGAACAGCTGAAACTCGTCGCCGGTACGGAACTCGGCACCTCACCCGGCGACGTACGCCGCGCCGTCGGCGACGCCACCGGGCCCTTTCCCGAGCCCATCGCCCTGAACGTGGTGCCGTGGGCCGGTTCGCTCCAGGACGACGGCTGGTCGTCCGAGGAGCTCAAGGTCCGCCACGAGTCCCGGAAGATCCTCGGCCTGCCCGACCTGCCGATCACCGCGACCTGCGTACGGGTCCCGGTGATCACGACGCACGCGCTGACCGTCCACGCCCGCTTCGAGAACGAGGTGACCGTGGACCGCGCCCACGAGATCCTCTCCACCGCCCCCGGCGTCGTCCTCTTCGACAACCCGGCCGCGGGCGAGTTCCCGACCCCCGCCGACGTGGTGGGCACCGACCCCACCTGGGTCGGCCGCGTCCGCCGTACCCTCGACGACCCCACGGGCCTCGAACTCTTCGTCTGCGGCGACAACTTGCGCAAGGGGGCGGCGCTGAACACCGCGCAGATCGCGGAGTTGGTGGCGGGAGACTTGGGCGGGGCCTGAGGCGGGGCCTGGGGCGGGGCCTGAAGCGGCACGTCTTACCGCTGTGGGCACCTGACTGCTTCGATTGCCTACGACCTGTGCGGCGCGCATGTGCAGCCCCTGTGTAAGTTGTGGCCGACGCGGTCAGAGAGGCCGGGGGCGAGGAAGTCGCCCCCCGTTTCCTGGAACCGCACACCACGCGGAGCGCGTCTTTGGGGTCGCCCTCCGAGGCGCCGCGTCAATTGGGGCATAGGGGAGGAGCGGTTACGTATGGCGATATCTAATGAACCGTCATGGTCACCACCGCACACTGCATCTGTACCGCCTCCCGCGTACAACCCTGACGGGGGGAAGCGTGTCAAACAGACGTGGCAGAGGTACTCGACTTCACGATCGTCCACCCCCATGCGGGCCGCGCGGCCGTACGACCGCCGCGCGGGGGCATGCCGGTGATCGCGCCCATGCCCGCGGCACGGCCGGCCATCCCGTCCCAGCGCGAGGGCACTGACGACGCCATGGCCTCGGGCACCTCCGTCGACCACCTCACCGAGACCTACCGCGCGCACTACCGCTCCCTGCTCGGGCTCGCCGCGCTGCTCCTCGACGACACCGCGTCGTGCGAGGACGTCGTCCAGGAGGCGTTCATCCGCGTGCACTCCGCGCGCAAGCGCGTCCGCGACCCCGAGAAGACCCTGGCGTACCTCCGCCAGACCGTCGTGAACCTCTCCCGGTCCGCGCTGCGCCGCCGCATCCTCGGCCTGAAGCTGCTCTCCAAGCCGATGCCGGACATGGCGAGCGCGGAGGAGGGCGCGTACGACCAGCTGGAGCGGGACGCCCTGATCAAGGCAATGCGCGGGCTTCAGCGCCGCCAGCGCGAGGTCCTGGTCCTGCGGTACTTCGCGGACATGACCGAGGCCCAGGTCGCCGAGACGCTCGGCATATCCCTGGGTTCGGTGAAGGCGTACGGCTCCCGCGGCATAGCGGCCCTGCGCATCGCCATGGAGGCGGCGACATGAGCGGCCGGGGGCCGGGCCGCGGCGACCACGGCGACGATGGCGGTTACGGCGGTTACGGCGGTTACGGCGGTTACGGCGGTTACGGCGGTTACGGGGATCACGCGGATCACGGGGATTACGGGGATTACGAACATCAGCACGGCAGGGACGAAGCGGTGAACAGCGGGCCGAACGAGCCGGATGAGCCGAACGAACCGGATGAGCCGGGGAGCCAGCGGGGCGAGCGCGGGGTGGGGGACACGACCGCGAAGCTCCCGGGATGGGCGAAGGATCCCTCGTACGCATGGGCGGACCGACAGGACCGACAGGACCGAGCGGACCAGCCGGATCAGGGGGATCGGCCGGATCAGCGGGATCAGCTGGATCGGGCCGATCAGAGTGACCCCGGCCCGGCCTCGGCCTCGGCTTCGGCTTCGGCTTCGGGCAGCGAACCGGCGCCGGAGGACCTGGCCCCCGACGAACTCGCCCTGCGTCGCCTGCTGCGTGGCGCGGTCCAGGACCTGGAGCCCGCCGACGCCGCGCTCGACCGGCTGCGCCACGAGGTTCCGGCCCGCCGGGCCCGCAGGCGGCAGGTTGTCGTAGGCGTGGCGGCCGCGGCGCTCTTCCTCGGCACCGCGGTACCGGCCCTGGTTCACGTCACCAAGAGTCCGGACACGGCGGGCCCCTCGACCGCGGTCGGCCACACCTCGCAGGTGCCGGGCGGCCAGGGTGCGGGCACGGACCCGGAGGAGGGCACGCAAGGGGGCGCCAAGTCCACGGGCAAGCAGAACGAGCGTGGCAAGGACAAGGGCGACAAGCCGGGCGGGGGCGCTGGCAGCACGGCGGGACCCTCGGCCGACGAACCCTCCAGCGGCGCCGACCCGTCCCCCAGCGTCGCCGCGACCGTGGCCGCGTGCAGCGCGACCGAGCTCGGCAACGCCACCGGGAGCACCGCGCCGCCGGACGCCGACGGCAAGGTCTACGGCGCCTTCCGCGTGGTCAACACCTCCGGCGAGGTCTGTGCGGTACGCGGCTCCGGCTCCGTCGTCTTCGCGGCACAGGGCGCGGCGGACGCGTCCAAGATCAGCGTGGCCGACCGTACCGAGGGCGACCCGGCCACCGGGCTGCCCGCCCCGTCCGAGACGTCCTCGGAACTCGTCCTCGAGCCCGGTGCGGCGTACGAGGTGAAGTTCGCCTGGGTCCCCTCGGAGTCCTGCCAGGGCACGGGCGCCTCCCCGGACCCCAGCCCGACCCCGTCGGACGGCGCCAGCGGCGGCACGGAGCAGGGAGCCCAGGAGGAACCCCGGGCCGCAGCCGCCGACGACGGCCAACAGAGCGGCAGCGTCACCCTCACCCACACCGCGGAACCGGGCGCCCCCAGCGCGGACACCACGATCCCGAATGCTTGCGCGGGGACGATTTACCGGACGGAGGTTCTGGCGGCTTCGTAGAGCTGGGGTGTTCCGGGTGTTCCGGGTGTTCCGGGTGCTTCGTAGGGCTGGGGTGTTCCGGGGGCTCCGTAGGCGTGCGGTGCTCCGGGTGACTCGGGTGACTCGGGTGACCCGAGGCTTCGGCGGTTCGGGGCCCAGGAGGGGGACCGGAACGTCAGGCCCTGCCGGCGCCGGAGGGAGACCGGGAGGTCAGGCCCTGCCGGACGTCACCCTGTCCTCGCCGTGCTCGGCCTGCGGCGGTACGAGCCCGAGCTCCGCGTCCCGCGCTAGCTCGATCTCCCGCCGGAAGAGCCGGAACCACATGAACACCACGAACCCGGCGAAGATGAACCATTCGCCGGTGTACCCGAGGTTCTGGAACGCCTTGAGGTCGAGCCCGCTGCCCTCCGGCGCACTCGGCGGCACCGCGGTCATCCCGTCGACGCCCTTGTCCGCGGTGACCCAGGCGTCGTACACGTCGTACGGCACCACGTTCACGAGCGACGCCGCGCTGATCATCCCCAGCTGGCCCTCGGGCAGGCCCCCGGCGGTCACCCCGTCGCTGCCCGCGCTCTCCGAGGCCTGAAGCGCACCGGTCACGGTGACCTCCCCGGCGGGCGGCTCCGGGACCTTCGCCTTCCCGGCCTTCCCGGCGTCTCCGGGCAGCCAGCCCCGTACGACCGGCAGCGCCTTGCCACCGCCGTCGGTCTTCAGGAGACCGAGCACGTAGAAACCGCGCTTCCCGTCCAACTCCCGGCCCGGCACGAGCAGTTGCCGATCCCAGTGCCCGGTCGCCGTGGTCCGCTTGCCCGAGGTCTCCTTGTCCACGGGAAGGAGCTCACCGAGCGGCCTGGGCGCCTCGCGCCCGGCGTTCTCGCTCGCCTTCTCGGCGGTCCGATGGCTCTCGACCCGGTCCTCGAACCGCCCGAGCTGCCACGACCCCATGAACACGCAGAAAGGAATGGCAAGCACGAGGAAGAGGTTGATCCCCCACCACCGCGGAGTCAGCAGAAACCGATACACATCCCCAAAGGTACGACCCACCGCACCGTGCGGAACGGGCGGCCCCGGCCGACACCCTCGCCAGCAGAGGCAGAGGCAGAGGCAGAGGCAGAGGCGGGTGCGCTCCCCCTCGTCCGTCACCCCAAATGCCGCTCCACGAAGTCCAGCTCGAGCTGCACCTGCTTGATCCGCTCGTCCACCACGAGCGACCCGTGCCCCGCGTCGTACCGGTACACCTCGTGCACCGCGCCCCGGGCCGCGAGCCGGTCGACGTAGTTTTCGATCTGGCGGATCGGGCAGCGTGGGTCGTTCATCCCGGCCGATATGTAGACGGGTGCCTTCACCTGGTCCACGTACGTGATCGGGGACGACGCCTCGAACCGCTCCGGGACCTCCTCCGGCGTGCCGCCGAGGAGCGTGCGGTCCATCGACTTCAGGGCCTCCATCTCGTCGTGGTACGCCGTGACGTAGTCCGCCACCGGCACCGCGGCCAGGCCGAGCGCCCAGGCGTCCGGCTGGGTGCCGAGGCCGAGCAGCGTGAGGTAGCCGCCCCACGAACCGCCCGCGAGGATCAGGCGCGCCGGGTCGGCCAGGCCCGAGGCCACCGCCCACTCGCGCACCGCCGCGATGTCCTCCAGCTCGATCAGGCCGACGCGGTGCTTCAGGGCGTCCGTCCAAGCGCGGCCGTACCCCGTGGAGCCGCGGTAGTTGACGCGTATGACCGCGTACCCGTGGTCGAGCCAGGCCGCCGGGCCCGCCGCGAAGGCGTCACTGTCGTGGTGCGTCGGGCCGCCGTGTATCTCGAAGACCGTCGGGAACGGGCTGTCGCCCCGCCCCACCGGCCGCTGCACCAACGCGTGGATCCGGCCGCCGGGCCCCTCGACCCACGCGTCCTCCACCGGCACCGAACCCGGCGCCTTCGCACCTGGCGGGTCGAGCACCACGGTGCCGCTGGTCGAGCGGACCCGGGGCGGCTCGGCGGCCGAGGACCACAGGAACTCGACGGAGCCGTCCGGCCGGGCCGTCGCCCCCGAGACGGAACCGGCCGGGGTGTCCACCCGGGTCAGCCGACTCGCGGACCCGCCCGCAGCGGTCCCCGCCCCGCCCGTGAGGTCGAGCCGGAAGAGCTCGCTGCGCGCCTCGAAGCTGTGCGCGATGAGCAGCCCCGAGCCGTCCGGGTACCACTCGGCGCCGACGTCCCCCGGCAGCTCCAGCTCCAGGTCGAGCTCCGCACCGGTCGCCACGTCCCACACCATCGGCTCCCAGCGCCCGCGCCGCTGGTGCCCGACGAGCAGCCGGGTGTCGCCGTCCACCGGGGCGAAGCCGAGGACCTCCAGGCCCAGCTCCTTCGTGCCGCCCTTGGTGTCGTCGAGCTCCGCGACCGTGCTTCCGTCGAGCCGGACCACGCGCAGCGCGGAGTGCATCGCGTCGCCGTGCTCGGTGTGCTCCAGGGCGATCAGCGTCCCGTCGTACGAGAGGTCACCGACGCCCGCCGACTCGCGGTGCCGGTAGATCTCGACCGGGGCCTCGGTCCCGTCCGTCCGTACGACATGGACCGTTGAGCCCTCCTCGTCGGTGGACCGGCCCACCACCGCCGTGACCCCGTCCCGCGCGAGCGCCAGGCCCGCCGGGTACGAGGCGTCCAGGCCCTTCGCCGCGGGCTCGTCCGCGCCGCCCGCGAAGGGCTGGCGCATCCACACGCCGAACTCGTCGCCGTCCGTGTCCGAGAACCACCAGATCCACTCGCCGTCCGGGGTCAGCACACCGTCCGTCGTGCCGTTCGGCCGGTCCGTTATCTGGCGCTGCTCGCCGGTCGCCCGGTCCCAGGCGTACAGCTCGTACGTGCCGGTCGCGTTGGACACGAACAGCGAGCGGTCCGGCGCGTCCTCGGCCCAGTCGGGCAGTGACACGCGTGGCGCCCTGAAGCGCTTCTCCCAGACGGGCATCTCAGCAGTCATGACCCCCATACTGCCTGGCTCCGCAGACATCCCGTCCGCGAGACCCCCAGCCTGTGGATAACTTCCCGGCTGGGGATGCCGATCCCAGGTGGCGGGGGGACAGTGGGGTGTGTATCCACCCCGGAGCGAGGAGGAGAGCGGGTTATGTCCAAGAGCGCCCGCGGTCGCAATAACCCCAGCAAGTCCAACAACCCCAGCAAGTCCAACAACCCCAAGGACCCTCAGCACGCCAAGCTCTCCGCGGCCCAGGCCAAGGCCAAGGGCACCAAGCCGGAGATCCAGTCCATCGCGGCGAAGACCCGCGGCATGCAGCAGAGGGTCCAGGCCCGTCGCCACGGCTACCACGGACACCCCACCACCGAGTCCGCCGGCTGAGACCTCACCGCAGACCTCACCGCAGACCTCACCGCCTGGCTCATCGCCCGGCACCCACCGCCTGACACCTCGCCATCCGGCACGCCAGCACCGCTCACTAACTGACAGGATTTCCTGAATTCAGGATTCCTTGTACTCTCCTGGTGTGCTGACTCTTGCTTCCGAGGTCGAGGTCCTCGTTCGCTTCGGCCGTGCGCTTGCCGATCCGATCCGTTGCCGACTGCTTCTCGCGCTGCGCGAGGCTCCGGCTCATCCGTCCGACCTGGCCGAGGAGTTGGGGATCTCCCGCACCCGGCTCTCCAACCACCTGGCCTGTCTGCGCGACTGCGGCCTCGTCGTCGGCGTCCCGGTCGGCCGCCGTACGCGCTACGAACTCGCCGACCCTCGCCTGGCTCACGCCCTGGACGATCTGCGCACCGCGGTCGTGGCGGTCGCTACGTCGGCCGACGGCAGCTGCCCGGACGCGGACGAGAAGGGCTGCTGCTCATGAGTCCGCGGCGGTGGTGCGGATGTTGACGCCGCCCCTGGCCCGACGCGACGTTCTCACCCGCCGCATACGCCTCCTGGTGCGCGTGACGATCGCCTACAACATCATCGAGGCCGTCATCGCCCTCGCTGCCGGGGTCGCCGCGTCCTCCAGCGCGCTCATCGGCTTCGGGCTCGACTCGGTCATCGAGGTGTCGTCGGCGGCCGCGGTCGCCTGGCAGTTCTCGGCGGCAGACCCCGCGGTGCGGGCGGCCAGGGAGCGCCGGGCGTTGCGGATCATCGCCGTCTCCTTCTTCGCGCTCGCTGCGTACGTCGCCGTGGAATCCGTATCCACGCTCGCGGGCGCGGGCGCGGTGGGCCTGGGCGCGGGCGAGGCCGACCGGTCGGTCATCGGCATCGTTCTGGCCGCCGTCTCGCTCGCGGTGATGCCGTTCCTGTCGGCGGCGCAGCGCAGGGCGGGACGCGAACTCGGTTCCGCCTCGGCCGTCGCGGACTCCAAGCAGACGCTCCTGTGCACCTATCTCTCGGCCGTCCTGCTCGTCGGCCTCGTCGCCAACGCCGCACTCGGCTGGACCTGGGCCGACCCCGCCGCCGCCCTCGTCATCGCCGCGATCGCGGTGAAGGAGGGGAAAAACGCCTGGCGCGGCGACGGCTGCTGCGCTCCTGCCATGCCGACGGCTGCCGCTCCGCGCACGGAGGGGTGCTCCGGGGGCTGCGCCTGCTGCTGATGACGCTGATGCCGCTGGCTTAGCCAAGCCCTCCGCTGGCTTAGCCAAGCCCTCTGTCCCCGTCCGCGTCACTTCCTGGCTTTCGCCAGCATCGCCTGCACCCTCATCTGCTACCGCAGACTCACCAGCGCGGACGATACTCAGGACGCGTCGGCGTAGGCGAGGTGGGCTCCGCAGTCGGTGCAGCGGAAGAGCATGGCGCTTGCCCCCTCACCCAGGCTGGTCAGGAAGTGCTCAAGCCGGTTCTCGTCGTGCCAGCCATCGATGCGCATCTCCGTCCGCAACTGGTCGAGTGCTTCGGGATGCGCCGCAAGCTCGGCGTATCCGACTTCGCCCACGAAGGCCGCCGCGTCCTGGCAGTGGACGAGCCAGTGCGGATCCTGCCAGGCATGGAAACCAGGGGTGCGGCGGGTGACCTCATGCAAGACGTCCTCGCTGACACCGTCGAGCCCGTAGGAGTCGGTGAATTCGCCAGCGAAGCGTTCAGCCGCGCTCCCGTCTGCGATGCACCATGGGCAGAACCGTCCGCTGACGTCCTGAGCGGTGTAGAAGGTGGCCGTGTAGATCCATCCCATGTTGCGCTTGCAGCAGGCGCACGTTTCGGCGGCCGCCCGGATGGACCCGCTTGCGAGGGGATCCGGGTGATAACGGAAGAAGGGCAGGTCGGCACTCATCGGCATTTTTCGATCCATGCCCTGGGGGCACTGCCCACTGATGCCATAACGAGCAGTCTGTCTGCGAGCAGGTCCTCAATCAAGCGTGAGGTCGGAGTCCCCGGCCCATTGAGATGGCTTGTAAGCCTTCTTCTTGCTCCGCTAAGCCTTCTCTCCTTGCTCCGCGTCGATCTCGGCGATCAGGGCCTCGATACGGGTCTTGATCTGATCGCGGATCGGGCGTACGGACTCGACCCCCTTGCCCGCCGGGTCCTCCAGCTCCCAGTCCAGGTACTTCTTGCCGGGGAAGATCGGGCAGGCGTCCCCGCAGCCCATGGTGATCACGTAGTCGGACGCCTGGACGGCCTCCGTGGTCAGGACCTTGGGAGTGGCGCCGGAGATGTCGACGCCGACCTCCTTCATGGCCTCGACGGCGGCCGGGTTGACCTGGTCGCCGGGGAGGGAACCGGCGGAGCGGACCTCGACGCGGTCGCCCGCGAGGTGGTCGAGGAACCCGGCGGCCATCTGCGAACGGCCGGCGTTGTGGACGCAGACGAAGAGGACGGAGGCGAGCGGGGCGGAGGCCATGGAGTCTTCCTTACTGGCATCAGTGTCGAGTGATGTGACAGTATCAGCCCATGATGACGTCAGTCGACACTGACCTGATCCGGGTGCTTGCCGACCCGCTCAGGCTCCAGATCGTGACCCTGCTCGCCCGCGAGACGCTGTGCACCACCCACCTCGTAGAGGAGACCGGTGCCAAGCAGACCAACCTCTCCAATCACCTGAGAGTCCTGCGCGAGGCCGGGGTCGTCGAGACCGAGCCGTGCGGGCGCTTCACGTACTACCGGCTCCGCCCGGACGTCGTCGCCTCCGTCGCCGCCCAGTTCGCCGAGCTGGCGGAGACCGCCCGTGCCAACGCCGACATCAAGAGGGCCTGCCCGTGACCCGCACCGAATCATCCGCCGCCACCGAGACGAGCGGGACAAGCGAGACGAGCGAGATGAGAACGGGCGAGGAGGGGTCGGTCGTCGCGAAGCTGTCGACGCTCGACCGCTTCCTTGCCGTCTGGATCCTGATCGCGATGGCCGTAGGCCTGGGGCTCGGGCGGGTGATCCCCGGCCTGAACGACGTACTGGCGAAGGTCGAGCTCGGCGGCATCTCGCTGCCGATCGCCCTCGGCCTGCTCGTGATGATGTATCCGGTCCTCGCGAAGGTCCGCTACGACAAGCTCGACGCCGTCACCGGCGACCGCAAGCTCATGGCGTCGTCGCTGGTCATCAACTGGATCGTCGGCCCGGCGGTGATGTTCGCGCTCGCCTGGATCTTCCTGCCGGACCTGCCCGAGTACCGCACCGGCCTGATCATCGTCGGCCTGGCCCGCTGCATCGCCATGGTGATCATCTGGAACGACCTCGCCTGCGGCCACCGCGAGGCCGCCGCCGTGCTCGTCGCCCTGAACTCGGTCTTCCAGGTCATCGCGTTCGGCCTGCTCGGCTGGTTCTACCTCGACCTGCTGCCCGGCTGGCTGGGCCTCGGGGGCGGACAGGACCTCGACATCTCCATGTGGAAGATCGCCCTCAACGTCGTCATCTTCCTCGGCATCCCGCTGCTCGCCGGGTTCCTGACCCGCCGTATCGGCGAGAAGAAGCTGGGCCGCGAGGCGTACGAGTCCAACTTCCTGCCGAAGATCGGTCCTTGGGCGCTGTACGGCCTGCTCTTCACGATCGTCATCCTCTTCGCACTCCAGGGAAAGACGATCACCTCTCAGCCCCTGGACGTCGCCCGTATCGCGCTCCCGCTGCTCGTGTACTTCGCGCTGATGTGGTTCGGCACCTTCGCACTCGGCAAGGCCATCGGTCTCGCGTACGACCGCACCGCGACCCTGGCCTTCACGGCAGCCGGGAACAACTTCGAGCTGGCCATCGCGGTCGCCATCGCCACCTTCGGCGTGACGTCCGGCCAGGCACTCTCGGGTGTCGTCGGACCGCTCATCGAGGTCCCGGTCCTGGTCGCCCTCGTGTACGTCTCCCTGGCCTGGCGCAAGAAGTTCGCTCCGGCCGTTCAGTGACGGCGTACGCGGATGTGGTGGTGATCGGCGGCGAGCCAGGCCAGGCCAGGCCGGGCTCGCCGCCGCCGGGGGGCCGGGGATGTCCCCCGGCTGCGGGAGTACGAAGCCGTTACTGAATGAAGCGGTTACTGAAGTAAGCCGCTACTGAAGAAGCGAGCGTTTCCGGGTCTCGTCAATTTCGACGTACGTCTATGTTGACATCTGTCGATGCAGGATGCAGGCTGCCCCATGGTATCGACAACAATCGAAACAAGCGGCCAACCGGGGCGAGCCCCGCACCGCCACCACCACCAGCCGCACGACGCCGGAGGACACCCCTGCCATGACCACTCCAGCCACCACCGCCGGACTCCCCGTCGTCGTCATCGGGGCAGGCCCCATCGGTCTGGCCGCCGCCGTACACGTCCTCGACCGCGGCCTGACCCCGCTGGTCCTGGAACGGGGCGCCACCGCCGCGACCGCCGTACGCGACTGGGCGCACGTCCGGCTCTTCTCCACCTGGGGCGAGGTCATCGACCCGGCCGCCGAGAAGCTCCTCGCCCCCACCGGCTGGACCGCCCCCGACCCGGCCACGTACCCGACCGGCGGCGACTGGGCGACCGCCTACCTGCAGCCGCTCGCCGACGCACTCGGCGACAAGGTCCGCTACGGCGCCCGCGTCACCGGCGTCTCCCGCGCGGGACGTGACCGCATCGTCGACGCCGACCGCGAGGTCCAGCCGTTCGTCGTGCACCTCACCACCGCGGACGGCCGCGAAGAACGCCTCTTCGCGCGCGCCGTCATCGACGCCTCAGGCACCTGGACCACACCCGGCCCGGCCGGTGGCAGCGGGCTTCCGGCGCTCGGCGAGAAGGCCGCCGCGGACCGCATCACCTACCGCGTGCCCGACCTCAACGACCCGACCGTACGGGCTCGTTACGCCGGTAAGCGCATCGCCGTCATCGGCTCCGGAGCCTCCGCCTTCACCGCGCTCGCCACCCTCGCGGAGGTGGCCGAGGAGCACCCGGACACGCACGCCGTGTGGGTGCTGCGGCGCGGCATCTCCGGCTCCACTTACGGCGGCGGCGAGGCCGACCAGCTCCCCGCCCGCGGCGCGCTCGGCCTCGCGGCCAAGGCCGCCGTCGAGGCCGGACACGCGAGCGCCATCACGGGCTTCCGCACCGAGACCGTCGAACGCGAAACCGGCCACGCCGCTGATGGCGACGACAACCGCCTGATCCTCGTAGCCGAAGACGGCCGCCGCCTCGACCCGGTCGACGAGGTGATCGTCCTCACCGGCTTCCGCCCCGACCTCTCCTTCCTCTCCGAGCTCCGCCTCAACCTCGACGAACGCCTCGAAGCCCCGGTCGAGTTGGCCCCGCTCATCGACCCCAACCAGCACTCCTGCGGCACCGTCTACCCGCACGGCGCGCACGAGCTCTCCCACCCGGAGGGCGACGTCTACCTGGCCGGTATGAAGTCGTACGGCCGCGCCCCGACCTTCCTCGCCATGACCGGCTACGAACAGGTCCGCTCCATCGCCGCCGCCCTCGCGGGCGACCAGGAGGCCGCGGCCCGCGTCGAGTTGACCCTGCCCGAGACCGGCGTCTGCAGCGGAGCGGGCCTCTCCAGCGCCTCCAGCGCCTCCAGCGCCTCCAGCGCCCCCAGCGCCCCCAACGCCCTGGAGACCAACGGCTGCTGCTGAGCCCCGGGCTACAGCGCGAACGTACGAGGTACGCACCCTCGCGGATCCGCCCACGGCAGGTCCGAGGCGCCGCCTCCGCTACCCACAGGTACGTAAGCCTCCTCACATACCTGCACATAGCACCCGCCCTAGCCTGGCACCGAAAGCCAGAGTAAGAAGCACATAAGGAAGCAAGAACGGCCGGAGGAGGACGATCCCTATGGCCACAACCGTTCATGTTTCACCCGGTGTCGCCGCCCTTCCCGCGTACGAGGCCTGGGGCGCCGCGGCCGGTCTCGTCGGCGGTGTCGGGATGGGCATCTGGATGTCGGTGTCCAGGCCCGTGATGGACACCGCGATGATCACGATGGTGGCCGGGCTCCTCGGCACCACGAACGCGTTCGTGGGCTGGCTCGTCCACCTCGCCATCGCACTGTTCGCCGGAGTCGGCTTCGGTCTACTGCTCGGCCGGTTCGCCCAGCAGCTGGCCCCCGCCGTCGTCCTCGGCCTGGCTTACGGCGCCGTGTGGTGGGTGGTCGGCGCCCTGTGGATCATGCCCGCGAATATGGGCATGCCCGTCTTCACGTGGGACGCCGTGTCGAGCTCCAGCCTCGGCGCTCACCTGGTGTTCGGTGGGCTCGCCGGCCTCGCTTTCGCGAGCATCGCGCGGGCGATGGGCAAGGAGTCGAGCGGGGCCGGAGGCTGACCCGATGGCGTCGGCGTCAAAGCCCGATCCGGGAACGCCACACCGGGGTGCCGCACCGCATGGCGGCACCCCGGCTCGCGCCTCGGCGCCCTACTGTCTGGCTGACAGCACACAGGCGCTGGCCAAGCCGGCGTGGGGCGATGCGCCACCACCCTGGGCCCCGGGACGACGCGAGGAGATATCCCGCATGACCGACACCGCAGCCGCGGACGTGACGGAGGACAAGACCTGGTGTCTCGCCGAGGTCGACATCTTCTGCGACCTCAGCGAGGAGGAGATGGCCCGCATCGCGGAGGCCGCCCCGATGAAGACGTACGCGGCCGGGGAGATCCTGTTCTCTCCGACCGAGCCCAGCGAGGTGCTCTTCATCCTCAAGAAGGGAAGGGTGCGCATCTTCCGCGTCTCCGCGGACGGCCGGGCCCTCACCACCGCCATCGTCACGCCCGGCACGATCTTCGGTGAGATGGTCCTGCTCGGGCAGCGGATGTACGGCAACTATGCCGAGGCCCTCGACGACGTCGCCGTCTGCGTCATGAGCCGGGGCGACGTCAACCGGTTCCTGCTCGCCGACGCCCGCATCGCCGCCCGTATCACCGCGATCCTCGGCCAGCGCCTCGCCGGCCTCGAACAGCGGCTGTCCGACAGTGTCTTCAAGACGGTCTCCCAACGCGTCGCCACCACCCTGGACACCCTCACCCTCGCCCAGCCCCCGGCGGGCCCGCTGCGGCCCACGGCCCGGCACGGGCAGATCGCCCTCACCCACGAACAGCTCGCCGCACTGGCCGGTACGTCCCGCGAAACCTGCACCAAGACGCTGCGCGAGTTCGCCGACCGCGGCCTGCTCCGCCTCGCCCGGGGCCGCATCACGATCCTCGACCCGGACCGCCTCCGGGACGAGGCCGGCTAGCCGCCGGACCACGCCCCAGGACGGCGTTTGGGCAGGTCAGGGCGTGGGGCTCGAGGAGCACCGGTCGGTCGCGGCCATCGGCGCAAGCACGACCTCCAAGTGCCCCGAACGCCAGACGGACAACAACCACGCCGCCGGGAGCTGAAGACTGAACAGCGCGAAGATGCCCGTCACGAACGCGCTGTCGACCGGCGCCTCGTCCCCGGCAGCCCAGGCGGTGAGGCCGCCGCACACCAGCAGGAGGACCGTGTAAAGGCCACCGTCGACCAGCATCACCCGCCAGCGCGGCAGGGGCGCCAGGAAACGACGGGCGACCGTCAGAGACACGATGGCAGCGGCCGGGAAGATCAACACCCAGGGATCCGCCACCGTGGTGGCCCTCCAGCCGCCGGAACCGTCGAAGGCGGTCAGCGCGAGCTCGACACCGATACCGATCACCCATGACAGGACGACAACGGTGAGCGCGTAGCGGAAAGCGCCGCGCCAAGTGACAGTCACGTCAACCCCCTTCGAGCAGAACGCCAGGTGGCGCCCTGTTCCCCGACCATTGTTCCACCGCGCCTCCGACCTGGGGCCCAGGGGTCAGTAGCGGCCGCTGTTACCTATCGTGCCGCGCTCACACATCGGCTGGGACAGACAGAGCAGACTGTTCATCTTCGACCGGTGCACGACCTTGGTGGAGTGCTTGCTGCCCTTGTGGCCGTACAGGTACAGCTCGTGGTCCGGAGCCTTGCGGTACTTGCCGGACGCGTAGAAGTCACCGTTGCGCGCCAGCCGCAGATCGAAGGTGGCGCCGATGCCCGCCCGGCGCGGCCCGGACGAGGGGCAGAACGGGTCGGTGGCCTCGACGCGGCCGCGCACGGCACGGGTCTTGCCGTTGAACCTCGACATCGTCCGGAAGTCGATCTTCTTGGTGCTGGCCTTGCGCTTGGCGACGTACTTGCCGGACTTCTTGTAGACCTTGGTCCAGCCCGTCGTCGGGTACAGGTGGTACTTGGACTGGGTCCACGAGATCACGCCGCGGACCCCGGCCCGGTGCGAGGCACCCTTGATCCTCTTGGAGTAACCGCGGTTGTCGCCGCGGTACTTGTAGCCGGAGGTGTACTTGCAGCCGGAGACCGAGCCGAGCTTCTTCGGCACCGTGGCCCACTTCTGCCGGATGAAGGAGCGCCACACCACGGTGGTCTTGGAGTACTTCTTCGCCCGGGCCTCGATCCGCTCGGCGGTGGCGGCGAGCGTGTCGGCGTCGTCGGAGGCCGGGACCGTGGCGTTCAGACCCCAGGTGTGACCGATGCCCTTGACCTCGCCGAAGACCTTGTAGTCGGCCTGGGTGCCGGGCGTCACGGCGGTGTCGCGGAGGCTGTGCCCCTTGGTGTCGGCGATCTTTATGCCGTCGCGGTACACGGTGTACTTGCTGGCGCCGAGGTCCGGCCACGAGAGGTCGACGAACTTGGAGGAGGCGGCCCAGGCGGCGCGCTCGGCCTTGTTCGGCGAGGAGGCGAGGGTGGTGTCGGCGATCACCTTCTGCTGCCCGGCGGCCAGGATCTGGGTGTCGGTGGCGGTGCCGATGTAGCTCTTGACGGCCTTGACGCTGCTGCTGCCGCCGCTGCTTCCGCTGCCGCTTTTCGCGCTCCGGGTGGTCTTCGTGGAGCCGAACGTGCCGCTCTCGGCGTCGAGGACGAAGGCGGCGTTGGCGGTGGCGGCGGTGCCGGCGGCTGGGTTCGGCTGGGCCGGGGCGGCAGTCGCGAGGCTGCCCAGGAGGAGCGATGCTCCGGTGGCGGTGAGGATGCCGGTGCGGATCAGGTGCACGGTGTTGCCCCCCGTTGGTTCGTGATGTGCGATCCCAACGAGGTTAGAAAGTCCGCTGGTTGAGCGAAATTGGCTCTTCAGGCATGGCACAAAGGGGATCCTCCCCAAAGGGCAACATGCAGGCGACAGGCACCGCGGGTTACGGAGTTGATGACTCCGTAACCCGCCTCGTCCTGTCAGAGGGCGCGGGTAGATTGGGAGTTGATCTCTGACGCACCCGGACCACGGGGGTCTGCTGGGAAGATCAGAGGTCAGGAAGGACCGGAATGACCAAACGGTCCGATGTGGGAGATGCAACCTGTCCGCACCTTCGCACGGGACACGATCCCAGGCTCGGGGTGTGGTGGCTGGGGGACCTGACCGGACGGGAGAAGGAAGTCCTTCTCCTGCTCGGTACGGGTTTGGGAAACCGGGAGTTGGCGCGGGAACTGGGTATCGCGGAACGGACGGTGAAGGCGCACATCGCGAACATCGTGGCCAAGCTCGGACAGGAGACGCGGACGCAAGCCGCGATCGTGTCCGCACTGGCCCATGACGCGTTGTGCTCCGACCCGTCGTGCACGCGACACTTGGGGAAGGTTCCCGATCCACACCGGCAGCCCGCTGCCGCATAACGGCGCTCTGCGCCCGTGCCCTGCGAGGCGCGGGCGCAACGCGTCAGCTAAAACAGCGCGTACCTCAGTTGGGCTCAATGCACTGCCGGGAAGGCATGCTCAACGTATAACGCATCGCCACGCATTGCCCTTTGAGGCAATGCCCTTTCGCTCACCTCCCCAAGAGACGTGGTGCGCAGGGGCAGTTGGAGCCTAACGTCAGGTGACCGACGCTTATCGACCATTTTTGTAGGGGGACTTGATGCGTAAGGCAGCCGGTTCGCTTGTGCTGGCCGCGGTCGCCGCGGGCTCGATGACCGCCTTCTCCGCGCCGGCACAGGCGGCGCCCCAGGCGGCGCCGCAGGCGACAGCCAAGGCGAAGAACCCGTACGCCCACACCCGGCTCGAGCGCGTATGGGCGCCGGGCAAGTGCCTGTCGATGGGCGGCAGCAAGAAGAACAACGCACGGCTGGTCCTGGCGAAGTGCGCCAAGAGCAGCAAGACGCAGCGCTGGACGCTGAAGCGGCTCTCCGCGAACAAGTCGGTGTTCACGATCAAGAACGACAAGTCCGGGAAATGCCTCGCCGTCGGCTCCAAGAACCGCCTGGTGCAGTACACCTGCCACAAGACGTGGAAGAGCCACCAGTGGGTCCTCGGCGGCTCGAAGGTCTACAGCAAGGCGAAGGGCAAGGTCATCGCCTCGAACTCGACGAAGTCGGGTTCGCACCCGTACCTGGAGAAGAGCGGCGAGTCGAGCAAGGCCCGTGGCCGCCAGGAGTGGGGCCTGTCCTGACCTGCGGCGAGGGGCGGGTGCACACCGCGCACCGGTGTGCACCCGCCCGCCCGCGGGCGATGCGGGAGCGGGTGGCATGCTCACATTCGTGAAGACGCTACGAGCCTCAACTGCCGCCGCCCTCCTGCTCGCTGCACTGGCGGGGTGCTCGACGCCGCCCCCGTCCCCCGAGGACGAGGGCAGACCTTCTCCACTGACGTCGTACGCGGCATCGGACCGCGTGGCGATGCCGGAGATGTCGGGGAAGAGCGTGGACGGCGACAGCCAGGTCAGCCTGCACAAGCTGCGGGGCAAGGTCGTCGTCGTCAACGCGTGGGCGTCGTGGTGCGGCCCGTGCCGCAAGGAGGCCCCGGGCCTGTCGCGCGTACACAAGGAGCTCTACGACAAGGGCCTACGGGTGGTCGGCGTGAACGTGAACACGTCGGTGACGCCGGCGCGCGCCTTCGAGAAGGACACCAAGCTCGCCTACCCAAGCCTGTACGACCCCAAGGGCAAGCAGCTACTCCGGCTCCCGAAGGGAATGGTCAGCGCCACCGGGTACCCGTTCACGATCGTCGTCGACCCGAAGGGCCGGATCGCGGCGACGCAGATCGGCCCGATCAGCGAGACGGAACTGAAACGAGTGGTCAAGCCACTGCTGTCGTCCTGAGGCGCATATATCAGTTACATCAGGCCCGAATAAATAGCTTGCCCGGCGAAATCAGCTCGCCCTAGGGTGAGTTCACTTCGAAGAGACGTTCCCCAGAAGCAGGCCGCAGAGCGGGAACGCCCCACCTCGCTGAGGTGCCGAAGGGGCGGCAGTTCCTTGTCGACCCTTCCTGTCGGAGGTCTCCCCTCATGAACATTGGCATCGGCCTGCCCATCGCCGATCCCGCCACCCTGCTCGACTGGGCCCAGCGCGCCGAAGCCGGACCCTTCAGCACCCTCGGCCTGCTCGACCGGCTCGTCTACGACAACCCCGAGCCCCTGGTCGCCCTCGCCGTCCTCGCGGGCGCCACGTCCCGCATCCGCGTCCAGACGGAAGTGCTGCTGGCCCCCCTGCGCGACACCGCACTCCTGGCCAAGCAGGCCGCCACCCTGGACCGGATGACCGGCGGCCGCCTGACCCTCGGCCTGGGCATCGGCGGCCGCGACGACGACCACCGGGCCACGGGCACCGACCCGCGCACCCGAGGCCGACGCCTCGACGAACAGATGGCGCTGATGCGCCGCCTCTGGTCCGGCGAACCGTTCAGCACTGACGTCGGCCCCATCGGCCCCGCACCCGCCCGCCCCGGCGGCCCCGAAGTCCTCTTCGGCGGCTTCAAACCCGCCGCACTCGAACGCACCGCCCGCTGGGGCGACGGCTTCCTGGCCGCCGCCCCACCCTCCTGGGCAGCCGACCTCTTCAACACCGTCCGCGAGTTCTGGAAGCAGTACGCCCGCGCAGGCACCCCCCGCCTCGTCGCCCAGGTCAACGTCGCCCTCGGCCCTGAAGCCGTCATCGACAACGCCCGATCCGCCATGCACGCGTACTACACCTTCACCGGCACCCCCGACCGCATGGTCGCCGGAATGCTCACCACCCCCACCGACATCCGCGCCACCATCGCCCACTTCACCGACCTCGGCGCCAACGAAGTCATGCTCTACTGCTACGGCCTCGACCCTCACCAGGTCGACCGCCTCGCCGACGCCCTCTAACACCCGAAACACGCCTCGAAAGAGACCCCCACAAACCACTCAGGGGCCTGACCCGCTAAGCGGATCAGGCCCCTGACCTGGTATTTCGGCTGTCGGGGTGGCGGGATTTGAACCCACGACCTCTTCGTCCCGAACGAAGCGCGCTGCCAAGCTGCGCTACACCCCGATGTCGCTGCTGTGTTTGACCACGTCGCGGCGACATCGATTACTTTAGCGGACCGTCGCCCTGAGACGAAATCCGGTTTCCCGGCGGCCGCCGGAGCCCCTCAGTCCACCGGTGTGAGCGTGAGCAGTGTCGCCTCCGGAGGGCAGGCGAAGCGGATCGGGGTGTAGCGGTTGGTGCCGCAGCCCGCGGAGACGTGCAGGTATGACGTGTGGCCCCCGGCGGTGTGCCGCGAGAGGCCCTTGACCCGGTCCGTGTCCAGGTCGCAGTTGGTGACCAGGGCGCCGTAGAACGGGATGCAGAGCTGTCCGCCGTGGGTGTGCCCGGCGAGGATCAGCGGGTAGCCGTCCTCCGTGAAGGCGTCCAGAGAGCGGATGTACGGGGCGTGCACCACGGCCAGGGAGAAGTCGGCGCCGGCGTCCGGGCCGCCCGCCACGCGTGCGTACCGGTCCCGGCGGATGTGCGGGTCGTCGAGGCCGGTCAGGCCGATCTCGCGGCCGTCGATCTTCAGGGCGCCCCGGGTGTTGGTCAGGTTGACCCAGCCCGCCGCGTCGAAGCCGTCGCGCAGCTGCTCCCAGGGGTTGTGGACGGCGCCGACCGCGGGCGCGTTGCCGTTGAGCCCGTGCCGGCCCTGGGCCTTCTCCAGGAGGTAGCGGGCGGGGTTGCGCAGGCGGGGGCCGTAGTAGTCGTTCGAGCCGAAGACGTACGCCCCGGGGAAGTCGAGGAGCGGACCGAGCGCGTCCATGACCTCGGGGACGCCCTCCGGGTCCGACAGGTTGTCGCCCGTGTTGATGACGAAGTCGGGGCGCAGGCCCGCGAGCGACTGAAGCCAGCGCCGCTTCTTGCGCTGCCCGGACACCATGTGGATGTCGGAGACCTGAAGTACGCGCAGCGGCCGCATCCCGGCCGGGAGCACCGGCACGGTCACGCGCCGCAGCCGGAAGGACCGGGTCTCGAACCCGGCCGCGTACACCACACCCGCGGCACCCGCCGCGGCCATCCCCAGAGGTACTCCGTATCGCGCGCGCATGTGCCTATCGTTGCAGACCGTGAACGGCCGGGAAATCGGCGGGCACGGTACGTGGCGCACCTGCGACACTGTGGGCATGACCACGCTCAAGTCCAAGCTGCAGGAAGACCTCACCGCGGCGATCCGGGAGCGCGACGAGCTGCGCTCCGCCACGCTCCGGCTCACCCTGGCCGCGATCACCAAGGAGGAGGTCTCGGGCAAGTCGGCCCGTGAGCTCTCCGACGAGGAAGTGCTGAAGGTGATCACCAAGGAGGCGAAGAAGCGCCGCGAGGCCGCGGACGCCTTTGCCCAGGGCGGTCGTACCGAGCAGGCCGAGCGGGAGCGCGCGGAGGGCGAGGTGCTCGGCACCTACCTGCCCAAGCAGCTGAGCGACGAGGAGCTGCGCGAGATCGTCGCGCAGGCCGTCGAGGAGGCGAAGGCCGCGGGTGCCGAGGGGCCGCGCGCCATGGGCCAGGTCATGAAGATCGTGAACCCGAAGGTGCAGGGCCAGGCCGAGGGCGGCCGCGTCGCCGCCGTGGTCAAGCAGCTCCTCGCGGGCTGACTCTGTCCCTGCTTCTACCTCTCCTTCTGCCTCTTCTCCTGTCTCGCCCCTTGTTCCTCCTCCTGTTCCTCCTCTTTTCAGGCGTAGGCGTTTTCAGGCCGTACGTAGGAGAGGGCGCCCCCTGACTCCAGGGAGCGCCCTCTCCTACGTACAGGCGAAAAACTCAGAGCCGGAGGCTCAAGCCGCCGAAGGCTCGAGCCGCCGAAGGCTCAACGAGGCTGTGGCCAGCGCCCGTTGCCGTTGCCGCCGCCATTTCCGCCGCCGTTCCCGCCGCCGCCGATGAAGTCCGGCGGCAGGGTGAAGTCGGGCCAGGGCTCTTCGTCCCCGCCGTCGCCGCCGTCCTCCGGGGCGTCCGGCTGGTCCTCGTCGCCGTGCTCGTCCTCCTCGGGCTTGCCCTTGTCCTTGTCCTTGGGGAGCTTGACGAGGTTGAAGTCCGGCGCGGGCCTGCCTTCCAGGGCCCCGGTCATCATCTGCTTCCAGATCGGGCCCGGCACCTCACCGCCGTAGACCTTGCCGTAGTAGTTCCCGCCGATCGTGATGTCGGTCATCTGCCGCTTGTGTGCCGGGTCGCCGACCCAGACGGCGCCCGACATGTTCGGCGTGTAGCCCACGAACCAGGCCGCGTAGCGGAAGTCGGTGGTTCCGGTCTTGCCCGCGCTCGGCCGGGAGCTGTCGAGTCCGGCCCGCTTTCCGGTGCCGTCCTCGACCACGCCCTTGAGGAGGGTGTTGATGGTGTCGGCGGTCTTCCGTGACATCGCGCGCGTGCAGTCGGTCTTGGGCACCTTCATCGACTTGCCGCCGGGTGCGGTGACCGCCTCGATGGCCACCGGGGTGCAGTAGGTGCCCCGGTTGGCGAAGGTCGCGTACGCCGACGCCATGGTCAGCGGGGACACCTCCTGGGTGCCGAGCGCGATGGACGGTGACTGCGACATCTGCTTGCCGTCGGCGCGGTCGACGCCCATCTTCTCGGCCATGGACGTGACCGGGCAGATACCGATGTCGCTGATCAGCTGGACGTAGTAGGTGTTGACCGACTTCGCGGTCGCCTCCTTCATGCCGTACGGGCCGACCTCTTCCTCGTTCTCGTTGGTCAGCTTCTCGTTCTGCGTGTTGCTCCACTGGCCCGAGCAGGTGTTGACCGGGCTGGGGTACTCCATCTCGTACGGCGCGCTGTACGTCTGTCCCGGCGACTTGCCCTGCTCCAGGGCGGCCGCGGCGACGATCGGCTTGAATGTCGAGCCCGGCTGGTAGCCGTTGGCGCCGCCGCCGTCGCGATGGTCGACGGCGAGGTTGTACGAGAGCTCGTTCTTCCCGGATCCGTACGGCCGCGACTGGCCCATGCCCAGGATCTTGCCGGTGCCGGGCTCGACGATGGAGACCGCGGTGGCCACGTCGTCGTCTTGCCGGACGTTGTCGTTTATGGCCGCCTGCACCGACTCCTGGGCCTGCGGGTCGAGCGTCGTCTTGATCCGCAGGCCGCCGCGGTCCCAGGTCTTCAGCCGGTCCTCGCGGGTCTCGCCGAACGCCGGGTTGTTGAGGAACGCCTTGTGGACGTAGTCGCAGAAGAAGCCGGCGCCGCGGGTGGCCGTGATGCAGCCGTTCTTGGGCTTGCTGACGTTGAGCTTGATCTCCTTGGCCTGGGCCCGCTCGGCCTGCTCCCACGAGATGACGCCGGTCTGGGCCATCCGTCGCAGTACGACGTTGCGCCGCTTGGTGGCCTCCTCGGAGTCGTTGACCGGGTCGTACCGGCTGGGCGACTGCACGATGCCGGCGAGCAGCGCCGACTGCTCCAGGTTCAGGTCCTTTGCGGGCTTGGAGAAGTACCGCTGCGCCGCGGCCTCGACGCCGTACGCCTGCTGCCCGAAGAAGGTGATGTTCAGGTAGTTCTCGAGGATCTTCTTCTTGCCCAGTTTGTCCTCGAGCTGGATCGCGTACTTCAGCTCGCGGATCTTCCGGCCGAGGGTCTGCTGGGTCGCCTCGGCGACCTTGGCCGGGTCGTCCTTGGCCTCCTCGATGAAGACGTTCTTGACGTACTGCTGGGTGAGGGTCGAGGCGCCCTCGGAGACCTCGCCGGACTGTGCGTTCTTGTTGAGCGCGCGCAGGATCCCCTTGAGGTCGACGGCGCCGTGCTCGTAGAACCGCGAGTCCTCGATCGCGATGATCGCCTTCTGCATGTACGGCGAGATGTCCTCGAGGTCCACCAGGGTGCGGTCCCGCGAGAAGACCGTCGCGATGGTGCCGCCCTGGTTGTCCAGGATGGTGGTGCGCTGGCTCAGCGGCGGCTGCTTGAGATTGGCCGGAATCTCGTCGAACCCCTCGACGGAACCTTTGGCCGCGAGTCCGAGCGCACCGACCCCCGGCAGGGCGATTCCTGCCAGCACCGCTCCGGAAAGGACGCTGACACCGAGGAACTTGGCGGCCTGCTGAGTCGGTGACAGGCCTCCGCCCGAGCGCTTCTTTGCCATGGGGGCAGCCTAATCCGTAGTTAAGGACGTTCCGACGGAGCGGTTGCTTCGCGGGATGTTCGAGTGCCGGATCGTGACATCTAAGGGCAGCCGGGCAGGCGAC
>NZ_JBSFUT010000061.1:0-33831 GCF_053591935.1 Streptomyces sp. NPDC002851 | reverse complement strand
CAGAAGCGCTCCGAGGCCCGCATCCGCGAGCTCCGCAAGGAGGCCGGCACGGTCTTCCTGGTCAGCCACAACAACAAGTCCATCCGCGACACCTGCGACCGTGTCCTGTGGCTGGAGCGCGGCGAGCTCCGCATGGACGGGCCCACGGACGAGGTACTCAAGGAGTACGAGAAGTTCACCGGCAAGTAGCGTCCTGACCGCCGCCTCCGGGTCCCCCTCTCACCCTCCGTTCCCCCGCCGTCGCCGGGCGGGCTCCGTCGAGCCCGCCCTGGCCGGGGTGAACTCCCTTGCGCCGAAATGCTGTTGACACATATGGGCGCCTTGTTGTGGTGTGCGGAATACCCGGCAAACCGCCCGGGCCCGTACAACGTAAGCTGGAGCGGTCGGCGGCGTGTCCGAAATAGGGTGTATTCGGTCCGCAGTGTAGAACGGGAGATGTGACGGCAATGGCGACGGAAAGCTCCCAGCTCCGCAGGTCTCTCGCCGTCCCCGCAGCGGGCAGCGCACAGTGACCGCCGTCCACAGGGGAATCCCCGGCGCGGACCCGGCGCGCGCGACCCTCGACAAGGCTGCACACGAGAACTTCCCGGTGGCCCCGTTCTTTCTGCCCCGCGCCTGGCGCACCGACCTGATGGCGATCTACGGCTACGCCCGCCTGGTCGACGACATCGGCGACGGCGACCTTGCGCCCGGCGGCGCCGACGCCCGCCTCCTCGGCCTCGACCCGGCCGCCGACGCCGATGGCGTCGACCCGCTCGCGCTGCTCGACGCGTTCGAGGCCGACCTGCGACGCGTCTTCGACGGCACCCCGGGCCACCCGCTGCTCCGCCGCCTCCAGCCCACCGTGCGCCGGTGCGGCCTGACCCCCGAGCCGTTCCTCGGCCTGATCGAGGCCAACCGCCAGGACCAGTTCGTCGGCCGCTACGAGACGTACGACGATCTCCTGGCGTACTGCGAGCTCTCCGCCAACCCCGTCGGCCGCCTGGTCCTGGCCGTGACCGGGACCGAGAGCCCCGAGCGGGTGCGCCGCTCCGACGCCGTCTGCACCGCGCTACAGATCGTCGAGCATCTGCAGGACGTCGCCGAGGACCTGGCCCGCGACCGGATCTATCTGCCCGCCGAGGACATGAAGCGCTTCGGGGTGCGGGAGTCCGACCTCGCCGCCGCGTCCGCCGGCGCATCGGCGCGCGCCCTGGTCGCGTACGAGGTCGAACGCACCCGGAATCTGCTGAACGAGGGCACCGCCCTGGTGGCCAGCGTGCACGGCAGGCTCAGACTGCTGCTCGCCGGATTCGTGGGCGGAGGGCGCGCGGCGCTGCGCGCGATCGACGCGGCGGGGCACGACGTACTTCCAGGACCGCCCAGGCCCACCAAGCTCGGGTTGCTGCGCGAAGTGGGCGCGACTCTGCGAGGAGAGGGGTGAGCCGTCCGATGAGTCCGATGAGATCGACAGGAATCGAGCAGGGCCCGCGGATGTCCGCGCCGGTCGTCGCCGCGTACAGCTACTGCGAGGCGGTCACCGGGCAGCAGGCCCGGAACTTCGCGTACGGCATCAGGCTCCTTCCGGCGCCCAAGCGGCGCGCCATGTCCGCCCTGTACGCCTTCTCGCGCCGGGTCGACGACATCGGCGACGGCGCCCTCGCCCCGCAGGTCAAGCGGGACCGCCTGGAGGAGACCCGGGCGCTGCTCGGCCGGGTGCGGGACCGGTCCGTCGCCGAGGACGACACCGACCCCGTCGCCGTGGCCCTCGCACACGCCGCGGACCACTTCCCGATCCCGCTCGACGGCCTGGACGAGCTCATCGACGGCGTCCAGATGGACGTGCGCGGCGAGACGTACGAGACCTGGGAGGACCTGAAGGTCTACTGCCGCTGTGTGGCCGGGGCCATCGGGCGGCTCTCGCTCGGCATCTTCGGCACCGAGCCCGGCGCGCGCGGCGCCGAGCGCGCCCCGGAGTACGCCGACACGCTGGGCCTCGCGCTTCAGCTCACCAACATCCTGCGGGACGTACGCGAGGACGCCGAGGGCGGCCGCACCTACCTGCCCGCGGACGACCTCGCCAAGTTCGGCTGCTCGGCCGGTTTCTTCGGGGAGCAGCCGCCCGTGGGCGCGGACTTCGCGGGGCTCGTGCACTTCGAGGTGCGCCGGGCCCGCTCGCTGTTCGCCGAGGGCTACCGGCTGCTTCCCATGCTCGACCGGCGCAGCGGCGCCTGCGTCGCCGCCATGGCCGGGATCTACCGTCGCCTTCTCGACCGCATCGAGCGCGAGCCGGAGGCCGTGCTGCGCGGCCGTGTCTCGCTGCCCGGCCGCGAAAAGGCGTACGTCGCGGTGCGCGGCCTCTCCGGACTCGACACCCGGCAGATCGCCAGGAGGCGGGCGTGACTCTTACGGACCACGGATGCGCACGGTCGGACGGGGCTCGGCAATCGCGCCGCACGCGCTCGTCCTCGAACGCCGGACGGGCTGGATCGGGTACCGCAGCCGGAGGGGAGCGCCCATGAGCGGGAATGTCGCCCACCCGCGGGCCGGTTCGCGTGCCGTCGTCGTCGGTGGTGGGCTCGCCGGGGTGACCGCCGCCCTCAACCTCGCCGACGCGGGGCTTGACGTCACGCTGCTCGAAGGGCGGCCGCGGCTCGGCGGGCTCGCCTTCTCCTTCCGGCGCGGAGAGCTGACCGTGGACAACGGCCAGCACGTGTATCTGCGGTGCTGCACGGCGTACCGCTGGTTCCTCGACCGGGTCGGCGGTGCCGCGCTCGCACCGCTCCAGGACCGGCTCGACGTGCCCGTGCTCGATGCCGAGCGGCGGCGGCTCGGGCGGCTCAAGCGCACCGCGCTTCCGGTGCCGCTGCATCTGGCCGCGAGCCTCGGCACGTACCCCCATCTCTCGCTGCGCGAACGCGCCCAGGTGGGCCGCGCGGCGCTCGCGCTCAAGGGCCTCGACCCGGCCGATCCGGCCCTGGACCGGCAGGACTTCGGCAGCTGGCTGGCCGCGCGCGGCCAGTCCCCGCGGGCCGTCGAGGCGCTGTGGGACCTGGTCGGCATCGCCACCCTGAACGCCGTCGCGGGGGACTCCTCGCTCGGCCTCGCCGCCATGGTCTTCAAGACCGGTCTCCTTTCCGAACCCGGCGCCGCCGACATCGGCTGGGCCCGCGTCCCGCTCGGCGAGCTGCACGACACCCTCGCCCGCAAGGCCCTCGACCGGGCGGGCGTGCGCACCGAGACGCGTACCCGGGTGTCCGGCATCTCCCGCACCAGGGAAGGGAGTTGGCGGGTCGCCGTCGGGGACGAGCGGTTCACCGCGGACACCGTCGTGCTCGCGGTGCCGCAGCGCGAGGCGCACGCCCTGCTGCCCGACGGTGCCGTCGACCAGCCCGACGACCTGCTCGGCATCGGCACCGCGCCGATCGTGAACGTCCATGTCGTGTACGACCGCAAGGTGCTGCGGGCGCCGTTCTTCGCCGCGCTCGGCACCCCCGTGCAGTGGGTCTTCGACCGTACCGAGGCGTCCGGCCTGAACGGCGGCGGCCAGTATCTGGCGCTGTCCCAGTCCGCCGCGCAGGACGAGATCGACGCGCCCGTGGCCGAGCTGCGCGAGCGCTATCTGCCCGAGCTGGAACGCCTGCTGCCGCTCGCCCGCGGCGCGCGGGTACGGGACTTCTTCGTGACCCGGGAGCGCACCGCGACGTTCGCCCCCACCCCCGGCGTCGGCCGCCTCAGGCCCGGCGCCCGCACCAAGGCACCCGGCCTGTACCTGGCCGGCGCGTGGACGGCCACCGGCTGGCCCGCGACCATGGAGAGCGCCGTGCGCAGCGGCACCACGGCTGCCCGTGAGGCGCTCTCCGCCCTCGGCCGCCCCCGACACCACCTGTTCCAGGAGGCGGCATGAGCAGCAGCACCAGGACCGGAATTAGAGGAGAGACCGTGCCGCCAGTGCCCTCGGCCGAATCGACTGCCAGCCCAGTCAGCAGCGCCGCTGTGACTGCCTTGCTGGAACGCGGAAGGACACTGGCCATGCCGGTGCTGCGCGCCGCCGTGGACCGGCTCGCGCCACCCATGGACACCGTGGCCGCCTACCACTTCGGCTGGATCGACGCCGAGGGCCGCCCCTCCGCCGCGGACAGCGGCAAGGCGGTGCGCCCCGCGCTCGCGCTGCTCTCCGCCGAGGCCGCCGGGGCCGCGCCCGAGGTGGGCGTGCCCGGCGCGGTCGCCGTGGAGCTGGTGCACAACTTCTCGCTGCTGCACGACGACCTGATGGACGGCGACGAGCAGCGCCGTCACCGGGACACGGTGTGGAAGGTGCACGGCCCCGCCCAGGCCATCCTCGTCGGCGACGCCCTCTTCGCCCTCGCCAACGAGCTGCTCCTCGAGCTCGGCACCGTCGACGCGGGCCGCGCGACGCGCCGTCTGACCACCGCCACGCGGAAGCTGATCGACGGTCAGGCGCAGGACATCTCGTACGAGCACCGCGAGCGGGTCAGTGTCGACGAGTGCCTGACGATGGAGGGCAACAAGACCGGCGCGCTGATCGCCTGCGCCGTCTCCATCGGCGCGGTCCTCGGCGGCGCCGACGACCGGACCGCCGACACCCTCGAGGAGTACGGCTACCACCTGGGCCTCGCCTTCCAGGCCGTGGACGACCTGCTCGGCATCTGGGGCGACCCGGAGGCCACCGGCAAGCAGACCTGGAGCGACCTGCGCCAGCGCAAGAAGTCCCTGCCGGTGGTGGCCGCCCTCGCCGCCGAGGGCCCGGCCGCCGAGCGGCTCGCCGAACTCCTCGCCGCCGACGCCAAGAGCACCGACTTCGAGAACTTCTCCGAGGAGGAGTTCGCGATGCGCGCCGCCCTCATCGAGGAGGCCGGTGGCCGCGCCTGGACCAGCGAGGAAGCCCGCAGGCAGCACACCATCGCGGTGCAGGCCCTGGACCGTGTGGACATGCCCGAGCAGGTCAGGGCGCAGCTCGTCGCCCTCGCCGACTTCGTGGTCGTTCGGCAGCGATGACCGTACGAGAGAAATGATCGCCCTCACCCGCTCCATATGACGCGCAGTCGCCGGCCGGTGGCCCGAACACACTTATCCGGCCGCCGGCCGACGGCAGACCCCAGCACAGCAGAAAGCCGAACTGCACGAAGGGGAAGCCATGACAGCGACGACCGATGGAAGCACCGGAGCCCTGCCGCCCCGCGCTGCCTCGGCCACCGGTAGCGAAGCGACGCCCGGCGTTCTCGACGCGGCCGAGGCGGCCACGCGCCGGGCGACCGAGTTCCTGCTCGCACGGCAGGACGCCGCCGGGTGGTGGAAGGGCGACCTCGAGACCAATGTGACGATGGACGCCGAGGACCTGCTGCTCCGTCAGTTCCTCGGCATCCGGGACGAGCGGACCAGCCGCGCCGCCGCGCGCTTCATCCGCGGCGAGCAGCGGGAGGACGGCGCCTGGGCCACCTTCTACGGCGGGCCCGGCGAACTCTCCGCCACCGTCGAGGCGTACGTCGCGCTGCGCCTGGCCGGGGACGCGCCGGACGCGGAGCACATGGCGAGGGCCTCCGCGTGGATCCGCGAGCACGGCGGTATCGCCGAGAGCCGCGTGTTCACCCGCATCTGGCTGGCCCTGTTCGGCTGGTGGAAGTGGGACGACCTGCCGGAGCTGCCGCCGGAGCTCATCTACTTCCCGAAGTGGTTCCCGCTCAACATCTACGACTTCGGCCAGTGGGCGCGGCAGACCATCGTGCCGCTCACCATCGTCTCGGCCAAGCGCCCGGTGCGGCCCGCCCCGTTCCCGCTCGACGAGCTGCACACCGACGCCCGTAACCCACGGCCGCACAAGCCCCTTGCGCCGCTGGCGAGTTGGGACGGGCTGTTCCAGCGGCTCGACAAGGCGCTGCACACGTACCACAAGGTCGCCGTGCCCGGCCTGCGGAAGATGGCGATGCGCTCCGCCGCGCAATGGATCATCGAGCGGCAGGAGAACGACGGCTGCTGGGGCGGCATCCAGCCCCCGGCCGTGTACTCGGTGATCGCGCTGCATCTGCTCGGCTACGACCTCGACCACCCCGTCCTGCGTGAGGGCATCGCGTCCCTCGACCGGTTCGCGGTGTGGCGCGAGGACGGCGCCCGGATGATCGAAGCCTGCCAGTCCCCGGTCTGGGACACCTGCCTGGCGACCATCGCGCTCGCCGACGCCGGGCTGCCCGCCGACCACCCGCAGCTCGTCAAGGCCGCCGACTGGATGCTCGCCGAGCAGATCACCCGGCCCGGCGACTGGTCGGTGCGCCGCCCCCAACTGCCGCCGGGCGGCTGGGCGTTCGAGTTCCACAACGACAACTATCCGGACATCGACGACACCGCCGAGGTGGTGCTCGCGCTGCGCCGGGTACGTCACCCGGACCCGGCGAAGGTGGACGCGGCGGTGCGCCGCGGCGTCATCTGGAACCTGGGCATGCAGTCGAAGAACGGGGCCTGGGGCGCCTTCGACGTCGACAACACCAGCCCGTTCCCGAACCGCCTGCCGTTCTGCGACTTCGGCGAGGTCATCGACCCGCCGTCGGCCGACGTCACCGCGCATGTCGTGGAGATGCTCGCCTACGAGGGCAAGGCGCACCACCCGCGGGCTCGGCGCGGCATCGCGTGGCTGCTCGCCGAGCAGGAGGCGGACGGCTCCTGGTTCGGGCGCTGGGGCGTCAACTATCTGTACGGCACCGGGTCCGTGGTGCCCGCCCTGGTCGCCGCGGGCCTGCCCGGCTCGCACCCGGCGATCCGGCGCGCGGTGCGCTGGCTGGAGTCGGTGCAGAACGACGACGGCGGCTGGGGCGAGGACCTGCGCTCCTACGTCGACAAGACCTGGGTGGCACGCGGCGAGTCCACCGCCTCGCAGACCGCCTGGGCCCTGATGGCGCTGCTCGCGGCGGGGGAGCGGAGCTCCAAGGCGGTGGAGCGCGGCATCGCCTGGCTCGCCGAGACCCAGCGCGCGGACGGCAGCTGGGACGAGCCGCACTTCACCGGCACCGGCTTCCCCTGGGACTTCTCCATCAACTACCACCTCTACCGGCAGGTCTTCCCGCTGACCGCGCTCGGACGGTACGTCCATGGGACCGGGCACGAGGGCGCCTGATGGCCGACGCCGCCGAGGAGCCCGTTCAGCCGGTTCCGTTCCCGGGAGCAGAACCCGAGCGGCCGCTGCTCATCGCCTGTGCGCTGCGCATCGAGGGTCTGGCCCTGCGCATCGGTGACCGTTCCGGCGCCACCGGCCCGGTCACGGTGCTGCGCACCGGAATGGGCCCACGGGCGGCCGAGCGCGCCGTCACCCGGGCGCTCGGCGACCCGGCGCTCGCGGGCGCCGCGGTGATCGCCACCGGGTTCTGCGCGGGCCTCGCCCCGGGGATGCACCCCGGTGACCTGGTGGTCGCCGAGGAGACCCGCGGGCCGGGCGGTGCCACCCGCTGCCGGAGCACCGGGCTCCTGGTCGAGGAGCTGGTCCGGGCCGTTCCCGGGCGGACCGTGCACACCGGTCCGCTGACCGGCTCCGACCACGTCGTCCGCGGGCCCGAGCGGGCCGAGCTGCTCGCCGCCGGGTCGATCGCGGTGGACATGGAGTCCGCGGCGACGCTCGACGGTGCGGTGCGGGTGGGGGCCCGCCCGGTTGCGGCCGTACGGGTGGTCGTGGACGCTCCTGAGCATGAGCTCGTCCGGATCGGTACGGTGCGCGGAGGAATATCGGCTTTCCGCGTGCTTCGCGCGGTTCTCCCGGCTTTCTATGAATGGCACCGTTCTTTGCTGCTCCCCAGGAGGTGAGCGAGTTATGGCCATGCCTCTTCGGCAGTCCTTGAAGGTGGCGTCGTATCTCTTCGAGCAGAAGCTCCGCAGGCGGGACAAATTCCCGCTGATCGTCGAGTTGGAGCCGCTGTACGCCTGCAACCTCAAGTGCGAGGGCTGCGGCAAGATCCAGCACCCCGCGGGCGTGCTCAAGCAGCGGATGCCGGTGGCGCAGGCCGTCGGCGCCGTTCTGGAGTCCGGCGCGCCGATGGTGTCCATCGCCGGCGGCGAGCCCCTGATGCACCCTCAGATCGACGAGATCGTACGGCAGTTGGTCGCCAGGAAGAAGTACGTCTTCCTCTGCACCAATGCGCTGCTCCTGCGCAAGAAGCTGGACAACTTCAAGCCCTCGCCGTATTTCGCGTTCGCGGTGCACATCGACGGCATGCGGGAGCGGCACGACGAGTCCGTTGCCAAGGAGGGCGTGTTCGACGAGGCGGTGGCGGCCATCAAGGAGGCCAAGCAGCGCGGCTTCAGGACCACCACCAACTCGACGTTCTTCAACACCGACACCCCCCAGACCATCATCGAGGTGCTCAACTACCTCAACGACGACCTGAAGGTCGACGAAATGATGCTCTCGCCCGCCTACGCCTACGAAAAGGCGCCCGACCAGGACCACTTCCTCGGCGTGGAACAGACCCGGGAGCTGTTCCGCAAGGCCTTCGCGGGCGGCAACCGGCGGCGCTGGCGGCTCAACCACTCGCCGCTCTTCCTCGACTTCCTCGAGGGCAAGGTCGACTTCCCGTGCACGGCCTGGGCGATCCCCAACTACTCGCTCTTCGGCTGGCAGAAGCCCTGCTACCTGATGAGCGACGGCTATGTGCCGACGTACCGCCAGCTGATCGAGGAGACCGACTGGGACGCGTACGGCCGCGGCAAGGACCCGCGCTGCGCCAACTGTATGGCCCACTGCGGTTACGAGCCGACGGCGGTCCTCGCCACCATGGGTTCACTCAAGGAGTCGCTGCGCGCGATGGGGGCGACCGCTGCGGGCGGCCGTGGCTGAAGGACCGACGTACGACGTGAGAGGGGGCCAGGGCATGACGATCCTGGAGAACATCCGCGGACCGCACGACCTGAAGCAACTGACCGAACCGCAACTCGACGAACTCGCCGCGGACATCCGGGAGTTCCTCATCCAGGCGGTCGCCCGCACCGGCGGCCACCTCGGCCCGAACCTGGGCGTGGTGGAGCTGACCATCGCGCTGCACCGGGCCTTCGAGTCACCCGTCGACCGGCTCGTCTGGGACACCGGCCACCAGAGCTACGTACACAAACTCCTCACCGGACGGCAGGACTTCTCCAAGCTGCGCGGCAAGGGCGGGCTTTCCGGCTATCCATCGCGCGAGGAGTCCGAGCACGACATCGTCGAGAACAGCCACGCCTCCACCGCGCTCGGCTGGGCCGACGGCCTCGCCAAGGCCCACCAGGTGCTCGGCACCGGTGGCCATGCCGTCGCCGTCATCGGGGACGGCGCGCTCACCGGCGGCATGGCCTGGGAGGCACTCAACAACATCGCCGCCGCCAAGGACCGCCCGCTGATCATCGTCGTCAACGACAACGAGCGCTCCTACGCCCCCACCATCGGCGGCCTCGCCGACCACCTCGCCACCCTGCGCACCACCGACGGCTACGAGAAGGTGCTCGCCTGGGGCAAGGACATCCTCCAGCGCACCCCGGTGGTCGGACAGCCGCTGTACGGATCGCTGCACGGCGCCAAGAAGGGCCTCAAGGACGCCGTCGCGCCGCAGGGCATGTTCGAGGACCTGGGACTGAAGTACGTCGGGCCGATCGACGGGCACGACATCGCGGCCGTCGAGTCGGCGCTGCGCCGCGCCAAACGGTTCCACGGACCGGTGCTCGTGCACTGCCTCACCGAGAAAGGCCGCGGCTACGAGCCCGCGCTCGCCGACGAGGCCGACCGGTTCCACACCGTAGGTGCGATGGATCCGCACACCTGCGAGTCGCTCGCCCCGTCCAGCGGTCCTTCGTGGACCTCGGTTTTCGGCGACGAGATCGTACGGATCGGACAGGAGCGGCCCGACGTCGTGGCGCTCACGGCGGCCATGCTGCACCCGGTGGGCCTGGCCCGGTTCGCGGAGCGCTTCCCGGACCGGGTGTGGGACGTCGGCATCGCCGAGCAGCACGCGGCCGTGTCCGCGGCCGGGCTCGCCACCGGCGGCCTGCACCCGGTCGTGGCGCTCTACGCGACGTTCCTCAACCGCGCCTTCGACCAGCTCCTCATGGACGTGGCCCTGCACAAGTGCGGCGTCACCTTCGTCCTCGACCGGGCCGGCGTCACCGGCACCGACGGGCCCTCACACAACGGCATGTGGGACCTGTCCGTGCTCCAGGTCGTGCCCGGACTGCGGATCGCCGCGCCCCGCGACGCCGACCAGCTGCGCGCCCAGCTCCGCGAGGCCGTCGACGTCGACGACGCGCCCACCCTGCTCCGCTACCCCAAGGAGACGGTGGGCCCGGCCATCCCCGCCGTCGACCGGGCGGGCGGCATGGACGTCCTGGACCGCGACGAGACCGACGAGACCGCCGACGTGCTGCTCGTCGCCGTCGGCGTCATGGCGCCCGTCTGCCTCCGGACCGCCGACCTGCTGCGCGCCCGTGGCCTCGGCTGCACCGTCGTCGACCCCCGCTGGGTCAAGCCCGTCGACCCGGCCCTGCCCGCGCTCGCCGCCGCACACCGCCTGGTGGCCGTCGTCGAGGACAACAGCCGTACGTCCGGGGTGGGTTCGGCGGTCGGGCAGGCGCTGCGCGACGCCGACGTGGACGTGCCGCTGCGCACCTTCGGCATCCCCGAGCAGTTCCTTCCGCACGCCAAGCGCGGCGAGGTGCTCGCCGATCTCGGACTCACCCCGGTGGAGATCGCCGGGCGGATCGGGGCCACGCTGGAGCGCGGGACCAGCCTGGCGCGTGCGGCCACTCAGGTACGTAAGGAGGACGACGGATGACGGGTGGCACAGGCGGCCCCGACGCCGCGCACGGTGGCGGCGCGCAGAGCTTCGACCTCGGCAGGCTGCTCGCCGAGCGTGGCGCCGAGCGGTACGAGCTGCACGCCCGGCACCTCAACCACCAGCTGCCCCGGATGCTGCACACCCTCGGCTTCGACAAGGTCTACGAGCGCGCCGAGGGCGCCTACTTCTGGGACGCGGACGGCAACGACTACCTAGACATGCTCGCCGGGTTCGGCGTGATGGGCCTCGGCCGCCATCACCCCGTCGTACGCAAGGCCCTGCACGACGTCCTCGACGCCTCGCTCGCCGACCTCACCCGCTTCGACTGCCAGCCGCTGCCCGGCCTGCTCGCCGAGAAGCTGCTCGCGCACAGCCCGCACCTGGACCGGGTGTTCTTCGGCAACAGCGGCACGGAGGCCGTCGAGACCGCCCTGAAGTTCGCCCGGTACGCCGCCGGAAAGCCGCGGATCCTCTACTGCGCGCACGCCTTCCACGGCCTGACCACCGGTTCCCTGTCGGTCAACGGCGAGGCGGGCTTCCGCGACGGCTTCGCGCCGCTGCTCCCGGACACGGCCGTACCGCTGGGTGATCTGGACGCCCTGGCGCGGGAGTTGAAGCGTGGCGACGTCGCCGCCCTGATCGTCGAGCCCATCCAGGGCAAGGGCGTGCACGCGGCGCCGCCCGGCTATCTGCGAGCCGCCCAGGACCTCCTCCACCGGCACAAGGCGCTGCTCATCGCCGACGAGGTGCAGACCGGGCTCGGCCGTACCGGCGACTTCTACGCCTACCAACACGAAGAGGGCACAGACGGCGTCGAGCCCGACCTGGTGTGCCTCGCCAAGACCCTGTCGGGCGGCTATGTGCCGGTGGGCGCGACGCTCGGCAAGGACTGGATCTTCAAGAAGGTCTACTCGTCCATGGACCGCGTCCTGGTCCACTCGGCGAGCTTCGGCGCCAACGCCCAGGCCATGGCGGCCGGGCTCGCCGTGCTCGCGGTCCTCGAGGACGAGCGGCTCGTCGCGCACGCGCGGGCGACGGGGGAGCTGCTGCGCTCGCGGCTCGCCGCGCTCGTCGACCGCTACGAACTGCTCCATGACGTACGCGGCCGTGGCCTGATGGTCGGCATCGAGTTCGGGCGGCCCGACTCGCTCAAGCTGCGCGGACGCTGGTCGACGCTGCAAATGGCCCGTAAGGGGCTCTTCGCGCAGATGGTCGTCGTACCGCTGCTGCAGAAGCACCGGATCCTCACCCAGGTCTCCGGCGATCGCCTCGAGGTCATCAAGCTGATCCCGCCGCTGATCATCGGGGAACCGGAGGTGGACCGCTTCGTGACCGCCTTCACCGCCGTGATGGACGAGGCGCACGGCGGCGGCTCGCTGATGTGGGACTTCGGCAAGACGCTGGTGAAGCAGGCGGTCGCGCAGCGGTAGCGGACGGCGGCGCAGCCAGCGTGTCTTACGGATCACGGCCCGTGCCGTCGGCTCGGTTGCCGGCTGTGTCGATATGCGGCTAACGCCGCGTGAGGGGGCTGCGCCCCCAGCGCCCCCCTTCGCCCCTGAACGGGGCTCGTCCTCAAACGCCGGACGGGCTGAGTTGATGCCCCACCCGCAGGACACCGTCGGACGAAGATCCGTAAGGACCTACCGCCAGGCGGGCGCCCCCGGCCGGGGCATGCAGGCCCTGCGGGTCAAGGGGCGGCTGTGGCTGCGCCTCGGGGACGCGGAACACGTGCCCCGCCCGCAGTCCACCGCACCACCCTCAACCGAGGCGCTTCGCGCCACCCCCTGGTCCAGCGCGACAAGGGAGCGGGGTCTGGGGGGCGCAGCCCCCAGGAGCGGTCAGCCGGCCGACGGTGCGGATACGTGATCCGGAAGATCAGTCGAGCAGGTTCGCGCGGAGCCGCTCGCGTAGCTCGGGCGTGAGGCCGAGGCCCTCGGCGAGATACCGCTCGACGCTGCCCCAGTTCTCCTCGATCGCGCCGAAGCCCGCCCTCAGGTACTCGGCGCGGGCGTCGAACATCGGCCGGAGCAGCTCCGCGGCCTCCTCGGGCATGGCCTCATTGGGGTTGCCGCGGTGCATCTTGTAGCGGCGGTGGGCCGCGTTGGACTCCAGGTAGTCGGCCTCGATGGCGTCGCGCTCCACGCCGACCGCGAGCAGGGTCACGGCGATCGACAGACCGGCCCGGTCCTTACCGGCCGCGCAGTGCATCAGGGCCGGGACGCTGTCCTCGGCGAGCGCGCGCAGGACCTGGCTGTGCTCGGTGGTGCGGTGGGTGATGATCGCGCGGTACGAGGCGGTCATCCGTCCGGCCGCCTTGCCGTCGGCGAGCGCAACGCGCAACTCGGACATATTGCCGTCGCGGACCATCTTCCAGAACTCGGCGCCGTCGGCCGGGTCGGAGAGCGGCAGGTTCACATTGCGTACGCCGGGGAGTTCGACGTCCGGCCCTTCGAGCTTCTGGTCGGCGGAGTTACGGAAGTCGAAGATGGTGTGCAGGCCGAGCGAGGTGAGGAACGCCGCGTCCTCGGCGGTGGCGTGTGCCAGATGGCCGCTGCGGAAGAGCCGACCCACCCGTACCCGACGGCCGTCCACGGTCGGCAGTCCGCCCACGTCACGGAAGTTGCGCACCCCGGTCAGCTCGGGCTCTGTCGACGGGACCTGCTGCGTCACGGGGGCTCCTCCCGGTCGTTCGCCGACGGCGTTCGTCGGCTGGGGTGCGCGGTCGCGCCCGCGAAGGGCGCGCGCCCTTGACCATACGACATGGATTCCTACGGTAATCCACGGCTGTGCGGCGTGAGATGGGCCGCCGGATGCCCGCACGGCCATCCGGGCTTACGCCCGCTTGTGTCGCACTGTGAGCTGTATGCCCGATTCGAATGCTTCGTCTCGTCTATGCGGATTAGCAGTATTAGCGCCAACTGGCCCTGGAATAAGGGGCTGTGGCCCTGTCGCGTGAGCAGGGTCATAAAGGTGACGGTGCGTGGCGATCTTCGCGGGCGGAATTCCCCGGGTATGGCGTTGGTAAAGCGCATTTCTCCACGGAGTGTGACCGCAATTCCGGGAAAGGATCACCGGCGTTCTGCGGCGGGGGAATTGATTGCTTGTGGCCGCGCTCATTGCTCGATTACGGTCGCCGACGTCCGGGCGGACGCCCAATCCTGCCGCCGTCCGGATTTCCCCACACCCACCCGTGCACGGCAGGAGCGGGGGACCCATCGGTAAGACGCCGTTTCCGGTCCGCCCGGAGCGGCTTGGGGTGAAGTCGCGTGGTTCCGACTACGCGGCCGGGCAACTCCAGCCCGAACCCGACAGCTCACCTCGCAGGCGCCGGAGAGGAATTCGTCATGCCCGCGAAGGGTAAGCACCGCCGTCCCAAGTCCCTGCGGATAGGCCGCGGTTTCGCCGCCGCGGGTACGGGTGGCGCAGCGCTCGCGCTGCCGCTGTTCGGCGCCACCGCGCACGCCGCCGCCCCGGCCGCGGCCCCCGCCGCGCCGTCCGCCGTCCAGTCCGCCCCCGCCGCCGCGCAGAAGGCCCCCGCCAAGTACACCGTGGTGGCCGGGGACTACCTTGCCAAGATCGCCGACGAGAAGAACGTCGAAGGCGGTTGGAAGCAGCTCTACAAGGAGAACCGCAAGGTCGTCGGCGACGACCCGGCGCTGATTCATCCCGGCATGAAGCTGACGCTCGACGCGCCCGCGAAGGCCGACGCCAGGCCCGAGAGCAAGCCCAAGCCCGAGAGCAAGCCCAAGCCCGAGAGCAAGCCCAAGGCCAAGACCTCCGCCGAGGCCGAGCCCGAGGCCGACGCCAAGTCCGGTGCCAACGAGGCCTCTCCGGCCGCCGCCGCGCCCGCCGCCGGTGGCTTCTCCGCCCCCGTCGAGGGCCCGATCTCCACCGCGTACCGCACCGCGGGCGCCATGTGGTCCAGCGGCTACCACACCGGTACGGACTTCGTCGTCCCGACCGGCACGCCCATCAAGTCCATCGGCGACGGCACCGTCGTCTCCGCCGGGTGGAGCGGCTCGTACGGCAACGAGGTCGTCGTCCAGCACGCCGACGGGCACTACTCGCAGTACGCCCACATGACGTCCCTGGACGTCTCCAGCGGACAGACCGTCAGCGGCGGCCAGCAGATCGGTCTCTCCGGTTCCACCGGCAACTCCACCGGTCCGCACCTGCACTTCGAGGTCCGCACCGGCCCGGGCTACGGCTCCGACGTCGACCCGGTGGCCTACCTGCGGTCGCACGGCGTCGCGCTCTGACGCTCCTTCGGCGGGCGGACGCGCTCTTTCTGCGGGCGGACGGAACCGGAACTCCGGTGCCGTCCGCCCGTTTTGCGCTATTCCCGCTTGGGGGAGTCTTTACCGGTGGCCTATCTCACCCGTAGTCAACCCCCTGGGACCGCTTATTACGGTGGCGTAGGTCACGTACGAAGGTGAAGGATGTCCCGACGTGGCAGACGATTCGACTCCTTTCATCCGCAGTGACTCCACCGGGCCGGGCCAGTTCGTGTCGTACGCGGCGATCGGCGACAGCTTCACCGAGGGGGTCGGCGACCCCGGCCCCGACGGTGCCTTCGTCGGCTGGGCGGACCGCCTCGCCGTACTGCTCGCCGACCGGCACCCCGAGCACACCTTCCAGTACGCCAACCTCGCCGTGCGCGGCAAGCTGCTCGACCAGATCGTGGCCGACCAGGTCCCGCAGGCCCGGCGGCTCGCCCCCGACCTGGTGAGCCTCTGCGCCGGCGGTAACGACATCATCCGGCCCGGCTCCGACCCCGACGACGTCGCGGAGCGGTTCGAGCGGGCCGTCGCCGACCTCGCGGAGGCGGCCGGGACCGTCCTGATCGCCACCGGCTTCGACACCCGCGGCGTGCCCGTGCTCAAGCACCTGCGCGGCAAGATCGCCACGTACAACGTGCATCTGCGGGCCATCGCGGACCGCTACCGGTGCCCGGTGCTCGACCTGTGGTCCCTCAAGTCCGTGCAGGACCGGCGGGCCTGGGACGGCGACCGCCTGCACCTCTCCCCGGAGGGGCACACCCGCGTCGCCCTCCGTGCCGGTCAGGTGCTCGGCCTCGAGGTGCCCGCCGACCCGGACCAGCCGTGGCCGCCGCAGCAGCCGCGGGGCACCCTCGAAGTGCGGCGTGACGACATCCAGTGGGCCCGCGAGTACCTGGTGCCATGGATCGGGCGCAGGCTGCGCGGCGAGTCGTCCGGCGATCACGTCGCGGCGAAGGGCGCCCGGGACCCGTACGCCCTCAAGAAGCAGCTCGAAGAGGCCTCTTGAACGGGTGAAATCGGTGGATTCTCCCGAATCCGGTGGAATCGTCGCCGCGGTGCGCGCGTTGAGCAGGTATGGCAAATGACGCGAACCAGGACGCCCTGCTGCGGCTGCTCTCGGAGTACAACGGCGGGGTGGTCGTCACCCTGAAGCGGGACGGGCGCCCCCAGCTGTCCAATGTGATGCACCACTACTACCCGGACGAGCGCATTCTCCGGGTCTCGACCACGGATGACCGGGCCAAGACCCGCAACCTGCGCCACGACCCGCGCGCCAGCTACCACGTGACCAGTACCAACCGCTGGGCGTGGACGGTCGCCGAAGGCACGGCCGAGCTCACCCCCGTGGCGGCGGACCCCGGGGACGCGACCGTGGAGGAGCTGATCACCCTCTACCGGGACGTGCAGGGCGGCGAGCATCCGGACTGGGACGACTTCCGGGCGGCGATGGTCCGCGACCGGCGCCTTGTCCTCCGTCTCCACGTCGAGCGGGCCTACGGGCAGCCCCAGGGCCCGCTCTAGGGGTGGAGATCGCACCCGCCGCCCATAATGAACACGGCGCTCCGACAGGAACTCGGTGCTCCGACCGCAGTCCCGCAGGAGGTTCCGTGACCGGCATCCGTTCCCTACGCTCCGGGCTCCGCTCGCTGCGGCCCGAATCCTTCGGCGCCGAGCCCAGCGGGGAACGCCTCGCGCGGATCCGCAGGTCACCGCAGTTCGCGCACGGCCGGTTCCAGAACCCGGTGGCGGCGGAGATCGGGCCGAAGGGCTCCACGATCGAGTTCGCCAAGCAGTTCTTCGACCGGCGCGAACGCCCCCGCAGGGCCCCGGCCGGAGTCGTCCCCCTGCACGCCACGACCCTCGCCGACCTGGCCCGGCCGTCAGCGAGTGGGCTTCGGCTCACCTGGATGGGGCACTCCAGTGTGCTCGCCGAGATCGACGGCCGACGGCTGCTCTTCGACCCGGTGTGGGGCGAGCGCTGCTCGCCCTTTCCGTTCGCCGGACCCAAGCGGTTCCATCCCGTGCCCGCGCCGCTCGCCGAGCTCGGCCCGGTGGACGCCGTGGTCATCTCGCACGATCACTACGACCACCTGGACATGCCCACCATCAAGGCCCTCGCCGACAGCGACACCGTCTTCGCGGTGCCGCTCGGCGTCGGCGCCCACCTGGAGCGCTGGGGCGTGGCCGCGGACCGGCTGCGCGAGCTGGACTGGCAGGAGAGCACCAAGATCGCCGGGCTCTCCCTGACCGCGACCCCGGCCCGGCACTTCTGCGGCCGCGGCCTGCGCAACCCGCAGCACACCCTGTGGGCCTCCTGGTCCGTCGCGGGCCCCGAACACCGGATCTTCCACAGCGGGGACACCGGCTACTTCCCCGGCTTCAAGGACATCGGCGCCGAGCACGGCCCGTTCGACGCCACGATGATCCAGATCGGCGCGTACGACACCGAGTACTGGCCGGACATACACATGACCCCCGAAGAGGGCATCCACGCCCACCTCGACCTTCAGGCCGGACCGCACGGCACGTTCCTGCCGATCCACTGGGGCACCTTCAACCTCGCCCTGCACCCGTGGGCCGAGCCCGGCGAGGGCACGCTCGCCGCGGCCGCTGCGGCGGGGGTCGCGGTCGCGGTGCCGCGCCCCGGGGAGCCCTTCGAGCCGACCGCGGAGACGCTGCCGCGGGAGGCGTGGTGGCGTGGGGTGGCGGGGGAGTCGGCGCCGGGCCTGCCGTCGGGCACGACCGGCACTGATACGGCGCAGAGCAGCGGGGGCGAGGGGCGCATTTTCAGCCCGTCCGGCGTTTGAGGACGAGCGCGTTCAGCGCGACCGGGGGTCTGGGGGCGTAGCCCCCAGGTAGCGGGCGTAGCCCACAGGTACGGCAACCGAGCCGACAGGGCAAAACGTGCTGCGCAAGACCGGACACCCCACGGGAACACGCGTTTGACCTGCGATTCGGTCGTTTGCGCGGGGCATCATGCCAGAGCCGGAACAGCTTCGCTGGAGTTTGTCAACTGCCTCTCGCACATGAGGCGTTCGCGACTACGGTGTGTGCGCGTCGATCCACGTGCGGTGCAATTCTGTGCCGCGCGCCGATCGATTGCGTCATGCCGTGCGCAGGGAAACTCCGATACGCCGATCAGCTGGAGCCCGCTGATGTCTCACCTCCGCCAACCGTCCGCACGCGCAGACCGCCGTGAGGGCGGACGGCACGGCAGGCCGGGCCCCCGCACCGTTCAGCCGCTGCCCGAGACCCAGATACGTCGCCAGCTGCTGCGCACCGCGGTGCTGCCCGCCGCCGCCGTGGCCCTGTGCGGGGCCGCAGCCGTCTTCCTCACGCTCCGGTGGTCCGGGGGCGTCGCGACACCCGAACTGTGGGCCGTCCTCATCGGCTCCGGCGTCATCGCCGTGACCGGTGTCGCGGCCGCCGCCCGGTCCGCCGACCGCTGGGCACGCTCCCTGCTCGACCGCCTCGCGGGCATGCGCCGCACCAGCGCACGCGGCCAGGCCGACCTGCGGGAGCTCGTCGAGCAGCTGCGCCGCGGTGAGGGGCCGCCGCAACGCCGCGCCGGGGGCGTCCAGTTGGGCGTCCGCGGCGATGAACTCGACCAGCTCGCCGGGGAGTTGGGCCGCGCACACGAGGTCGCCGTCGCGGCCGTCGTGCAGGCCTCGCAGCTCTCCAGCCACGCCGGAAGCGAGCAGAAGGTCGAGGTCTTCGTGAACCTCGCCCGCCGCCTCCAGTCCCTCGTACACCGCGAGATCCAGCTGCTCGACGAGCTGGAGAACGACGTCGAGGACCCGGAGCTGCTCAAGGGCCTCTTCCACGTCGACCACCTGGCCACCCGCATCCGTAGGCACGCCGAGAACCTCGCGGTGCTCGGTGGCGCCATCTCGCGCCGCCAGTGGTCGAAGCCGGTCACCATGACCGAGGTCCTTCGCTCCGCGATCGCGGAGGTCGAGCAGTACCCGCGGGTCAAGCTGGTGCCGCCGATCGAGGGCACCCTGCGCGGGCACGCCGTCGCCGACGTCATCCACCTGCTCGCCGAACTCGTCGAGAACGCCTCGCTGTTCTCCTCGCCGCACACACAGGTCCTGCTGCGCGCCAGCTACGTCACCGCCGGTCTCGCCGTCGAGGTCGAGGACCGCGGGCTCGGCATGCCGGTCACCGAGCAGAACAAGATGAACGCGCTGCTCTCCGACCCGGATCAGGTCAATGTGGCGAGCCTGCTCTCGGACGGGCGGATCGGCCTCTTCGTGGTCTCCGCGCTCGCGCGCCGCCACGGTGTCGCGGTGCGACTCCAGAGCAATATCTACGGCGGTGTCCAAGCCGTGATCGTGCTGCCGCAGGGGCTGCTCGGCCCGGAGGCGCAGCAGCAGCAAGGCCAGGCCACACAGAACCAGGTGCGGGTCCAGGAGCAGGAGCAGGAGCAGGGTCGGCTTCCGGGGCAGAACCAGGACCCGGCGCAGATCCCGCAGGCCACCCAGTCCGCCCAGGCCACCCCGATTCCGCAGGCCCCGCAGCCGCCGGAGCAGGCGCCCGCGGGCGACCGGATCCCGGCGCCCGCGACCAAGGAGCCCGCGCAGGTCTCCGGGTCCGCCACGGCCGCCACGGCCGCCACGCGCACCGCGCCCGCCGCGGCCCCGGTCTCCGCGGCGTCCTCGACGGCCCCGACTACCTCGACGGCCTACGTCCCGCACCAGCCGCAGCGCCACGAGGCACCTGTCGCGACCGGTCCGGAGCCCGCCGCGCAGCCGGGCGGCGCCGAGCGGTCGGCGACCGGCGCTAGTCAGGCCGCCGCCGGGAACGCTCCCCTGCCCGTCCGCGGCACTCAAGAGGAGCGGCCGAGCCCCGCCGGTGCCGTACCCGGCATCCGCCCGGACGAACGCCCCACGCATCACGAACACCCCGAACGCCAGGAGCAGCACGAGCAGCACGAGCAGCACGAGCGCCACACGGTGCCGGAGCACCACGCCGCACCCGCCCCGTCACCATCCGCCGACCCGTCCGCCGATCCGACCGCTGACCCGGCCGCCGACCCGGCCGCCGACCCGGTCCGCGGCACCATGGGACGCCCCCAACTCCCCAAGCGCCGCGCCCAGGAGCACCTCGCGCCGCAGCTGCGGGACGCCCCGGTGCACGGCCGCGGAGACGGTCAGATCCAGGGCCACGACCCGGGTCTGATGGCCGCCTTCCAGCGCGGTATCGGCCTCGCCGAGGCCCAGCCCGAGCGGCGCGGCGAGCCCGCTCCCGCACCGTACGGCGAGACCTTCGAGGACGAGCACGGCGAGACCTTCAAGGAGCTGCACCCGGACCCGCTCACGGCCCCGCTCACCGAGCTCCCCGACCCCCGCCCCGCCCCGCAGACCACCCGGCACACCTCGCAGCACGACCCGCAGCACGATCCCAAGCCTGACTCGAACGTCCCGAACGCCCCGAATGCCCCGTGCCCGCAAGCGCCTCAGGACCAGCAGACCACCCCGCACGCCCGGCAGGACGAACGTGATCCGGCCGGCTGACCGCCGCGCGGCCCCCGTACCGCCGACGCCGTTCCCGCCACCAGAGCCGTTCACGCGTCCCGCCGTCCCAGGCGACGCTAGCCGCCCGTACCCCCAAGGAGTCACCACCATGGCGAGCGATGTACCGACCACCGGCCAGGTTTCCGACCTCGACTGGCTGCTGAGCGGACTGGTACAGCGCGTTCCGCACACCCGCAGTGCGGTACTGCTCTCGTCCGACGGACTCGTGAAGTCCGTACACGGCCTGGACCCGGACAGCGCCGACCACATGGCGGCACTCGCCTCCGGCCTGTACTCCCTGGGCAGAAGCGCGGGCGCCCGGTTCGGGGAAGGGGGAGAGGTGCGCCAGGTCGTGGTGGAGCTGGCCGACAGCATCCTCTTCGTCTCCACCGCGGGCTCCGGCACCTGCCTGGCGGTGCTCGCGGGCCGGGAGGCCGACGCCGCCGTGCTCGGCTACGAGATGGCGATGCTCGTCAAGAGCGTACGGCCCTATCTGGTCACCCCGGCCCGTCAGCCCGCGCACTCCACCGCCCTGAGGCCTTGAGCGTGCCGGCCCCGCAGGACGGGCCGTGGCTCGACGACGCGGCGGGCAGACTCGTGCGGCCCTACACGGTGAGCAATGGCAGGACCCGGCCGACGGCCCCGCTCGACCTGCTCTCGCTGATGATGCCCACGGGTAGCGCGCCCGCCACGCAGATGGGCCCCGAGCACACCCAGGCCCTCGGCCTGTGTGGCGCGGGGCCCACCTCGGTCGCCGAGATCGCGGCCCAGCTGCGGCTCCCGGCCGTGGTGACCAAGGTGCTCCTGTCCGATCTCGTCGACTGCGGCGCGCTCACCACCAGGGCCCCGCGCTTCCGTCACAACCCCACCGACCGCTCTCTGTTGGAGGCAGTGCTCGATGGTCTACGACGCCGGCTCTGACCCGCTCATGGGCGAGGCTGTGCCCGTGCCGGACCCGTCCGTGCCCGAGCCCGAGGACGACGACCTCTTCCCGAACGCCGTGAAGGTGCTGATCGCGGGCGGCTTCGGGGTGGGCAAGACGACCTTCGTGGGCGCGGTCAGCGAGATCGAGCCCCTGAGCACGGAGGAGCTGCTGACCGCGGTCAGCGCGGGCACGGACAGCCTGGAGGGCGTGGAGCACAAGACGACCACGACCGTGGCGATGGACTTCGGGCGGATCTCGCTCGACGGCCGCCACATCCTCTATCTCTTCGGCACCCCGGGCCAGGACCGGTTCTGGTTCATGTGGGACGAGCTGTCCGAGGGCGCGCTCGGCGCGGTGGTCCTCGCCGACACGCGCCGCCTCGAGGACTGCTTCTCGGCCGTCGACTTCTTCGAGCGGCGCGGCATCGAGTTCGTCGTGGCGGTCAACGAGTTCGACGGTTCCTACCGCTACGAGCCGGAGGAGGTGCGCGCCGCGATCGACCTCAGACCGGATGTGCCGGTGCTGCTGTGCGACGCGCGCATCTCGAGCTCCGGCATCCAGACTCTGGTCACCCTCGTCCAGCATCTGCTGACCAAGGCCCCGGCACCGCCCGGGCCACCCGCACCGAGTTACGGAGCACACTCATGACGTACGACCCGACCGGGCATCTGCTCCTCACCCCCGTCGACAAGGACGCGCCGAGCCGCGTCCAGCGGCTGCGGCAGCTGGGGCTCGGGGAACGCCCGGAGCCGGCCTTCGACGCCTTCGCCGACCGGCTCGCCGAGGTGACCGGCGCGCCGTTCTCGATGGTCAACTTCATCGACGAGAACCGGCAGTTCTTCGCGGGCCTGCACACCCCCGAGGGCAATCACGGGGGCACCGACCTCAGCGCCGCGGCGACGAGCAGCGGGGTGAGCCGCTATATGGCGCGGGATCACGGCTACTGCCCGCATGTCGTGGTGCGGCGCAAGGCGCTTGTCCTGGAGGACGTCTGCGACTATCCGCGGTTCGCGGGCAACCCGGTCGTCGACGAGATCGGCATCCGCTCCTACCTGGGCGCGCCGCTGATCGACCACACGGGCCTGGCGCTCGGCACGATCTGCGTGGTCGACACCGAGCCCCGGCCCTGGGGCAGGCCGGGGCTCGAGACGATCAAGTCCCTCGCGGCGGAATTGATAGAGCAGATCAACCGCCGTGAGGACGGGCGCATTTGAGGCGTCCGTCCAAGGCGTACGTTCATACGGTCGCCCAGTGCCGCCGGTACTGCGGCGGTATGTGGCCGAGCCCCCCGGGGTCGGAGCCCGGGTCGGGATCGGTCCGCACCTGCTCCGCGAGCCGTTCCGACCAGCTGCCCCTGGCTGTGCCGAGGGCCACCTCCGCGAGCCGGAGCAGCTGGACGTCGGAGGTGCCCGCGGGCGCGAAGATGTGGTGCGCGTCGCGGAGATAGCGCTCGATGGGCCGGTCCGTGAACAGGCCCGCCGCGGCATGGATCTCCATCGCGCTGCGCGCCGAGTCGAGCGCCGACTCGACGTTGACCAGCTTGGCGTTCATCAACTCGGCGTCGCAGGACTGCCCTTCGTCGAGCAGATGCACCGAGTGGTAGGCGGCCAGGCGGGCCGTCATCAGCCGGGACTGCATCTGGCCGAGCTTCAGCTTGATGTTGGACAGCTCGTACAGCGGCTGTCCGTACCGGTGCCGCTCGGCGCAGAACCGGGTGGTCTCCTCCACGAGCGCCTGGTGGATGCCGAGCGAGACGGCGGTCAGATTGGCCCGGCCGTACAGGACGCTGGAGGAGTACGCGACCGCGAGCCCGTCGCCCTCCTCGCCGAGCCGGTTGTCCGCCGGGACCCGGCAGTTGTCGAAGTACAGCTCCCCGAAGCTGAACCCGTGCAGGCCCATCGCGGGCTGCTGGCGGCCGAGCGAGAAGCCGGGCCGGTCCGACTCGACGAGGAAGGCGGTCAGGCCCTTGGAGCCGGGTCCGGTGCGGACCACGACGCCGTGCAGATCGCCTACGTGGCTGTTTCCTACGTACACCTTGCGGCCGTTGAGGAGATAGTCCTCGCCGTCCCGTACGGCCGTCGCGGTCATCCCGAGCACATGGCCCCCCGACTCGGGCTCGGTGACGGCAATGGTGGGCAGGCAGTCGCCCACGGCGACGGCAGGCAGCCAGGTCTTCTTCTGCCGTTCATTGCCGAAGTGCAGAATCTTGGCGACGCCGAGCTGGGACGCCTGGACCATGGCGCCCATCGCCCCGCTGACCCGGGACAGCTCCTCGATGATGATGGTCTTGGCGAGATGGCCGACGCCCATACCGCCGTGTTCCCTGCCGATGGTCGCACCGATCCAGCCTTGCCGGGCGATCAGTCGGGACAGTTCGTACTGGACGGTGCGGGCCGCCTCCATCGCGGGTATACGGGGCCGGACTTCCCGCTCGGCGAAGGCCCGTACCTCTTCCCGGAGTTGATGGTGGAGCGAGCTGGTGAAGTAGCCGCCCATTGCGAGCCCCTCCCTCTGCGGAACGCCTGCTCGCGGGGATCGTGCGAGCAGGTGGTGCAGTGGTGCAACAGCGGTGGCCCCCGTCCCGACCGGACCACCCCACCATCCTGTTGAAAGTTGGCCGAGACACAAGATCATTGACCAACTTTGGCTTAAATCACGATAGTTGACGTTTGATCAGTTCTGTGTGGGTGTGTGGTGGTGGGCCCGACCGGTCCACCTCGAAGGCATTCCCCCCGGGCATCTCTCTGCCACATGCCGCAGGCAAAGGTTTCGTGGGCATATGGCACGGGGGGTCGTGCGTACGGTCGCGGATGCGCAGAGGGTCTCCGTCGGGGGAAAGAATCCGGACACAGCCGCCCTCCATGGCGCAGGAAATGGACTCTCGGAGCGCCGCCGGATGGACCGTGCCTCGGGACGGCGCTGGTTGTCCCCTACGGGCTCGACACGTGATCGCCGGGCTCGTCGCCTCCGCCGATTCGGGTGGCCGGAACCCGCGCGTCATGTCGTGCCGAGGCCCGGTCGTTTCCGCAGCGCAGCGGCCGGGTCCGGATGCGGCGTGAAGGGGTGCCGACGATGTGAGCAGAGCAAGATGGCCGTCCACGGCGCGCGCCTGGGCGTACGAAGCGGTCTCGGGCGCCGTCGCGGTGGAGTAGGTTCCGGTGCCATGCCCGAGACCGCACCGGCCACCACCCGCCCCACCCCTTCCGAGCGTCCCGACCTGCGGATCGGCGTCCTCGGATACGGGCTGCGCGGCACCCTGGCCCGCACCGCCCACCGGCCGGGACGCGGTGCCGTCGTAGCGGCCCTCGCGGACCCGGACCCGGCGGCCCGTGCCCGCGCGGCCACGGACTTCCCCGCAGCCCAACTCACCACAGATCCCGGCCAGTTGATCGCGGCCCCGGACCTTGACGCGCTCCTCGTCCTCACCCCCGACCACACCCACACCGAGCTCGCGTGCGCCGCGCTGCGCGCGGGACGGCCGGTCTTCGTGGAGAAGCCCCTCGCCACCACGGTCGAGGACTGCGACACCGTGCTGCGCACCGCCCACGCGACCGGCACCCGCCTGTACGTCGGGCACAACATGCGGCACATGCCGGTCGTCCGCCTGCTGCGCGACCTCGTACGGCGCGGCGAGATCGGCACCGTGAAAACCGTGTGGGTGCGCCACTTCGTGGGCCATGGCGGCGACTTCTACTTCAAGGACTGGCATGCCGAACGCCGCCTCGGCACCGGCCTGTTGCTACAGAAGGCTGCCCACGACCTGGACGTGCTGCACTGGCTCGCGGGCTCCTGGACCCGCCGCGTACAGGCGCTCGGCGACCTCATGGTCTACGGTGACCGGCCGCGCCGGGCGCCGGGCGAGCCCAAGACGGCGAACTGGTTCGACCCCGCGCACAACTGGCCGCCCACGGCACAGCGCGACCTGAACCCCGAGATCGATGTCGAGGACGTCTCCCTCGTGAACCTGCGCCTGGCCAACGGCGTGCTCGCGGCCTACCAGCAGTGCCACTTCACGCCGGACTACTGGCGGAACTACACGGTCATCGGTGACCACGGCCGCCTGGAGAACTTCGGCGACGGCCCCGGTGCGGAGGTCCGGGTGTGGAACGCCCGCCGCTCCGGTCACCGCGCCGACGCCGACGCCGTACACGCGGTCCCGGACGGTCAGGACAACGCGGGGCACGGTGGCGCCGACCCGCTGCTCGTCGACGAGTTCCTGCGATTCGTACGCGAGGGCGGGCGCACGGACACCTCGCCGGTGGCCGCGCGGATGGCGGTGGCGGCGGGGTGCGGGGCCACGGAGTCGCTGCGGGACGGGGGTGTGCCGCGTGATGTGCCACCGCTGGACGCGGGGTTGGTGCGGTACTTCGAGGAGGGGCAGCGCGCGGCCCCGCAACACGCCCGCACACCCCTGGCGTGAGAAGGCGGCCCCGGGGGAGGGTGGGCACGGGGGCGGACCGACGCGCCTCGCCGAGTCCCGCCCCCCGTGGCCACAGCACCCGAGAGCCGAGGAGCCGCACCCGATGACGTACACCGTGGGAATGGCACACGCCCGCGACGGAGTGCAGATCGTCACCTACACCTGGCTGCCCGCGAACGCGAGCGGCCGCCCGCGCGCCTGGGTGCAGATCGCCCACGGCGCCGCCGAACACGCCCTGCGCTACGACCGGTTCGCGCGCCACCTGACCGCCGCGGGCTACGGAGTCCTGGCCTCCGACCACCGTGGCCACGGCGCCACCGCCAGGGCCACCGGCGGCTACGGCGTGACCGGCGCCGACATCGAGGACTCCTGGCGCGCCATCGTGGACGACCTCAAGGTGATCGGGGACCAGGCGCGGGCGCTCCAGCCGGACGTTCCGCTGGTGCTGCTCGGGCACAGCCTGGGCTCGATGCTGGCGCGCGACTTCGCCCAGGAGTACGGGGACGCCCTCGAGGGCCTGATCCTCTCCGGTACGTTCCGCTCGCTGCCCGGCGCCGAGACCGAGACGTCCATGGCCCGGCTCGAACGCGAGCTCGCGGCCGACGGACGGACCGCGCTCTCCGATTACATCCCGGAGCTCTTCGCCTCCTTCAACGACCCCTATCCGCACCGCACCGGCTTCGAGTGGCTCTCCCGCGACCCGGCCGAGGTGGACGCGTACGTCGCCGACGAGCGCTGCGGTTTCCCCTTCTCCGCGGGGCTCGCGCTCGACTGGGTGCGCAACGTCCGCAAGATCAACGACCCGCGGAACCTCGCCCGCATCCCCGCCGACCTGCCCGTGCACATCGCCGTCGGCACCGAGGACCCGTGCAACCAGCGGATGACGCTGGTGTACGAACTCCTCGAGGACCTGCGGTACGCGGGCGTCAGGGACCTGACCTGGAAGGGCTACGAGGGCGCCCGGCACGAGATCCTCAACGAGACCAACCGCGACGAGGTCCAGGCCGACCTCACGGCGTGGCTGGACAAGCACGTGTGAGGTTCGGCGCCCGGCCGTTGTCAGTGCCGTGTCCTACGGTCGTGCCATGGCTGTGTCCCTGACGTCGGACGATGTCCGCGAGATCGCCCTGTCCCTGCCGGAGACCACCGAGAAGGTGGCCTGGTCCATGCCCACATTCCGGGTCGCGGGCAAGATGTTCGCCACGCTGCCCGAGGACGAGACCTCGATAGCGGTCCGCTGCCCCAAGGAGGAGCGGGACGAGCTGGCGGTCGCCGAGCCGGAGAAGTTCTGGATCGCCGACCACGAGGCGATGTTCGCCTGGGTACGGGTACGCCTCGCCGCCCTGGAGGACCGGGACGAACTGCGGGACATCCTCGCCGACTCCTGGCGCCAGGCCGCCCCGGGCCGCCTGCTCGAGGCCCACCCGGGTCTGGGGGTGCCCACGGCCGACTAGGTCCGGTCAAAGAATGCCGTGATCCGCTGCCGCAGCGACGCCGGGTCCAGGCCGTGGGCGGCCAGGTGCTCCGGGATCTGCCCGTAGCGCCGCAGCTCGCGTCGGCCCACGCCGAGGCCGAGGACCCGGTGCGGCACCTCGGCGAGCGCGTCGTTCACGGCGCCCGTCGAGGTGCCCGCCAGATACGGCTCGACGAGCACCACGTCCGGCCGCTCACCCACGGCCCGGCGCAGGCCCGCCGCGTCGAAGGGCCGCACGGTGCTCGCGTACAACACGGTCACATCGAGGCCTTCGACCGCGGCGAGCACCGAGTCGAGCATCGGCCCGACCGCGACCACCACGCCCTCGCGCCCCTCGCGCACGGTCAGGAAGCGCGCCCCGTCGACCGGCAGCCCGGCGCCATTGGCCAGCTGCGAGAGCCGTACGTACACCTTGTCGTCGCCCGCCGCGGCCGCCTGCCGCAGCAGCGTCTCGGCCTCGTCGGGGTGGCCCGGCACGTGCACCGTCCAGCCGTCCAGGGTGTCGAGCAGTGCCACATCACCCGGTGACATGTGCGTGAAGCCGCCCGCCGGCCAGTCGAAGGAGGCGGCCGAGCTGACCAGGACCCCGCCCACGCCCTGATGCCCGAAGTCCAGTTTGACCTGCTCGAACGGCCGCTCCACGAGAAAGCTGGCGAATGTGTGCACGATCGGCCGCAGCCCGGTGAGCGCGAGCCCGGCCCCGGTGCCGATGAGCAGCTGCTCCCTGATCCCTACGTTGATCACCCGGTCCGGGTGCTTACGCTCCGCATCCTCGAAGCGGTCCTTGCTGATCTCGGCCAGGACGAGGGCGAGGCGCGGGTCCTCGTCGAGCAGCCGGGTGGTCGTGGCGGCGAAGCGGTCGCGCATGGTGTCCATGGCGGGTTCCTTCCGGTCGGTCGGTCGTTCGTTCGTACGGCGTGTCAGTGGGCGTTCTTCGGCTCGACGCGGGCCACGACCACATGCGGGCGGCCCTCGTGCGGCGCCGTGTACGCGGCGTGCAGCGCCTCGTGGTCCCGCCCGTCGACGGTCAGCGCCGACCAGCCCGCGGCCTCGAAGCGGGCCGCGATGCCGCCGGGCCGGGCATGGCTGGCGGAGGCGTTGTCGATCACCAGCACGTGGAGCCGGTCGATCCCGCCCGTCAGCCCACCACCACCCTCAACCGAGGCGCTTCGCGCCGCCCTCTCAATCCCGGGCCCGGCGAAGGCGATGGCCTCGTGGTTGCTGCCCTCGTCCAGCTCGGCGTCCCCGACGAGCACCCACACGGCCGGTTCGGTACGCCCCTGGGCGCGCAGGCCGAGCGCGGTGCCGACGGCGAGCGGCAGACCGTGCCCCAGCGAGCCGCTGCCGATCTCGGCGCCCGGCACGAGCAGCCGGTCGGGGTGGTGCCCGAGCGGAGAGTCGTACGAACCGAAACCGGACAGCGTGCCGACCGGAAGAAAGCCCTTCGCGGCGAGCACCGCGTAGTACGCCATCGGCCCGTGCCCCTTGGAGAGCAGGAACCGGTCGCGGCCGGGGTCGTCGACGGTGTCGGGCGAGACCCGGAGCACCCGGTCGTAGAGCACCCAGAGCGCGTCGAGCGTGGAGGTGGCGGCGGGGCCGTGCTTCTCGTCGCCGGTCATCAGGCCCATCAGGCCGGGCAGGTCCGCGTAGGCGTAGCGGGTGGTGAGGGCGGGCTCGCGTTCCGTTGTCGTCGTCATGTGAAGCAGCGTGCAACTTCAACCAAAGTTGAAGTCAATGCCGTACGGCGGAAACGGATTCACGCCCACCGGCCCGAGTGCGGTATGGTTTCCGTGCGCGTTCGGCCGGGAGAACCCCCTGGTCAAACGGGCAGCCATACAGGCATCGGGACGTGGCGCAGCTTGGTAGCGCACTTGACTGGGGGTCAAGGGGTCGCAGGTTCAAATCCTGTCGTCCCGACAGTGAAGCGGAACCGTCCGCACATCAGGGGCCATTCGTCAGCGACGGATGGCCCCTGAAGTACGTCTACGCGCGCTTACGCGCGTGAAAGATGCCCCACCGCAACAGGTCCTGGCGCGCGGCGTCCTTCCACAGTGGCAGGTTCGCCAGCAGGCCGTCCAGGTAGGCCGGGCTGATCACCTTCCGCAATTCCGTCGCGCGTCGCCGTACCTCCTCGTCCAGGCGCGCGTAATGCGTGGCGATGTCCGCGGTGCGGTCCTCGAAGTCGACGTCGGCGAGACCGGCCGCGTCGAGCTGCGCGCGATAGAAGGCCGGGGTGGCCAGGTCCGGCAGGTCGAGGCGGGAGATGGCGGGGCGCAGGTCCCGCGCGGGGGTGTGTTCGGCGGCCATGATGTCGGAGAAGACCAGGGCGCCGCCCGGCCTGAGCACACGGACGGCCTCGCTCAGCGCACGCGGCCGGTCCCTGATGTGGCAGAGCACCTCGAGCGACCAGACGACGTCGAAGCGGTCCGCCTCGTAGGGGAGGCTGTCGAGCGACCCGGTGGTCACGTCGATGAGGCGGTCCAGGCCGCGTCGGACGTTGGTCGCACGGTGGCGTTCGTTGTGCTGGTCGCTGAGGTCCAGGGCGGCGACGCGGCACCCGAAGCGAGCGGCGAGCGCGCGGGCCGAACCGCCGTATCCGGAGCCGAGGTCGAGGACCGTCGCCCGCGGCCCGAGCAGGTCCGCGACCTTGTCCGCCGCGCGCTCGACGGTGCGGTGCGAGGCCGCGGCGATGTCCTCGTGCGGTTCGGCGTAGATGCCGATGTGAATGTCCTCGCCGCCCCAGACGGCATCGTAGAAGGCGTCGACGTCGCCGCTGTCGTAGTAGCGGCGGGTGGAATCGTCCTGGCCGAGTGCGCTGTTGTACGACATGCGCCCATCCTTTCCCGGCCGCCGACCCGGAATACCGGCGCGAACCAGCCGTTACCCGGCCGGCCTGCCGTGCGCGGCCGCGGCAAGGCGTGCCGTGTCCACCCGGACGAACACGGAATCACCGAGGGCCGTCAGCACGTCTTCGGCGTACACCTCGCAGCGCACCCGGCTCTTGCGGGCCACCGGCCCCTCCACCCGCGCCTTCAGGAGCAGCGGCACGCCCATCGGGGACGGCTTGAGGTATTTGACACCGAGTTCGCCGGTCACGCAGTCGATCCGCGGTGCGCTGTCCGGCTCGCGTCCCTCGGCGCGGTAGTGGTACGCCATGGCCGTCCAGTTGGAGTGGCAGTCGACGAGCATCGCGATCAGGCCGCCGTACACCAGGCCCGGCCAGCCGGTGAACGCCGGGTCGGGTACGTGGGTGCACAGCAGGTGAACGTCGTCCGGGTCCCAATGGCTGCTGATCCGCAGGCCACTGGGGTGCGCGCTGCCGCACCCGAAACAGATGCCCTCGGGCGCGGCCAAGTCCTGCAGTGGTGCTTCCACGTGGTGAACCTCTCCTCAGATCTGAGCCCTCAGTCCGGGCAATTCTGCAGGTTCGAGTACTGGAGCTGGTCCGGCTCGATCCGGATGCCGGGCATCCAGAGCCGCTTGTCCTGCCAGTCGACCCGGTACCAGATGCTGCTGTGGCCGCCCTCCTCGTCGGTGACCGTGACGCCGTTGGCGATCCGGCACTCCGCCTTGAGGATGTCGCCGTGCCAGGCGCGGCCGCCGATGTTCGAGGGCCGGTAGGGGACGTACGGGTCCAGGGCCAGGCCGAGCGCGCAGTCGCGGCGGCGGCTGTCCCGGCAGTCCTTGTCGACGTTGTTGACCGTGATGCGCTCGAACTCCCCGCTCGGCGGCGACACTTGGGCACTCGATGCGTCGCTGCCGCCGCCCGACGGCTCGCCGCCGTTCGCGAGCAGCAGGGCGACGGCGGTCGAGGCCGCGGCGACGGCGAGCACGGCGCCGGTGGTCGCGAGGGTGAGCTTCAGGCGGTTACGGGGGTGTGCGGGGGAGGGGGCGGAGGGGGTCGGGTTCGGCGTGGGCTGCGAGACCTCCGCGGGCTGCGGGGAACGCTGGGCGGGAACGTCCTCCGCCTGCGCCGGTGGCGAGGCACCGTCCGTCGTGGCCGCCGCGTCGAGGGCTTCGTGCAAGAGGCGGACCAGTTCGGGGAGCCGGTCCTCGCCGGTGAAGGAGAGCTTGCACCACTGCACGAGCAGTCGCTCGTCCGGCAGGCTCTGCCCGCCGAGATAGCGCGAGAGGGAGGACCGGCTGGCGGGCAGCCGGTCCTCCAACTTCTTGAGGCTGAAGCCGAGTTCGCCGTGCATCCGGCGCAGGCTCAGAGCGAAGTCCCGGGCCGGGCCGGTCAGTTCGGGCGGCAGAGGGGCGAGCGGCTTGCGCCGGTTGTTGGCTGCGTTCGGGTTCCCATGCACCCGAAGATTCCAGCACAGGCGCACGTACGGAACCACCCGGCGCACGGAAGCAGTGGCACTCCCGTTCCCCTGCGACGGGAGTGCCACGGGCTGACCGCATCCGGTGGTGGCGTGGATCAGTCGGTGAACTTCAGCGGGCGGTACGGCTTGTACTGATTGCTCGTCAGGCCGTAGGTGCGCGACCGGTGTTCGGTGCCGTGGTCGCCGTTCTGGTCGTAGGCCGTGTACGAGGTGTGGGCCGGGTTGTCCCAGCGCTCGAACATCAGCACGTGCCGCGTATTGCTGTTGCCGTCCGCGTCGATGAGCAGGTCACCGGGCTTCAGCTCGTTCACCGATATCGGCTTGGCGATCTTCGGGCTTGTGAGGCCCACGGAGTTGGTGCCCGGGGCGCCCAGGTCGAGGGCCATGGAGACATAGCCGGAGCAGTCCTGCCGGTAGCCGTCCTTCCAGTTCTTGCTCTGGCTGTACGGCACCGGGCCGCCGTTGTTCGCGGTCAGCCAGGTCGCGGCGCGGGCGAGCGCCTCGCCACGGGTGCCGCCGGGGGCCGGCGGGGGCGGGGTGTCGCCGCCCCGCACCGGCACGCCGGGTAGCCGGTCCTGCGGGATGTCGACCGCGACCACGCTGAGGTAGCCGTTGACCGGGCCGGTGATGTGCGCCATGTACGTCGAGCAGGCGCTGCCCTCGCAGACCTTCTTGCCGGTGTTGACCTGGAAGTCCGCGGTGATCCGGTCGGCGCCGGGCGCGTCCTTGTTGATCATGCCGACGGAGGCCGAGTTGACGTCCGGCGTGGCGTGCACGACCCAGCGGGTGCCCCAGGTCGGGAACTGGGCCCCGGCCGCGGTCTTCCGGAACGAGTCGTTGGCGCCCGCGTCCTGGGCCTTCAGGTCGGCCTTGGTGTCCCGGGTCCGGACGGTCTGCTGCGCGTCGGCCGCGGCGCCGTCGGCCTTGTCCTGCGCCGCGCCGCTGCCGCAGGCGGTCAGGCTCGCGACGCCGATCCCGGCCGCGGCTACGGCGGGCAGGACCCGGCGCAGACCGGCTCGTCGGCGCAGGCTGCGTGTGGTGTACGACATGGTGAACTCCCCGTTGTTTCCCCGTTGTTGCGGTGCTCTTGACCGTGGTCTTGGTGCGGGCGCCACGGTGGTCGCGGTGCCCTGGCCGCCGAGTGCTCCCGGCGATGTCCACCACCTTGCGGCGCGGGGCCGGGGGAGAGCGGCCCGTCCCCGTCCCGTGAGACATCCCGTTCCGTGCCAAGCCGCCGGCCTGCGAAGACACCGACGTACCGGCCCCGCTACGGGACAGGTCACGGCCCTCGCCGGGACATGACGGGACACCGGCGCCGGGCGGCACTGTCGGCCGTTCGGTTGTCCCGTGCCGGATCGTCCATCGTCCGGCCCCTCTGGGACGGCGGCCGGGGGCGCGCGACCCTAGCGTCGGCTCCAGGTCCTGTCAGGGCGCCGACGAACTGGGGAGCTGGAGCTGATGGAGCGCGAGAAGAACCGGGTGATGGAGCGGCCGCGGGTCGTGCGACGGCACGGGAGAGCGGCGGCCGCGGGCGCGGTGGTGGCGGCGGGCGCGCTCACCGTCGCCGTGGCGCCGCCCGCCGCGGCCGGTGGCTCCTGGCAGGTGAGCGTCTCGCCGACGACGGTGGCGCCCGGCGGGAAAGTGACCCTCAGCTCCAGCGGCTGCAAGGTGCCGACGGTGACGGCGGACTCCGCGGTGTTCGACACCACGGAGCTGAACGAGGGCCACTCGGCCACCGCCCATGTGTTCCCGGACGCGAAGCCCGGCGCCGAGTACGAGGTCACGTTCACCTGTAAGGGCAAGACCAAGACGGTGCCCCTGATGATCTCCGACCGCGGCGGCCACCACCCCACCCATCACCCCACCCACCCCCCGCACCGCGGCGTCAAGGCCGGCGAGGGCGGCACCTGGGACTCGTTCAGCCCCGGACAGCTTGCCCTCGGCGGCCTCCTGGTGGTCGGTGCCCTGACCTTCGCGGTACGCAAGGCGCGCGGCAACGACGGCTGAGGACCGGACCCAGGGCGTGTCCGATGGGTCAGGCCGGCTGCGGTGGGCGGTGCCTGTCCGTGTGGCCGGGAGCGGCGTCTGGTGCGCTCCGCCGCTGCGCGGCTCC
>NZ_JBSFUT010000060.1:0-34169 GCF_053591935.1 Streptomyces sp. NPDC002851 | reverse complement strand
GGGCAACCCCGGTGCCGGGCGCGCACACGGACGACCCCACGGGCAACCCCGGTGCCGGGCGCGCACACGGACGACCCCACGGGCAACCCCGGCGCCGGGCGCGCACACGGACGACCCCACGGGCAACCCCGGCGCCGGGCGCCTTCGATACGGGCAGCACCCCGGGGAGCCTCCCCGACCGCCCGCTAGAGTGGCCAGGCAAACGAAAACACCCGTACGGGGGGAAGCCGGTGAGAGTCCGGCGCTGACCCGCAGCCGTGAGCCAGCCGTCCGCAAGGCGGAGGAAGCCGGAATGCCCCGCACGGGAGTTCGCTCGGTCCCGTCGAGGCATACGGAACCGGAGCAGGCGCCCCCGCGGGGCCCCGCCCGGGTCCCCGCAGGAGAGGCATCCGCCCGATCATGAACGTACGCCGCAGCGCAGCTGCCGCTGCCCTGACCGCCGCGCTCTGTCTGACCGGGGTCCCGCTGGCGCATGCCGCCGACTCCCCCTCGCCCAGCGCCCCGGGCCCTCTGCCCTCCGGCCTGTACGGCAAGAAGGACCCCACGTACGACGGTGTCTTCCGGCAGTCGTACGCCCTGCTCGCGCAGCACACCGTAGGCGTCGAGCCCGCGCAGAAGGCGGTCGACTGGCTGACCGGGCAGCAGTGCGACAGCGGCGGCTTCGCGCCGTTCCGGGCCGACCCGAGCGAGCCGTGCGACGGCAAGACGCCGGTCGACTCGAACTCGACGGCCGCCGCGGTGCAGGCGCTTGCCGCGCTCGGCGGGCAGAACGCCACCGTGAAGAAGGGCGTCGACTGGCTGAAGTCGGTGCAGAACCAGGACGGCGGCTGGGGCTACAACCCGGGCCTGCCCAGCGACGCGAACTCCACCGGCATCGTGATCGGCGCCCTGGTCGCGGCGGGCGAGAAGCCGGACGCCGTGACGTCGCAGAAGGACAAGTCGGCGTACGACGCGCTGACCGGGCTCACGATTCCCTGCGCGGACAAGGACGGCGGGGCGTTCGGCCTGGCCGACCTGAAGACCAAGAAGCTCGCGGCGAACGCGGACGCCAGCGCCGCGGGTGTGCTCGGCGCTCTCGGCAAGGGCCTGGTCGTCAAGGAGGGCTCCGGCGCGAAGGACACCGAGCCCGGCAAGTGCGCGGGGCCCAAGAGCGCCGAGCAGGCCGCCGCCAACGGTGCCACGTACCTCCAGGACGTTCTCGCCAAGAACGACGACCACCTCAAGTCGGCCACCCCGGGCGCCGCGGAGCAGGCCGACTACGGCAACACCGCGGACGCGACGGTCGCGCTCGCCGCGGCCGGGCGTACCGAGCAGGCGAAGAAGTCCGCCGCGTGGCTCGCTCAGGACGAGGGCACGGTGAAGTGGGCGAAGCAGAACGGCCCCGCCGCGTACGCCCAGTTGATCTTCGCCGCGCACGCCACCGGCGCCGACCCGAAGGACTTCGGCGGTACGGACCTGGTGAGCGCTCTGAACGCGACGGGCCCGGAGCCGGCGAAGGCCGACACGTCCGACGCGCAGGAGTCCTCGGACGACGCCGGGCCCGGGGGCGGGATCAGCGTCTGGTGGATGGTCGGCGTCTTCTTCGTCGCCAGCGTCGGCATCGGGTTCCTGCTCAGCGGCCGCAACAAGAAGAACCAGCTGTGAGCACCCGGCGCCACGACCGTACCCGGACTGCACGGGCCCGCGCGGTGGCGGTCCAAGCCGCGCTGTGCGCCGTCCTGTTCGGCCTGCTGGCCGCCGCGCCCGCGCAAGCCGCCGGGTACCGGTACTGGTCGTTCTGGCTCCGGTCCGCCCCGGAGAGCAACGGCGCCGGTGGCCCGTGGTCGTACGCGTCCGAGGGGCCGTCGACCGCGCGGCCGGAGGACGGTGCGGTGGCGGGCTTCCGGTTCTCGGTGAGCCCTGAATCCGGGTATGCCAGGAACGCAGCGAAGCCACGCGGCGACGCGGACTTCCAGAAGATCTGCGCGGACACTCCGACCGAGGAGGGCGAGAAGCGGGTGGCCGTGGTCGTCGACTTCGGCACGGCCAAGGACGCTCCGAAGGGCGAGACCCCGCCCGCGCCGCGTACCGCCTGCGCGCACGTGCGCGAGGACGCCACCGCCGCGGAGGCGCTCGCCGCTGTGGCGAAACCGCTGCGGTACGACAGCAACGCCCTGCTATGCGCCATCGCGGACTACCCGAAGTCGGGCTGCGCCGAGCAGGTCGAGAGCGACACCGCGTCCGGCTCCGGGGACGCCACCGAGGCCCGTGACGAGGCCGATGACAAGAGCGCGGGCGGCCCGTCCGTGGGCCTGATCGCGGGCATCGCCGCGGTACTCGCCCTCGGCGTCGCCGCAGCCATCCGGCAGTCCCGCCGCCGCACATGACCGAGCTGGACAGGCCCGGCACGGTGGGCGGTCCGCGCGGGCGCAGTGCGCTCGGGACCGCCGTAGCGCCGGTGGCGAGCCGGAGCAACGCGCTGCACCCGGGCGCCTGGTGGGTCTGGGCCCTTGGGCTCGGGACCGCTGCCTCCCGTACCACCAATCCGCTGGTGCTCGGACTCCTTGTCGGCGTCGCCGGGTACGTCGTCGCCGCGCGGCGCACCGATGCGCCCTGGGCGCGGAGTTACGGCGCCTTCGTGAAGCTCGGGCTGCTCGTGCTGGCGATTCGGCTCGGGTTCGCCGTGTTTCTCGGTTCGCCGATTCCCGGTACGCACCTCCTGTTCACGCTGCCCGAAGTGCCGCTGCCCGACTGGGCCAAAGGCATCCGCATCGGCGGCCGGGTCACCGCCGAGAGTCTGGTCTTCGCGCTGTACGACGGGCTCAAGCTGGCGACGCTGTTGATCTGTGTCGGCGCCGCGAATGCCCTGGCCAATCCGGCGCGGCTGCTCAAGTCCCTGCCGGGTGCCCTGTACGAGGCGGGTGTCGCCGTCGTCGTCGCGCTGACCTTCGCGCCGCAGCTGATCGCCGATGTGCAGCGACTGCGCGCCGCCCGCCGTCTGCGCGGCCGTCCGGACCGCGGCATCCGGGGGCTGCTTCAGGTCGGACTGCCCGTCCTGGAGGGCGCGTTGGAGCGCTCCGTCTCCCTGGCCGCCGCGATGGACGCGCGCGGATACGGGCGTACCGCCGCGGTGCCGCCCGCCGTACGGCGCACCACCACCGCCTTGACGCTCGGCGGCCTGCTCGGCGTCTGCGCGGGGACGTACGGGCTGCTCGCCGCCGAAGGCGCCGGGTTCGGCCTTCCGGTCCTTGTCGCCGGGCTTGTCGCCGCGCTTGCCGGACTGCGGCTCGGTGGGCGGCGGAGTGTGCGGACCCGGTACCGGCCGGATGTGTGGGGGGTGCGCGCGTGGCTCGTGGCCGGGTCCGGGATCGCGGTCGCGGGCCTGATGATCTGGGCCGCGACCGCCGACCCGGCCGCGCTGCGGCCCGGCGTCGTACCGCTCGTCGCGCCGACGCTGCCGCTGTGGCCCGCGCTGTGCGTCCTGCTCGGCCTGGTCCCGGCGTTCGCGGCCCCGGCGCCGCCCGCCGCGACTGTCGCCGCTCCTCGGACCCGTAAGGAAGCATCATGATCCGTTTCGAGGATGTCTCGGTCACGTACGACGGCGCGACCGCGCCCACGATCACCGGCGTCGACCTCACGGTCCCCGAGGGCGAACTCGTGCTGCTCGTCGGCCCGTCCGGGGTCGGCAAGTCCACCCTGCTCGGCACGGTGAGCGGCCTCGTGCCGCACTTCACCGGCGGCACGTTGAGCGGCCGCGTCACGGTCGCGGGCCGTGACACCCGCACCCACAAACCGCGCGAACTCGCCGATGTCGTCGGCACGGTGGGCCAGGACCCGCTCGCCCACTTCGTCACGGACACCGTCGAGGACGAACTCGCCTACGGCATGGAGTCGTTGGGCCTGCCCCCGGACGTGATGCGCCGCCGCGTCGAGGAGACCCTGGACCTGCTCGGCCTCGCCGACCTGCGGGACCGCCCGATCGCCACGCTCTCCGGCGGGCAGCAGCAGCGCGTCGCGATCGGCTCGGTGCTCACCCCCCACCCGGAGGTCCTGATCCTCGACGAGCCGACCTCGGCCCTCGACCCGGCCGCCGCCGAGGAGGTCCTCGCCGTCCTGCAACGCCTCGTCCACGACCTGGGCACGACGGTCCTGATGGCCGAGCACCGCTTGGAGCGGGTGGTGCAGTACGCGGATCAGGTACTGCTGCTGCCGGGCTCGGGTCAGCCTCCGGTTCTGGGCAGCCCGGCCGACGTCATGTCCGTCTCGCCCGTCTACCCGCCGGTGGTCGGATTGGGTCGCCTTGCGGCCTGGGATCCGCTTCCTCTTACGGTGCGGGACGCGCGACGGAGGGCGGACGACCTGAGGGGACGCCTGACGGAAACCACCGGGGCTGCTGCACCGCCGCCGCGGACAGACGTACCGCCGCCGCGGACAGACGTACCGCCGCCGCGGACAGACGTACCGCCGTCGCGGACAGACGTACCGCCGTCGCGGACAGACGTACCGCCGTCGCGGGCAGTCGTGCCGCAGGGCGGCACGGGTGGGCGCGGCGGCACCCCGGCGCGGGGAGCGCTTCCGGACGACCTGGGGCACCCCGGCTCCGGGCACCGTTCCACAGTGGCGTCCAGGTGGCCGACCTGGTTGAGGCGGCGCCCCCGGCGCAGGGCACCCGGGGCAGCCACCCCGGATCCCGCGGCTCCGGTCGCCCAGACCGACAACCTAGGCGTACGCCGAGCCCGCGTGGAGGCACTCCGCGGAGTCACCCTCACCCTCGCCCCCGGCGAAACCCTCGCCCTCATGGGCCGCAACGGCGCCGGCAAGTCCACCCTGCTCACCACCCTCGTAGGCATGCTCGAACCCACCACGGGTTCGGTACGCGTCGGCGGGGCCACCCCGCACCGAGCCGCCCCGCGCGACCTGCTCCGGCACGTCGGCCTGGTCCCGCAGGAACCCCGGGACCTGTTGTGCGCGGACACCGTCGGAGCAGAGTGCACCGCCGCCGACCACGACGCCGGTGCCCCCGCCGGAACCTGCCGCGCCCTGGTCAGCGAGTTGCTTCCGGGCATCCCGGACGACATGCACCCCCGCGACCTCTCCGAGGGTCAGCGGCTCACCCTCGCCCTGGCCCTCGTACTCACCGCCCGTCCCCCGCTGTTGCTGCTCGACGAGCCGACCCGGGGCCTTGACTACGCGGCCAAGGCCCGACTGGTCGACGTGTTGCGCGGCCTCGCGGCCGAGGGGCACGCGATCGTGCTCGCCACCCACGACGTGGAGCTGGCCGCCGAACTCGCCCACCGCGTGGTGATCCTGGCCGACGGCGAGGTCGTGGCGGACGGCCCGACCGCGGACGTCGTCGTATCGTCCCCGTCCTTCGCCCCGCAGGTGACCAAGATCCTGGCCCCGCAGAAGTGGCTGACGGTCGCCCAGGTGACGGCGGCCCTGGACGGTACGTCATGAAGCCGCCGATACGACATGAAGCGCCCACCGGGCCGCAGGCCCGAGCCGTCCGCCTGGGACCGAAGTCCGTCACCGCCCTGCTCCTCGTCAGCGCCGTCGGCATCGTCGGCTTCGGCTGGCCGTTGCTCGCCGACTCCGCCTCCGGGATCACCGCGCACGCGCAGGACGCGCCCTGGCTGTTCGCCGCGCTGCTTCCGCTGCTCGTCGGCGTCGTGGCGGCGACCATCGCCGAGAGCGGTCTCGGCGCGAAGGCCGTGGCGATGCTGGGCGTGCTCGCCGCGGTGGGCGCCGCACTACGTCCGCTGGGCGCGGGCACGGCGGGTCTGGAGCCGATGTTCTTCCTGATGGTGCTCGCGGGGCGGGTCCTTGGACCGGGCTTCGGCTTCGTACTCGGCTCGGTGACGATGTTCGCCTCCGCGCTGCTCACCGGCGGCGTCGGCCCGTGGATGCCGTTCCAGATGCTGACGATGGGCTGGGTGTCGATGGGCGCGGGGCTGCTTCCAGGGCCCGGGGCGGACCGGGTGCGCGGCCGCGCCGAGTTGGGCCTGCTCGCGCTGTACGGGCTGCTCGCCGCCGTCGGCTACGGGCTCGTGATGAATCTGTACGGCTGGACGGTCGTGCCCGGGCTCGGCTCGGGACTTTCGTTCGTGCCGGGGGATCCGCTGCACGAGAACCTGGTCCGCTATCTCGCCTACTGCCTGGCCACCTCGCTCGGCTGGGACCTGGGCCGCGCGGCCATCACGGTCGTCCTGACCCTTGCGGCCGGGCCGATGGTGCTCAAGGCGCTGCGCCGGGCCACGCGGCGGGCGGCGTTCGAGACACCGGTCACATTTGACGGCCCCCGGCCGTAAGGGCGCTCTGCCTGTCCGTAACGGACCAGGGCGCCTGGGGGTGAGCCCGCCCACAGGACCTTGGTCCTGTCCGATGCCGGGTAGTAGGCCCTCCGGCCTGCCCGGCTGCCCGCTACGTACGGCCTGACCTGCACATTCCCCCGTACCGCCAAAGAGGGCGGAACGCCCCAATTGCGACAAGAACTAGTAACAGGGGGCATTGCGGCGGCGTAACAGCCCTGCTTCTCTGGACGAGTCGCAGGGCGCCGCCCGGCCACACGGCCGACGGCGCCTTGGCATTGCCCCCTCGCTCCCCCGCGGCACCGGCATGCCCGCATGTCTGCGATCCCCCCGTCCCCAACGGAAGGCTCTGTCTTGTCCGCGTCCGCGCAGCCCACCCTTCTCGCCCGCTTCCGTCGCAACGTCACCCCGAAGAAGGCCGCCGCCCACGTCGCCGTGGGTCTCGTCGCCGCCGGCATCGCCTTCGGTACGACTCCGGCCGAGGCCGCGACCGCCAAGGCCCCCGAGGCCGCGGCCGCCGCCCCCGCCGCCGCCCCCGCGGCCACCGGGAACGCGAAGGAGATCGCGAAGAAGCTGATCAAGGACCCGGCACAGTTCGCCGCCTTCAGCAAGATCGTCGAGCACGAGAGCGGCTGGAACCCCCAGGCCACCAACTCCAGCTCCGGCGCGTACGGCCTGGTCCAGGCGCTGCCCGCGTCCAAGATGGCCTCCGCGGGCACCGACTGGAAGACCAACCCGGCCACCCAGATCAAGTGGGGCCTCGACTACATGAACGACCGCTACGGCAGCCCGGTCAAGGCTTGGAACTTCTGGCAGGCGAACGGCTGGTACTGAGCCGACCCGGCACCCACGCCCCGGACGCCCTGACGCAGCGGCCGCACCCTCACGGGGGGGGCGGCCGCTTCGGCCTACCCGGTCAACCGGCCGCCACCCGCAGCTCCTTGATCCCATTGAGCCATGCCGCACGCAGCCGCCGCGGATCGCCGACGAGCCGCAGGTCGGGCAGTGCGTCCGCGAGGGCGTTGAAGATCAGGTCGATCTCCTGGATGGCCAGGGACTTGCCGAGGCAGAAGTGCGGGCCACCGCCACCGAAACCGAGGTGCGGGTTGGGGTCGCGGGTGATGTCGAACTTCTCGGGCTCGTCGAAGACTTCGAGGTCGTTATTGGCCGAGGAGTAGAAGAGGCCGACGCGTTGGCCCTTCTTGACCGTGACGCCGCCGAGCTCGGTGTCCTGCGTCGCGGTGCGCTGGAAGGAGACCACGGGCGTGGCCCAGCGGACGATCTCCTCGGCGGCGGTCGCGGGCCGCTCGCGCTTGTAGAGCTCCCACTGGTCGGGGTGGGTGAGAAAGGCGTGCATGCCGTGGCTGATGGCGTTGCGCGTGGTCTCGTTGCCCGCGACCGCGAGCAGCAGCACGAAGAAGCCGAACTCGTCCGAGGACAGATTGCCCTCGCCCTCCGCCGCCACCAGCTGGCTCACGATGTCCTTGTCGGCCTTGGCGGACCTGGCGGCCTTGTCGGGGCTTTCCTTGCGGGCCGCGGCCATGTTCATGGCGTAGCCGATGAGTTCCATGGCCGCCTCGGCGCCGACCTCCTCGGTGATGGCGTACTCCGGGTCGTCGTACGCGATCATCTTGTTCGACCAGTCGAAGATCCGGGCCCGGTCCTCCTGCGGTATGCCGATGAGTTCCGCGATGGCCTGTAGCGGCAGCTCGACGGCGACCCGCGTGACGAAATCGAAGCCCTCGGAGCCCCGTCCCGCCTCCTTCTCCACCCCCTCCTCCGTCCCTTTCTCCGCTCCCTTTTGCGCCGCCTTTTCCGCCTCCTCGACGATCCGCCGGGCGCGGTCGCGCAGCGCGTCCTCCAGGCCGCGGATCGCGCGCGGGGTGAAGCCGCGCTGCACGATCTGGCGGACCCGGGTGTGCTCGGGCGGGTCCATGTTGAGCATGATCAGCCGCTGGACCTCGATCTGGTCGCGGGTGATGTGCTCGTTGAAGCGGATCACCGCGGTGTTGGTGGTGGACGAGAACAGCTCGGGGTGCGTGGACACGTACTTGACGTCCGCGTGCCGGGTAACGGCCCAGTAGCCCTCGTCATCGAAGCCGGTGATGCCGCGCTGCTGCGGGCACCACCAGACCGGGGCGACCTTCCTCAGCTCGGCGAACTCCGGAAGCGGCACGCGACGTTGGAGCAGATCGGGGTCGGTGGCGTCGAACCCCTCGGGCAGCGCGGGGCAGGGCATCGGCAACTCCAGTGTCGTACGACCGGGGCTTGTCGCTGTCTGACGATTTCTGACGACCCATCAGAAGTTGGGGGATGCCCGCAAGGTAGTAACGGGTTCTACAACTGGCAAGGGCCGCGGCGCCATCTGTTGCGCAGGCGCTCCGTGCAAGACCCTTGCGGGGAACGGGCCGCACTCATAACACTGCTCTCAGAACTAGAACGCGTACTACTTCTGTGGGCGTTCGGTGGGTGCGTTCGGTAGGTACGAGGGAGAGGACCAGCTCATGGCCGCGGAACCCGTCATCGTCGAAGCCGTACGCACCCCGATCGGCAAGCGGGGCGGCTCGCTCGCCAATCTCCACCCGGCCTATCTGCTGGGCGAGACCTACCGCGAACTGCTCGCCCGCACCAGCATCCAACCCGACTGCGTCGAGCAGATCGTCGGCGGTACGGTCACGCACGCGGGCGAGCAGTCCATGAACCCGGCGCGCACCGCCTGGCTCACCATGGGCCTGCCGTACGAGACCGCGGCGACCACCGTGGACTGCCAGTGCGGCTCCTCGCAGCAGGCGTCCCACATGGTCGCCAACATGATCGCGGCGGGCGTCATCGACGTCGGCATCTCCTGCGGCGTCGAGGCGATGTCCCGGGTGCCGCTCGGCTCCGGCTCCAAGCACGGGCCCGGCAAGCCGATGCCGGACGAGTGGAACGTCGACCTGCCCAACCAGTTCGAGGCGGCCGAACGCATCGCCCGGCACCGCGGGCTGACCCGCGAGAACGTCGACTCGCTCGGGCTCATCTCGCAGGAGCGGGCCGCCGCCGCTTGGGCGGAGGAGCGGTTCAAACGCGAGACCTTCGCCGTCCAGGTGCCGACGACGGAGGAGGAACAGGCCGCGGGCCAGGGCATGTGGCGCCTCGTCGACCGGGACGAAGGGCTCCGGGACACCAACATGGAGGCCCTTGCCGGGCTCAAGCCGGTCATGCCGACGGCCATCCACACGGCCGGTAACTCCTCGCAGATATCGGACGGTTCGGCCGCGCTGCTGTGGGCCTCGAAGCGGATGGCGCGCGCCCTGAAGCTCAAGCCCAGGGCCCGGATCGTGGCCCAGGCCCTGGTCGGCGCCGACCCGCACTTCCACCTGGACGGACCGATCGACGCGACCCGTGCGGTGCTCGGCAAGGCGGGCATGTCCCTCAAGGACATCGACCTGGTCGAGATCAACGAGGCGTTCGCGTCGGTGGTCCTGAGCTGGGCCCAGGTCTTCGAGCAGGACCTGGAGAAGGTCAACGTCAACGGCGGCGGCATCGCCCTCGGCCACCCCGTCGGCGCCACCGGCGCCCGCCTCATCACCACGGCCCTGCACGAACTGGAGCGTCGCGACAAGGAATTCGCCCTCATCACGATGTGCGCGGGCGGAGCCCTGTCGACCGGGACGATCATTCAGCGCCTCTGACCGTCAGAGGTACTCGAGGGAGCAGCGGCTGCGCGACCCGGCTGCGCGACCCGGCGGCGTGACCCGGTGACGCGACCCGGTGACGCGACCCGGTGGCGTGACCGGGCGGCGTGACCGGGCGGCGTGACCCAGCATCGGCGCGCGAGAAAGATCACAGGGGCGGGTGCTTGGAACCGCCCGCGGCACTCGCAACGTCCCAGGTAGAGGGCCGTTTTCCGGGTCTGTGCAACGGGCCGCGCACCGTCCGTAATAGCCGTATGCGCCCGTATCTTCGGGAAACATGCCGTCCGCCACTCTTAGTCCGCATGTGCCGACCCCCGCGCCGAACGCCGAGGTCACCGTCACCGACCCCGCGTTGGTCAAGCGCGCCGTGAAGGCCGCCGCGCTCGGCAACGCCATGGAGTGGTTCGACTTCGGCGTCTACAGCTATATCGCCGTCACCCTGGGCCAGGTCTTCTTCCCCTCCGGCAACGCCACCGCCCAGCTCCTCTCCACCTTCGGCGCCTTCGCCGCCGCCTTCCTCGTCCGCCCGCTGGGCGGCATGGTCTTCGGGCCGCTCGGCGACCGTATCGGCCGCCAGAAGGTGCTCGCCCTCACCATGATCATGATGGCCGCGGGCACCTTCGCGATCGGCCTGATCCCGTCCCACGACGCGATCGGTATCTGGGCGCCCGTGCTGCTGCTCGTGGCCCGCCTGGTGCAGGGCTTCTCCACCGGCGGTGAGTACGCGGGCGCCTCGACCTTCATCGCCGAGTACGCCCCCGACAAGCGCCGCGGCTTCCTCGGGAGCTGGCTGGAGTTCGGCACCCTTGCCGGGTACATCGGCGGCGCCGGGCTCGTCACACTGATGACGGCGCTGCTCCCGCACCATGACCTGCTGTCCTGGGGCTGGCGCATCCCGTTCCTGATCGCCGGGCCGATGGGGCTCATCGGCCTGTATCTGCGGATGCGTCTGGAGGAGACCCCGGCGTTCGCCGCCGAGCTGGACAAGGCGGAGGAGTCCCGCCCCAAGGTCCGGCTGCGTGAGATGGTCGTCGGCCAGTGGCGCGCGCTGCTGCTCTGCGTCGGCCTCGTCCTGGTCTTCAACGTCACCGACTACATGCTCCTTTCGTACATGCCCAGCTATCTCACCAAGGAGCTGAACTACGACGCCACGCACGGCCTGCTCGTGGTGCTCTGCGTGATGGCGCTGATGATGGTCGCGCAGCCGTTCGCGGGCCTGCTCACCGACCGGGTCGGCCGCCGCCCGGTGATCGCCGCCGGCTGCGCCGGTTTTCTGCTCCTCTCCGTGCCCGCGCTGCTCCTGATCCGGCAGGGCTCGCTGCTCGCGATCGGACTCGGCATGGCCGCGCTCGGGCTGTTGCTCGTCTGCTTCACCGCGACGATGCCGTCCGCGCTGCCCGCGCTCTTCCCCACCCGGGTGCGCTACGGCTCCCTGTCGATCGGCTTCAACGTCTCCGTGTCGATCTTCGGCGGTACGACGCCGCTGGTCGTCACGGCGCTGATCGGGGCCACGGGGAACGTGATGATGCCCGCCTACTACATGATGGCGGCGGCCGTCGTGGGCGGCGTCGCGGTCTGGTTCATGACGGAATCCGCCCGCCGGCCCCTGCCGGGGTCGCCGCCGTCGGTCTCGTCGGAGGCGGAGGCTCAGGCTGCGCGCACATCAAGCCCGTCCGGCGTTTGAGGACGAGCGCTTTCAGCGCGATATAGCGGGGTCTGGGGGCGCAGCCCCCAGAAGACGGCAACCGAGCCGACGGAACTCAGCGTGATACGGAAGCGCGGGCTACGCGTTCGGCGCCCCCGCCTGCCACGCCGTGAACAGCGGTATCTCCCCCGTACCGTCGAGGACGGCCACGCCGAACGGGCGGTCGTACGCGATGTGCTCGACGCGGCGCGGGGGCCGGTACGCACTGCCCAGGCGGGCCATGATCGCGGTGACGCCCGCCGCCTCGACGCCCCGCTCGGCGACCTTCACGACGGCTTCCTGCACCACCTGCGAGATCGCCAGCGGCTCCGGTGAGAGCCCGGAGAAGTCCGCGTCGTCCCGGAACGCCTGCCGCACCCCGAGCTCCCGCAGCGCGCCGTCCACCCGCAGCCGCGTCCTGAGGGTCAGCCTCGGCAGGGCGACCGTCACTTGGTCGGCGTCGAGCCCCCGCCGGTCCGCTTGCGCCGCCCAGGCCGCCGCCAGGACCTCGGCCGGGGCCGCACCCGGCGCGCCGAGCACGAACCGCACCCGGGCCGGGGGCCGCCCACCGGTACCTCCGGCACAGACCAGCTCCACCACGCGCGCGTCCCCCACCGCCCAGGCACGCGCGGGCGGCACCGGGCCGTGCATCGTCGGCACCCGGTGCTCCCGTCCCGCCGCATCCGTGAACGGCTTGTCGGAGGTGGCCGAGCCCTGGAACGGGTCCTCCCAACGCGCCTTCAGGGCAAGGGCGTTCACCAGGACGAGCAGGGTGTCCGGGTCCACGCGGACGGGCAGCCGCTCGATCAGGCCACCCGACGACTTGAACGCCTCCGCCACCCACGCGTCGATCCCGTCCGGGTCCATCGGCCCGAACCCGATATCGGGCAACGCCTCGCGGTACTCCCGGTAGACCGGCACCCGGCTCCACACACCGGTCGCCACGGCCAGCGTGTCCGTCCCGGCGAGCGCCCGCGCGCCCGCGGTCACCGCCCGCGCCGCGTCCGGACCGGCAACCCCGAGCAGCCCGCGCAGCTCCTGCGCCGTTCCGCCGCGCGCGCCCGCGGCGACGGCCGCGAGCGCGAGCCAGAGCCCCGCGGGCGAGCAGACGAAGTCCTCGTCCCCCGCGCCCAGTTGCGGAAGCCATCGCTCCGCGAGCCCGCGCACCTCGGCCCCGGGCAGCTCCTGCCCCACGACCGCGCCCGTCCCGCACCCGTACTCATCCTCGTACTCGTACTCGTTCTCGTACGCCATGACCGTCCCCCCGTTCCGACAACTCCAGCGGACGAAGCCAGTATGCGACCCGCCACTGACAACGCCGCTCGGCAGCGAAGGCGGAGCGCGGGAGGAAGACGACGGCGGTGAACGCGGCGAAGCCCGACTTGCGGGCCGGCGTCCGCTAAACGTCGTGATCGAAGCCCACGTTGACCCTGCGTGGGCCCGTCCGGTCCTGGATGACGACTTCGCCGGAACCGCCCTTCGGCAGCGGCTCACTGCCGCCGTACGTCAGCGCGTGTGTGCCCCCGTCGGTCACCAGGCGCACCTCCGACGACGGGTCCGGCTGCGAGCCGCGCAGCCAGGTGACGCGCCACGACGTACCGTCCGGCTCGCAGCGGAACTCCAGGTGGACCCGGGACACGAACAGCCAGTCCTCGGGCGGCGAGAGACGGCACGCGGCTCGGTCCCGGCCGACGCGCAGCACCGCGCCCGGCTCGCTCTCCGCGTCGGCCATCAGCATGCCCGCCGTCGCTCCGGAATCCGTCTCGGCCACCGCGGCCATGGTCAACTCGAGCACATGCGCTCCTTCACATCGCGTAGTTGGGGCGCGGTGGGGGCGCGCGGGCGCATTTTAGAGCGCGCGTCCCGGTCCCGTACGTGACGGGGTGCGCACCCCTCGTACGCACCGGAGTTGTCCACAGGCTCCTGCGACGCGCGGACCGGTTTGCGAGACTGGAGGTATGACCGAGCGCAAGCCCGCAGGTGTCAGCTTCGAGTCCTGGGTCGACAAGCAGATCCGCGAGGCGGAGGAACGCGGCGCGTTCGCGTCCTTGCCGGGCGCGGGCGAGCCACTGCCGGACAAGGACCAGCCGTACGACGAACTCTGGTGGATCAAGCGCAAGATGGCGCGCGAGGGCGTCTCGCTACTGCCCCCGACGCTCGCCCTGCGCAAGGAGGCGGAGCACGCCCGCGCCGCGGCCGCCGCGGCCCCCTCGGAGAGCGCGGTCCGCCGCATCGTGACGGACCTCAACGCCAAGATCCGCACCGCCCTCCGCAATCCCCCACCGGGCCCCCCGCTCGGCCTCACCCCGCTCGACCCGGAGGAGATCGTCCACGACTGGCGGGAGCGCCGGGCCGACGGCGACAGCGAGGGAGCCGGCGCCTAGGGCCCTGGGTGTCTCCGGCGTTCCCGCCCCCAGGCGGCCTGCGCTTACGCGTCCCAGAGGGGCCCGTACGAGAGGATGGGCCGCATGAGCATCGTGAAGATCAACGTGCTGACCGTTCCCGCTGAGCAGCGGGAAACCCTTGAGAAGCGCTTCTCCTCCCGCGCGGGCGCCGTCGAGAGCTCGGACGGCTTCGAGTGGTTCGAACTTCTCCGCCCGATCGAGGGCACTGACGATTACCTGGTGTACACGCGGTGGCGCGACGAGGAGTCGTTCCAGGCATGGATGGAAGGCCCCATGAAGTCAGCGCACCAGGGCGGTGACGACCGGCCGAAGCCTGCCGCTAGCGGGTCCACTGTGTGGTCCTTCGAGGTCGTGCAGCAGGCAGCGCCCAAGGGTGCCGCCTGACGCCTCGGCGGAGGTGGAGTGGGTCTGAGCCTCGAAATTCCCGCGAGAGCGCCGTGTCCGGAAGATCCCTGTGAGGGTCGTCCGGGCACAGCTCCCCCTCGTTTCGCGGGGCTGCTCCCGATACGGTCGGAGCCGTGTCCGGCGTGCGTCGGGTTGGTCACCCGTGGGCGTGCGCCGGTTGATCGCGCGCGACTAGGGGAGCTGGTACGGGCATGTCGGTTGACGCTGCTCGGGGATCGGGCGAGGGGTTCACGTCGGCGGGCGCTTGGCGGGCGCTGGCCGCCGCGTGCCGGGTGGCTGGGCTCGATGATGGAGGGGCGGAGCTGATCCGCTTCGGGGAGAACGCTCTGTTCCGGCTGGCCTCGGTATCCGTGATCGTGCGTGTGGGGCGTGGGGAGGCGTGGTTTCCCCGGGCTCGCAAAGAGGTCGCCGTCTCGCGCTGGCTGGTCGCTGAGGGGTTTCCGGCGTCCCGGGTCGTTGAGGACCTGGAGCAGCCGCTCTTGATCGACGGGCATCCAGTGACCTTCTGGCATCTGATCGTCGAGGGGGACCGAAAGGCGACGTACGGGGAACTCGGCGGCATGCTGCGGGATCTGCACGCACTGGCAGTGCCGGACGGGCTCGACCTCCCGGCGTACGAGCCCTTCGACAAGGCGGAGCTGCGGCTTGAGCGGGCCACGATCCCAGAGGACGACAAGGTGTTCTTGCGGAAGCGGGAGCGGGAACTCCGGGACAAGTACGCGGAGTTGGTTTTCGAGACCCCCAAGGGGCCCGTGCACGGCGACGCTCACGTTCAGAACCTCATGGTGGACGAGCGCGGGCGCGTGATCCTGATCGACTTCGAGGGGTTCTGCTTCGATCGTCCGGAGTGGGATCTCATGGTCACCTCTGTGGAGCATCACAGCTTGGGGTGGCAGACCGGCGAGCAGTACGCGGACTTCGTGGCCGCGTACGGCCGGGACCTGTACGCCTGGCCGGGTTACGAGACGCTGCGAGGCTTGCAGGAGTTCAGCATGACGACGTGGCTCATGCAGAACGTTCAGGAGAGTGCTGACGTGGCTGCGGAGTACGGTCGTCGCATCGCGGCACTGAGGGACCACCGTGCGCCGCGCGATTGGCAGCCATGGTAGACGGCACCACGTAGTGCTGAACTAGCCCCCGCTGCGCTCTGGCGGGGGCTACTCCGCTCGGTGGTCCGGGGCGTAACTCGCGAGCCTACGACTGGTGTTCGTCGTCTTCGTAGAAGTACCGGGATGGCTGTCCGGCCTTGCGAATCTCCGCTTCTAGTCTCTCTACGGTCTCCGCAACCACGTTCGCGGGGTCACCAAGCGAGGTGAGGTCGAACCATTCGCCGCGGATGCGGTATTCGTCAAGCTCGCGATGCACAGCGTTCTCCAGCGCCCGAGTGCCCTCACGCTGCCAGACGACAGTGATCTTCCCCGGGCTTCCGGTCTGCAGAGCCAGGGCTCGCTGGCGCGGGGACAGCGCTACGCCGATCTTGATGGGGTCTACGCCTTCGCACGCCATGACGTACACAGAAGTACGTCGTTCCTTCGGAACGCTGCCGCCTCGGGTGGGCCGGGGGCGGGGGATCCGGCCCTGTTCTTGGAGGTCTCGGGTCTGGCCGGCTGCTGTTGCCTTCTGCTGCTTGGTCAAGCGGCCGAGGATCTCAGGTGTCTGCTCGTACTCAGCCCTGATCCAACCGTTTACTAGGCCTGCGGCATAAGCCGCATCAGAAGTCATCGGAAAGGTGTTGGGAAACCGGCGGCTATCGGCCCAGGCGTCACTGGCCATGACGGACTTGTTGTAGACGTATGTTTCCGGGTTGAAGTCCTTCAATTGCTCGTAGAGTGCCTTAATGTCGGCTTGCGTCCGCTGGACTCGCTTCTCGCGGTTCTTGAGCTCCCTGCGTTTACCGGGAGTTGGTTGGGACTGAAGCAGCACCAGGAGATCTTCCAGGTGTTCTAGCTCGTTCACCGTCTCGTCGTAGCCGTCGAGTTCGGCGGGGCCTTCCTGGGAGAGCAGATATCCCTTCCGGTAGCCGATCCAGTATGAGCCAAGGAGGTTAACCTTGAGCTCGATGTTGAGGACGGCGATTGCAGTTCGCGGATCTCTCACGCTGACCTTTCTGCTCAACCCCAGATCGCTTCTGGGGCTGTTCCGTCCGTGTGGGATAAAGGTAGTTGGAGGGTCTGACAGTTCACATCGAGAACAGGCACCGACGACCGCCTACGCAGCGTCGCGGTGATTCGCGCCGTAGGGCACACATAGGAGTCGGGTCCTGGTGGGGCAGCTACTCGTCGTCTTCCAGCCGAGCCAAGGCGTCGTGCACCCTCTCGTTGAAGGCAGTCACGGCTGGATTCTCCGAGTACGCGTTGACCTCGGCTTGGAAGTCGGTGACGTACCGCTGGAAGCGGGCGGACTGGAGGGTGTCGCCAGCGTCGACTGCCAAGCCCGCTGTGCTTACTGCGGCTTCCAACTCGCCGTTGAGTAGCTGGCTCTGTGCGAGGACCATGCGGCAAAAACCCAGGGTGCGGGCGTACTTGGGGTCGGTGTCGTCCACTGCGCGCTGGGCGTGCTCGACGGATTCGCGGCGCATTTTAAGGTCGCGGAAGCAGTGGCACATCTCGCCCATGAGTTCCGCAGAGTCGAAGTAGTCGAGCCATTCGGGGTCGTCGGCCGTGTCGGCTCGTTCGAAGTGGCGCTCTGCGTCGTTCATCGCCCGACCCGCGCCGACCAGGTCGCTCGCGTTGGACAGGGCACGGGCCTCCATTGCCGAGTAGTTCGCCATGGCCCGGGGCGTGGCTCGGCCCTTGGCGCCCTCGACCGCCGCGCGGGCGAGCTGGATTGCCTGGGTGTGGTTGCCTAAGTAGTTGGCCTGATGGCTCAGATTGCCGAGGATGCGGGCGCCGAACATGCGGTCGTCGATCACCTGCGAGAGGCGCAGTGTGGATGTGAGGTAGCGGTTGGCCAGGCGGTGGTTGCCGGTGTCGTAGGCCGTCCATGCGAGCAACTGAGAGACCTCGGCTGCCGCGCTGAACAGGGCGGTGCCTACCTTCTCGCTGTAGCTGGCGTTCACAAGTGGCAGGACTTCGTGGCGGAAGTAGTGGCGCAGGGCCCGGTGGCCGTGGCCGCCACCGTATTTGAAGTCGAGCTGCATGAAGGTGCCAGCGGCGTCCCTGATGGCGCGTACGTCGCGCATGCCGACGCGTTGGTGTTCGGACCTGTCGGCCTGGACGCCGTCCGGGCGGGCGATCATCCAGGACAGGATGGTGGAGCTCAAGTCGGCGTCAGGGACGATCAGTTCACCGGGCGATGGATTCTCGGCGCGCTCCTGGGCCAGACCGTCCAGCATCGACAACACGTCGGGGACGGTGCCCGGGTAGCTGACCGGTTCTGGCTTGCTTGAGCTTGAGTTGTCGAAGAAGCCAAGGTCGCCCGGGGTTATGCGGCGACCCAACTTGGCACTGAGTACGTCGGCCATGATCGCGGCCGTCTGGGACTGGATGCCCGCGCCATCCCGCCATCGCTGCACTGATACGTGCGTCGTACCGAGGCTCGTGCCGTGTTGCGGGGCTGCGTCCCGCATGCGCTTCGCGAGACCCTTGTTCGAGACCTTCGCCACCCGGCTGCGCCCTCCGCGCCGTTGACTGGTCATCACCAGACGGCGGGGCGCGAAACCCGCCGGGAGTCGGGAGGGAAAACGGTGAAGACGCGACGGAGCAAGCACTTAAGCAAGACTTCGGTGGTGCTCGTCCCGCACTCGCCTGAGTCCGCCGGGGCGGTACAGCAGTTCCGGGCGCTGACCGTGTTCGCGGAAGCGCCGGACGCTACGCGCGCCGCTCGGGACTTGGCGCGGTCGGCCCTGCTCGACTGGGAACTTCCGCACCTCGTCGAGGACGTGCGGTTGGCGGTGTCGGAGCTGGTCGGGAACGCCGTGCACCACGCGGTGCCCGATGACTGCCTGGCCCGCCCCGGGGTGCCGCGCCGGATCGACGTGACGCTGCGGAAGTGGCCGAAGTGGCTATTCCTGGGCGTGGCCGACGAGGACTCCATTCCGCCGACTCTCCCGGCCGGTGAGGTGTTCTCGCCGGAGCTGGTCGGCGGCCTCGCGGAAGCGGTGTTGCCGGATCACGGCCGTGGCCTGCTGCTCGTTCAGCAGCTCGCCGATGCGCTCTGGTGGGCACCCCAGGAAGCGGGCGGCAAAACGGTGTTCTGCCGCTTTGACCTCGACGGCGGGCATGCCGATAGCTCGTCGTAGAGGTCTCCGGGCCTTCGTCCCCTGCAAGCTCCCACGCGATCGGGAGTGTGATCGGGGTCCGGAGATCGGCCGGTCCTGACCCGACCGGCCAAGGGTGCGGCCCCGGCGGACGTCTGGGCTCTCTCCCGTGAGTGGGCCGCACCCGCACAACAACCCCATACCGAGACCGGGACACCCCATCAGCCCTGGAAAGCGAAGGATGGCCCCGCTAGGGGGACACGGCGGTCCCCGGTGCCTGGTGGTTCCGGGGCCGTCGTGCTGCATCTCTGCCCCGCCCGGCTCCGCCGGCCGCGCTGCCAACGGCGAGTCGATACGCTCCGGCGGTTCCGCCTGCCGGTTTCGGCCTTGGCCAGCCAGTACTACGGCCGGCTTTTCCGGCCAGTACCTCTTGCCTGTATCCGCGATGCTTCCGGCAGAACGCGATTCGTTCGCCAATGCTGAGGTGATCTCCGAGACCACGCATGTGGTGTTTGACTCCGCACGCTCGTTAACGACAGGGGCACGCGGTTACAGCTATTCCCGGCGATTACGCCGCCTAATGCTTACGGCCCTCGGCGAAGATCGCAGTCAGCTTGGACCCGTTTTGCACCCCGGTCGCAATACGCCCCCAACGCTTCCTCATCGCCGATCGTTCGACTTCAGGAATGGCGGCATACCATCTTTCGATCAGCGTTCGACACTCGCTCTCCATTCCTTCGACCATCAGGAAGTCCGCCACAGCCACTACGTCCTCCACGGGGCGCAGTCCGATCACGTGCAGCATTCGAACCAGAATGATGGTGTCACGCTCGACTTTCAACTTACGGAGCAGCCGGGCTACGAGCTGAACGTGCGCCGTTTCACTCCAGGACACCACGGCGACTCGGAGCACGCCGTACCGCGGCCCACCCCCCTTCCACCGTTCGTACAAATAGTCTAGATCGGCGGAAGACTTCGAGGAGGCCAGGTTGATTCCCAGTGATTGCCTCGCATCGTAGAACGACGACAGGGATTCCTGACTCAACATCATTTCCACGATATTCGCAGAGAATTCCGCTGATCTGAAGCGGATGGCGTCACGAATGAGCGTTTCCGCGTCGAGACGCCTCTTCATTCCGACGGTCAAAGACCATAGTTTGACGATATCCGGGGCAGAGTAGTGGGCAGCTGCCAATGAGAGCGTGCGGGCCGCGTCATGGTAACGCTGGTCGCTATAGCTTCGCTTTATCTCCTGTGCAGCCTCTTCCGGCGTCAAGGCGAATGACTGTTCACCCAACTCCTCCAGGTGTGCCGCAAGTTCCCGCTCGACTTCGAGGAGTCTCTCTTCCAGACGAGCACACTTCTCTTCGGCTCCGTGCTTGAGTTGGGTGACCTCCACCAACTGCTCCCTGAGTTCCTCTATTTCCCTTCGAAGACGCTCCTGCCCATTTTGGAGATGCTCGTTCTTTGTAGTCAGCTCAGTCGTCGCGAGTTCGCTTTGCTTTCGATCAGAGACCCAGTCGATGCGTAGTTGATGCATCTCACGGCGCGCTTCATCTGCCTCTGCCTCTCTTTCGTCCAGCAATAGCTCCAGAGCCTCTTGCTGTCGCTTCAGCTGTTTGATGACCCTGTGCGACCTGTCAAGTTCATCGCGCAGATGCTCCAGTTGGAACGATGCAGGGTCTGTCTTCTTAAGGGCTGCCAGCCTGAGAGACCGCAGCTGCGACCGCGTCTCAGGGGTCATAGGAGCTTGGCGGTGTCGTTCCAGCTCGCGCAACAGCCGATCGATGAAGTCCTGTGTAGCGACTCGTCTCCCGTTCAGGAACCGCGAGATGGTGCTCTTGTCCATTGTGATACGTGCCGCGTATTGCTGCTGAGGGATGCCGAGACCGTTGAACAGCGTTGTCAACTCAGTTGCAAGCGCTGCAACCTCTGGAAGGCAACTGACCTCAAGCTCAGTGAGTCGGCCTGCTGACCTGGAGAGTTCAGACACGCAGCCCTCTTTCCTTGACGACCTTCAATGCATCTCACTTGGCAACAGTTGCAATCTGCCGCAACTCGTCCTGCAGCCGTAGAACTTGACCACTGGACATGCAGGCAAGTCTGCTACGAGGGAGGCTAAGAGAGAGTGGAAAACTGGACATCGGCGATCGTTGAGGCAGGTGGAGTGCATCGGATCGCAGTGGTCGCGCTCGGGATCGTCCCGCTCTTGATGATCAGCATCGCGGCAGTGCCGGTTGTTACCGTTTTGCCCTTCTTTGGAAAGTCTGGCGCCTACCGTGCTGAGCGGATGGTCGGTCAGTTGATCACGTGGAACCGGGCTCTCCTCGCCGGTTCACGTCGGGGCCGATGAGCCCTCGCGGACCGAAGGTGGCCGGCACCCAAAGCATGAGCAGCTCTGGCGCGCGTACTACACCGAGGTCAGTGACCGCTGGTACGAGCGTGGGTACGCGGCATCGCCGAGGAGACCGGCGACCTGCTCCTGCCGCCCTCCGGGGTGCTGCTCGTCGCGCGGTACGGCGGGGTCGCGGCCGGTACCTCCGGGGTGCGGCGACTCGACGCGGACACGGCCGAGCTGGCCCGGGCGTTCCTCCGTGCGGAGCTGGGCGGCAAGGGCGGCGCGGGCGTCCTGATGGCGGCCGCCGAGGAGGCCGCGCGCGGGTTCGGCGCCGAGCGGATCGTCCTCGACACCCGCCTTGACCTGATCGAGGCACGGTCCCTGTATGTCCGGCACGGGTTCGCGGAGATCCTCGCCTACGGAGCGACACCGGGCCGTACAGCGAGATCTGGTACGGGGAAGAAGCTGCCGTAAGAGACCGGAGGCGGGGACGGCTCAGGTCTCGGATCATACGCCGACGTCGGGCCGGTGCCAGCGCCCCGAGCCACCCTCGTGCGGCCGTTCCTCGTCGGAGCCGGAGAGTTCCGCGCAGAGGGTCGCGACGAGTTCGTTGAGGTCGGTGGGGCGGTTCGGGTCCCACCAGTCGCCGAGCAGCTCGGCCAGGGACTCCTCGCGCGCCCGGGCAAGATCGGCCGCCACCTCCACGCCCCGGTCGGTGAGCATCAGGCTCAGGCCCTCGCGTCGGGCCAGGCCGCGCGCCTCGACCTGGATCTCCGCCGCCTGCACCACCGGCAGCGGAATATCCACGGACTCGGCGAGAATCCCGGGCTGGACGGTGCCGTGCCGCCGGATCCGCAGCACCAGCCAGCTGGCGGCGGGCAGCAGGTCGTACCCGGCCTGCTCGGTGATCTTCTCGTAGAGGTCGCGGCGGCCCTCGCGGGAGCTGAGCACCGACAGGGCGCGCAGCACCTCCTCGCGCGAGGACCGCTCCACCGGGTTGCTCGCCACCGTCTCGCTCAGCTCCGGCGCGGTGACCGAGCCGCGCAGCTTGTCCTCCTTGAGGAACCAGGTCAGCAGGAAGGCGAGCACGACGACCGGCGCCGCGTACAGGAAGACGTCCGTGATCGACGTGGAGTACGCGTGCAGCGCCACCGGCCGCAGCTCCGGCGGCAGCTCGGCGATGGCCCGCGGGTCGGCCTCGACCGCGGCGGCCGCGCCGGGCGGCGCCTGCCCGGCGAACGCGTCGACCAGCTTGTCGTCGAGGCGGCTGGTGAAGATGGTGCCGAAGACGGCGACGCCGAAGGACGCGCCGATGGAGCGGAAGAACGTGGCGCCCGACGTGGCCACGCCCAGGTCCTGGTACGACACGGCGTTCTGCACGATCAGCACGAGCACCTGCATGACCAGGCCGAGCCCGAGGCCGAACACGAAGAAGTACGCGCTCAGCTCGAAGTCGCCGGTGCCCTCCTTGAGTTGGTGCAGCAGGAGCAGCCCCACGGTGGTCACGGCGGTGCCGAGGACCGGGAAGACCTTCCAGCGCCCGGTCCGCGAGACGATCTGCCCGGAGGCGGTGGAGGCGAGGAAGAGGCCAAGCACCATGGGCAGCATGTGCACGCCGGACATGGTCGGCGAGACGCCGCGTACGACCTGCAGGAACGTCGGCAGGTAGGTCATTCCGCCGAACATCGCGAAGCCGATGACGAAGCTGATGGCCGCGGAGAGCGAGAACGTACGGATCGCGAACAGCTTCATCGGAAGGACCGGTTCGGCCGCCTTGCGCTCCACCGCCACGAAGGCGACGAGCAGGACGGCGCCGAGCACCGAGACGCCGACGACCTGCGCCGAACCCCACGCCCAGGTCTTGCCGCCGAGCGAGGCGACCAGGATCAGACAGGTGGCGACCGAGGCGATCAGGAAGGTGCCGAGGTAGTCGATGATGTGCCGCTGCCGACGGGCCGGGATGTGCAGGACGGCGGCGATGACGGCGAGGGCGACGAGGCCGATCGGCAGGTTGATGTAGAACACCCAGCGCCAGGAGAGGTGCTCCGTGAACACCCCGCCGAGCAGCGGTCCGAGCACGCTCGTGGTGCCGAAGACCGCGCCGAACAACCCTTGGTACTTGCCGCGCTCCCGGGGCGGCACGATGTCCCCGACGATCGCCATGGAGAGCACCATCAGGCCGCCGCCGCCCAGGCCCTGCACCGCCCGGAAGGCGATCAGCTGGGGCATGTTCTGCGCGATGCCGCAGAGCGCCGAGCCGATCAGGAAGATGACGATCGCGGCCTGGAAGAGTTTCTTCCGGCCGTACTGGTCACCGAGCTTGCCCCACAGGGGCGTGGCCGCGGTCGCGGCGAGCAGGTACGCGGTCACGACCCAGGACAGATGGCTCATGCCGCCGAGCTCGCTGACGATGGTCGGCAGCGCGGTCGCCACGATGGTCTGGTCAAGCGCGGCGATCAGCATGCCGAGCAGCAGGGCTCCGATGGAGACGAGCACCGCCCGCTGCGGATGCTCTTCGCCGGGTGCACCACCGGGTGCCGCGCGCTCGCCTATGTCCTGAGCCATCCGCGTGCCCTCCGTCCGCCCCGTCCCAGCAGACTCCTCCCTCCCATCGTGCGGGGTGAGGTCCGGGACGGCCTGTCGAGCTGGCGGGCACGCGCAGCGGGGCCCGCCCCCACCTCGGGGCCCGCCCCCACCCTGACGAGTGGCGCATTACCGTCGTGCGGGCCTCCAGGGACGTGCGGGGCCCCTGGGCCGACGGGTGCGGCGGCTGCATAATGCGCCGGAAGCGCGATGGAGGGGGACCCCAGAGTGAGCGCGCGGAGCTGCCCCGAATGCGGTACGCCCAGAGGCCCGGCCGCGGCGCCCGCCTGCGGCTGCGGCCGCCGGGTCGCCGACGCGGCCCTCGCGGCACGGTCGGCCGACGCGGCCGCGGCGGAGGATTTCGATCCGCTGCGTATACGTCCTTACGTGTCGCTGCCTGACGTATCAGGGCCCGAGGCATCGCCACCCGAGGCGGAGGACGTACAGAAGGACGTACGAGATACGCAGGAGGAGGTACGAGACAGGCAGGAGGACGTACAAGAGGACGTACCGCACCGCGAGCCCGTCTCCGAATCCGAGCCCGAGCCCGTCTCCGAACCCGAACCCGAGCCCGAACCCGCGCCCAACCCCGGCCGCGAGCCCCGCCGCCCCTCCCGCAAGGTCCTCCTCGCCACCGCAGGCACCGTGGCCGCCGTGGCCATCGCGGCCGCGGTGCTGCTCGCCCTCATCCAGGAACCCGGCGACCAGCGTGCGCTCTCCGACCGTAAGACCGGCGCTCCACTGACCCTCGGCCCGAGCACGCCACCCGACGCCATACGGAAGACCGCGCCACGGCCGACCGTGTCCCGCCGCAGCCCGAGCCCTGCCCCGACACGTTCCGTGGCCCCGCCTCCGCCGCCCACGACCCGCGCCCCGTCGACGCCGCCCACCGCCGTGGCCACCGGCTCTGTGTCCACGCCCACCCCGGAGCGCTCGGCGCCCCCGGTGCTGCGCGAGGGCGATACCGGCCCCGAGGTCGTGGAGCTGCAACTGCGCCTCGAACAGCTCTACTTGTACGCGGGTCCGGCGCACGGTCGCTACGACGTGATGGTCAGGGACGCGGTCCTGCGGTATCAGTACGCGGCCCAGATCGAGGGCGACGAGCCCGGCGTCTACGGCCCGGCCACCCGCAAATCTCTTGAGGCGGAAACGGAAGAACCGTAGAGAAGAGCCGTAGAAACGGCAGAACTGCAGAAGCGTCGGACTCCGACCGGCCCTATAGAGCCGGACGGCAAACCGGACGGCAAAAGCGTCAGACGCCAGCCGGAGCGATAACGAGACGAAACGTCCCGTCCTCCCCCGCCTCCACCCGTACCGACTCCAAATCCGCTACATGCGCAGTCGGTTCGAGAGCCGCAGCCCGCGGACCGACACCAAGGACCCGCATCCCGGCCGCGCGCCCCGCCGCGACGCCCGCCTCGGAGTCCTCGAGGACGATGCAGTCGGCCGGGTCGACGCCCAGTTCGGCGGCGCCCTTCAGGAAGCCCTCCGGGGCCGGCTTGCTGGCGCCGACGCTCTCCGCGGTGACCCGGATCCGCGGCATCGGCAGGCCCGCCGCGCCCATCCGGGCCCGGGCGAGGGCCGCGTCCGCCGAGGTGACCAGGGCGTGCGGCAGGTCGGCGATGGCCCGCAGGAAGGTGGGGGCGCCGACGATCGGAACGACGCCCTCGACGTCGGCGGTCTCCTGGGCGAGCATCTCGCGGTTCTCCGCGTAGTTCTCCTCCATGGGCCGCTCGGGCAGCAGCACCGCCATGGAGGCGTAGCCCTGTCGGCCGTGCACCACGGAGATGACGTACTCGAAGTCGAGGCCGTGCTTCGCGGACCAGCGGCGCCAGCAGCGCTCCACCACGGCGTCGGAGTTGACGAGCGTGCCGTCCATGTCGAGCAGCAGCGCGCGGGTGGTCAGGACAGCGGCGGTCTGGGCGGGCGAAGCGGGCGTGGCCGTCATCGGCGTGCTCCTGAACGGGGCCGGAGAAGAAACAAGCGGTCCCGCCCGCCGGTCAGGGGGAGCGGGCGAGGACCACTTTGTTCTTCCACGATACAAAACCTTTCGGGCAGTACGCCACCGCCCTGCCCGATTCCGGACCGCCCTCCCCCGGAGGGGCGCACGATTACGCAGGTCACGGCGCCACGGCCTCGTACAGACTGAATCCCGCGAGCGCCAGCATCACCATGGCCGCGACCTTGGTGATCAGCTTCAGGGGCACCCTCTTCATCAGGGTGCGGCCGCCGAGGATGCCGAGTCCGGCCACCGCCCAGAGCGCGAGCACCGCGCCGAGGCCGACCGAGAGCGGGTCGTCGTACCGGGCGGCGAGGTTGGCCGTCATGATCTGCGTGAGATCGCCGAACTCGGCGACCAGGATGAGCATGAAGCCCGCGCCCGAGACCTTCCAGAAGCTCTGGTTCTCAGGCTGCCTGACCCGCTCCTCGTCCTCGTCCTTCTTCATCAGGAGCAGCAGCGCCCCGCCCAGGAAGAGCACACCGGTCAGGGCCTGGAGGAGGCGGGCCGGCAGCAGCGTGAGCACGCTGCCCGCGGCGACGGCGAGCGCGACGTGCACCGCGAAGGCGGCGGCGACCCCGGCGAAGACGTACGAGGCGCGATAGCGGGTGCCCAGGACGAGACCGGCGAGCGCGGTCTTGTCCGGGAGTTCGGCGAGGAAGACGACGCCGAAGACGAGCGCCATGACGCTGAAGGTGATCAAGGTTCCTCAATCGGTCGGGCTGCCCGGCCGAGAGTTGCTTGAGCTGCGACACCTCGGCACGACAGCACTCGGCGCGTGTGCGGCTGCGACCGCACACACCTGTGCACTGCGTTGCCGAAGGTCTCGCTGGCGGGTCCGGCACGGTTGGCCGCGCCTGATCCGCTCCGGGCGCCGGCTCGGCTCGCGAGAGTCGCGGGCTGAGCAGTATGTCGACGGTCCGGCGAAGAGCTACTCCCCTTCTGCGCCGTCCATCGTACGTGACCATCCCGGAGGTCGTACGTGACCGCGCTCACCCCCACCACCGACACCCTTTGCCCCTGTTGCTGGTGACATGCGCTACATGCGCCCAACTCCCCTACGTGCACGTGGTTATGACGCACCGACAGAACTCTTGATGTGCACGCGCCACTGACGGGACCCTGTCACCTGGCGCTCACCCCACGGAAACCCCGGGGCGCCAGCATGGCTTGGCCCAAGCGGCCAACATCCCCCCACATCAAGGGAGTTCGCATGTCAGGTGTCTACGCGCGTAGGGCTCATCGACGTACCACTCACCGAGGCAGCCGCCGCACCACCCGCCACCTCGGCGCCCTCGCCGGTGTGGCCGGACTCATAGCGACCGCCGCCCTTCTGTCCGGCTCGCCCGCGCAGGCCGCCCCGCCGACCCCGGTCGACGCGGCCACCGCCCGCGCCTACCTCGCCGAGCTCACCGAGCAGGCCGAGGGCTCCTCGGACGGCTACAGCCGGGACAAGTTCCCGCACTGGAGCAGCCAGGAGGGCAACTGCAACACCCGCGAGGTCGTGCTCAAGCGCGACGGCAAGGACGTGGAGCAGGACAACAGCTGCGCGGCCGTCTCCGGCAGCTGGTACTCCGAGTACGACGGCGAGACCTGGACCCAGGCGTCCGACGTCGACATCGACCACATCGTGCCGCTCTCCGAGGCCTGGACGTCCGGCGCGAGCGGCTGGACCACCGACGAGCGCGAAGGCTTCGCGAACGACCTGACCCGCCCGCAGCTGATCGCCGTCACCGACAACGTCAATCAGTCGAAGGGCGACAAGGATCCGGCGGAATGGATGCCGCCGACGTCCTCGTACCACTGCGTGTACGCGCGGATGTGGGTGCAGACGAAGCACCACTACGACATGACCGTGGACTCCGCGGAGAAGAACGCCCTGGAGTCGACGCTGAACGGCTGCTGAGCCTCTCCGGCTCCGGTTCTTCCATAGGGGCCGTTCTTCAGTCACGGCCGTTCTTGAGTAGCGACCGATTCCAGCGGCCGGTACTCCAGTAGCGGCCGGTTCTTCAGGAACGAGCGGCCGGAACACACGCGCTCACCTCCGTCGTTCCGTACCGTACGGGGCGACGGAGGAGAGTGATCGTATGACCCGGCTGCGCCTGGGGCCGCTACTGCGGTACGTCGACGAGTCGTCCGCGACCGTCTGGATCGAGGCCGACCGGCCCTGCACGGCCGAAGTGCGGTGCGCGGACGGCGCGGGCGGCACGGCGCACACCTTCCAGGTGTCCGGCCACCATTACGCACTGATTCCGGTAACCGGTCTGACTCCGGGCACAACCACGACGTACGAAGTACGGCTCGACAACGCCCGCGTCTGGCCGCTGCCCGCCGCAGGCTCGTCGGCCTTTCCGCCCTCAGCAATCCACACCCCGGCCGGTCCCGACGCGGAGCTGCGGATCTCCTTCGGGTCCTGCCGCTGGGCCATCTCGCCGACCGGCGAGCGCGACCCGATGGGCCCGGACACCCTGGACACCCTGGCCGTACGACTCGCCGCCACGCCGGAGGCCGAGCGGCCGGACGTCCTGCTGCTCCTCGGTGACCAGGTGTACGCGGACCAGACCTCGAAGGCGACCAAGCGCTGGCTCGCCACCCGCCGCGACCTGCGCGAACCGCCGGGCGACCAGGTCGCGGACTACGAGGAGTACACCCACCTCTACTACGAGTCCTGGCTCGACCCCGAGGTGCGCTGGCTGCTCTCCACCGTGCCCAGCTGCATGATCTTCGACGACCACGACATCATCGACGACTGGAACACCTCCGCCGCCTGGCTCGCCGAGATGCGCGAAACCGGCTGGTGGCAGGAGCGGCTGATCAGCGGCCTGATGTCGTACTGGGTCTATCAGCACCTGGGCAATCTGGCGCCCGCCGAGCTCGCCGCCGACCCGACGTACAAGGAGGTGTGCGCCGTCCCGGACGGCACCGACGCGCTGCGCGCCTTCGCCACCGCGGCCGACCACGACCCGGGCAGCTGCCGCTGGAGCTACCGCCGGGACTTCGGCCGGGTCCGGCTGCTCATGGTGGACACCCGCGCCGGGCGGGTGCTCGACGAGTCGCGGCGCGCGATGGTCGACGCCAAGGAGTGGGGCTGGCTGCGCGAGCAGGCCCTCGACGCGCCCGGCTCCTGCGACCACCTGCTCATCGGTACGTCGCTGCCGTGGCTCCTGCCCCACCTGGTGCACGACGCCGAAGGCTGGAACGCCGCGCTCGCCCGCGGCGTACGCGGCCCGCGCTGGGCCCGGTTCGCCGAAGACCTGCGCAGACGCAGCGACTTGGAGCACTGGCCGGCGTTCCCGGAGTCGTTCGCGGCGCTGACCGAGCTGATCGCGGAGGCGGGTGAGGGCCCGGGAGCACCGGCGTCGGTGTGTGTGCTCTCCGGGGACGTGCACCACGCGTATGTCGCGGAGCCGACCTGGCCGGAGGGTTCCGGTCCGAGCGCCCGGGTGCTCCAGCTGACCTGCTCGCCCATGCACAACACCATTCACACGGCGGTCAAGTGGGGATTCCGCTTCGGCTGGAGCCGGGCCGGGCGTGCGCTCGGGCGACGGTTCGCCCGGCATGCCCGGACCCGGGCGGACGCCGCGCTCAGCTGGCGCCGGACGGGCGGCCCCTGGTTCGGCAACCACCTGATGACGCTCACCCTGCGCGGGCGCACCGCGCGGCTCCGGATGGACCGGGCCGAGCCGCTGCGGGGCGGCGGCGGCCGGATGCGTACGGTGACGGAATCGACCGTCTCCGACGGCCGCACCGCGGGCGGCGCGTGATCCAGCCCACACCGGCGGCCGATCCGCCGCCCAGGGCTTCGGCTGGGGGAATTCCGACGGCATGATGAGGCGGACCGTCCGCCTCCAGAGCCGCATCGACCCATCGCCCCTCTCCCCGCACACACCGCCCAGGAGCCGCATCCGTGCCCGCGACGAACGCCTCGCCCGCTCCTGCCGAGTTCGCCGCTGCCCCGGGGGGCTCCGCCGCCGAGGGTGCCGCCGAGTTCGCCGTCGCGCTGGTGGGCGCGGGACCGCGCGGCACCAGCGTCCTGGAGCGCCTCTGCGCCTCGGCCGAGTCGCTGCTCCCGCCCGGCGCCCGGCTCACCGTCCATGTGATCGACCCGGCGCCGCCGGGCGCGGGCCGGGTGTGGCGCCCCGAGCAGTCCGGGGAGCTCCTGATGAACACGGTGGCGTCGCAGGTCACCCTGTTCACGGACCCGAGCGTCGACTGTGCCGGGCCGATCCGCCCGGGCCCGAGCCTGTACGAGTGGGCCGCCGAGCACAGCGACGCAGACGGCGCAGACCAGATAGGCCCGGACGAGTACCCGACCCGGGCCCTGTACGGCCGCTACCTGGAGTGGGTCTTCGCGGACGTGGTGCGCCGCGCGCCCGCCCGCGTACGCATCGAGACCCACCGCACCCGGGCGATACGCCTGACCGACGAGAGCGCGTCGGCCGCACCCGACACCACGCCCCCGGACCCGACGGGCGCCCTCCAGACCCTCCTCCTCGCCGACGGCCGCGAGTTGACCGGGCTCTGTGCCGTGGTCCTCGCCCAGGGCCATCTGCCCGCCGTCGGCGGCCCGGAGCAGCGGCGGCTCGCCGCGCACGCGGAGCGGCACGGCCTGCGCTACTTCCCTCCCGCCAACCCGGCCGACCTGGACCTCTCCGTGCTCGCCCCCGGCGCCCCGGTGCTGCTGCGCGGGCTCGGCCTCAACTTCTTCGACCACATGGCCCTGCTGACCTCGGGCCGGGGCGGCCGCTTCGTGCCCGCCGAGCGGGACGGGCGGGACGGCGACGGGGCGGGTGGCCTGCGTTATCTGCCCTCGGGGCGGGAGCCGCGGCTCTTCGCGGGCTCGCGGCGCGGCATTCCGTACCAGGCCAGGGGCGACAACGCGAAGGGCCCGTACGGGCGGCACGAGCCGCTGCTGCTCACCGGCGAGGTGATCGAGCGGTTCCGGAAGCGGGCGGACGAGGGCGATCCGCCGGACTTCCTGGACGAGATATGGCCGTTGGTCGCCAAGGAGGTCGAGACGGTCTATTACGAGGCCCTGCTCGCCCGCCGTACGACAACGCCCCGGCCGCATCACGCGGACGGAACGCCCCGGCCGCCGGAGAACCGATTCCGCGACACCTTCCGCGACCGCTTCCTCGCCGCCCCGCACCGGACCCCCGAAGAGGCCCTGGTCCTGGACGAGTTCGGGATCGCACCCGCCGACCGCTGGTCCTGGGACCGCATCTCCCGCCCGTACCGCACCACTGGCTTCGAAGGCACCGCCGACTTCCGCCGCTGGCTGGCCGACTATCTGCGCGAGGACGCCGCGCAGGCCGCACTCGGCAATGTCGAGGGTCCGGTCAAGGCGGCCCTGGACGTGCTGCGCGACGTACGCAACGAGGTCCGTCTGATCGTCGACCACGGCGGCATCCGCGGCGCCTCGCGCCGCGAGCACCTGGACCGCTGGTACACCCCGCTCAACGCGTTTCTGTCGATCGGCCCGCCCCGCCGCCGTATCGAGGAGATGGCCGCGCTCCTGGAGGCGGGTGTCCTTGAGGTGGTGGGCCCGCGGATGCGGGTGCGCGCGGAGGACGGTGCGTTCGTGGCCGAGTCACCGCTTGTGCCGGGCTCGATGGTGCGGGCCGGAGCCCTCATCGAGGCGCGGCTTCCGGAACCGGACCTGCGGCGTACCGGGGACGAACTGCTCGCCCGGCTGCTCAAGACCGGCGAGTGCCGCCCGCATGTCGTCGACGGGTACGAGACCGGCGGCCTGGACGTCACGCCGCGCCCGTACCACCTCATCGACCGCCAGAACCAGCCCCATATGCGACGGTTCGCGTTCGGCGTTCCTACAGAAGGAGTGCACTGGGTGACCGCCGCCGGGGCCAGGCCGGGCGTCGACTCGGTGACGCTCTCGGACGCCGACGCGGTGGCCCGTGCGGCGCTGCGGACCATCGCCGGGACGGGCGCCCGGACGGGCTCCGGAACCGGCTCCCGGGAGGGCGGCGAAGCGGAAGCGGAGCAACCAGAATGCACCACACAGCTAAATGTTGAACTTGCAAGTATCGATTAGGCCCGCCTAACCTGTGGACTCCGATCGGTTTCCGTCCTCAAACCGACCCCTCAAGGAGCCCCCACACATGACTGGACGACTCAACACCGCCCAGCCCTACGTCATCGGCCTGTTCCGGATCGTCGCGGGCCTGCTCTTCGCCTGCCACGGCGCCCAGAAGCTGCTCGGCGCCCTCGGCGGCGTCGACGGCAACGGCGCCACGCCTCCGCTCGGCACCTGGCCCCACTGGTACGCGGGCGTGATCGAGCTGGTCGGCGGCGGGCTGCTGATCCTCGGCCTCGGCACCCGCTTCGTCGCGTTCATCGCCTCGGGTTCGATGGCCTACGCGTACTTCAAGATGCACCAGCCCGGCGGCCTGTGGCCGGTCGAGAACGGCGGCGAGGCCGCCGCGCTCTTCTGCTGGGCCTTCTTCCTGCTGGTCTTCACCGGTTCCGGCGCCTTCGGGCTCGACCGGCTCTTCGAGCGGCGTGGCACGGCCGGTGCCGCCGACACCCCCGCCGACGGCACCGCCCGCGACCTCACAGCCGCGGAGCAAACGGCACGGTGAAGCAGGCCAACCGGTCTCCTGCACCGCCCTGTTCGCGGTGCAGGATGACCGAGGCCGCCTCTCCGGCCCTGAAACCCCACTCGTGGTGCGCTTCGGCGTGCCCATTGCCGCCCCCGTCGGCGGTGAAATCCAGCCACACTTCGTTGTCCGGATTCAGGTACGCCGGATCCTCCGAGGGCTGGTTCGGGTCCACGCGGTTCTGATAATGGGAGCCCGCGTCCTCGGGCTTGGTGCCGCACGGCTTCTGGTGCACGTGCACGCCGTACGCGTAGCCCGGTTTCATGCCCGACACGTCCAGCTTCACCGTCGTGCCGCGCCGGTCGGTGTACTGCATCACCCTGATCTTCGACCCCGCGGGCACCAGGCCCATCTCGTACGTCTTGGCCGGTGACTCCACCATGGCCGACGGCGGCGCGAACTCCCCCGCCACCCGCACCCCGTAGGACTCCGCGGGTCCCGGGCTACCGCTCCCGGCCAGCATCGCCGTGGCGAGCGCCCCGGCGAACATCCCTGTGACCATCACGACACACACTCCTCGTCCGAGCCGGACCTCATCACTCCTACCGGCTCACGCCTCTGTTCGTGGCCTGTCCCGTTCCTGCATAGCCTGTCCCGCTCTCGTTCGTACGGGACCACGGCGTCGCCTGCCGCGCGGAGCGGGCAGCCGGGTGAACCGGCATCGATGCGAGGCGTGCCCCGGCCGCGGTTGGCCCGAACCCCGGGCGTACGCTGTACAGCTGTCTGAAGCCGCCCCAGCCGCTCCCCTGCGACGTCGCGGCGTTGTGCAGGAATGACCGGGAGACACGGTGTTCGAAATGGCGGGGGCATCGCTGGGTCCGCTCGAGCCCATGGGTTCTCCGGGATCGCTCGACTCTCTGGGATCGCTCGACTCCCTGGGATCGCTGACCGGAAGTCCGTGGATCTACGCCGTCGTGGCGCTCTCGATCCTCTTCGACGTCTTCCTGCCGGTGCTGCCCAGCGGCCTCCTGGTGATCACCGCGGCGACCGCGGCGGCGGCCGGTTCCGGAGCCGCCGGGGGTCCGATGACGCAGCAGGTCCCCGACATCCTGGTGCTCGGCCTGTGCGCCGCGACCGCCTCGGTCCTCGGCGACCTGTTCGCGTACCGCCTGGCCCGACGCGGCGGCGACCGTCTGGACCGCGCGCTCGCCCGCTCCCGCCGCCTCCGTATGGCGCAGGAACGTCTCGGCACCGCGCTCGCCCGCGGCGGCGGCATCCTCGTCGTGATCGCGCGCTTCGCACCCGCGGGCCGCTCCGTCGTCTCCTTCGGCGCGGGCGCCGCACACCGTCGCATCCGTGAGTTCCTGCCCTGGTCGCTGCTCGCGGGCGTGACCTGGGCGGCGTACAGCGTGGGCCTCGGCTACTTCGGCGGCCAGTGGCTGGGCGCCACCTGGCTGGCGACGGCGGTGTCCTTGCTCGCGCTGGTCGGGGCGGGTGTGGCGGCGGTGTACCTGGTACGACGGCAGCCGCGGGGGACGACGGGGGCGTGACGCCGGGCCTTCAGCGGCGGGCGGCGGGCGCGGTCGGTCGGGTCAGCGGGGCGTGCGCACCCCGCCCCTGCGCACCTCGAGCGAGTCGAGCAGCTCCTGGGTGGCCGCCGCCACCGCGTCCACGGCCCGGTCGAACACCTCTTGGTTGTGCGCCGCCGGGGCGCGGAACCCGGAGACCTTCCGCACGTACTGCAGAGCGGCGGCGCGGATCTCCTCCTCCGTGGCCTTCTCGGGGAGCGCGGGCGGACGAAGCGTCTTGATGCTGCGGCACATGCCCCCAGTCTGGCCTCCGCCCGGACACCCGGCCAAGGCCCTGTCGTCGGACTCCCGTCGTCGCCCGAAGGCGCCGGTTCGGACGGGTACGAGAAGAGCCGGTCCAGGCGGGTCCGGTGGTCACCGGGCCACGCTCCAGTTTGAACCCGGGGTCGGCGTCGAGGGCGAGCCGGGCGTCGAGCTCGTCCCAGATGCGTGCGTCCGGCCAGTCGG
>NZ_JBSFUT010000059.1:0-34446 GCF_053591935.1 Streptomyces sp. NPDC002851 | reverse complement strand
CTCGATACCACCAAATCGGGCGCCAAGGGGGGCGCTTCGGGTGCCAAGAGGGGTGCTCGGGCCTCAGCCGCCCCGCGTCGAGGCGGCCAACTACGTACCTACAAAAGAAGAGACGTAAGCCGTCGCTACAAGAGAACGCTGCCAAGCCAAGAGAACGCCGCTACAAGAGAAGAGAACGGCGCAGCCTCTGTGCGAGTCCTCCGCAGCCTCAGTGCGAGTCCTCCGGCGCGGCCCCCGGCCCGCCCGGCGACTTGGCCGGGTCGGCGCCCTTGGCGGCCGTGGTCTCGCTGTAGACGTCCGGCTCGAGGTAGATGACGCGGGCGATCGGGACGGCGGTGCGGATGCGGTCCTCCGCGGCGTTAATGGCGTTCGCGATCTCCGGGGCCGTGATGTCGTGCCGGACCGCGATCTTCGCGGCGACCAGGAGCTCCTCGGGGCCGAGGTGGAGCGTGCGCATGTGGATGATGCTGGTGACGGTGTCGCCGTCGACGAGCGACTGCTCGATCTTCTCGACCTCTTCCACGCCCGCGGCCTCACCGAGGAGCAGCGACTTGGTCTCGACGGCCAGGATGATCGCGATCAGGATGAGCAGGACACCGATGCAGAGGGTGCCGATGCCGTCCCAGACGCCGTTCCCGGTGGCCAGGGCGAGGCTGACGCCGACGAGGGCGAGGACGAGGCCGACGAGCGCGCCCAGGTCCTCCAGGAGGACGACCGGCAGCTCGGGCGCCTTGGCGTGGCGGACGAACTCCTTCCAGGAGCGCTTGCCGCGCAGGGCGTTGGACTCCTTGATGGCGGTACGGAAGGAGAACGCCTCGGCGATGATCGCGAAGACGAGGACGCCGACCGGCCAGTACCAGGACTCGATCTCGTGCGGGTGCTTGATCTTCTCGTAGCCCTCGTAGATGGCGAACATGCCACCTACGGAGAAGAGCACGATCGAGACCAGGAAGGCGTAGATGTAGCGTTCCCGTCCGTACCCGAAGGGGTGCTGGGGAGTCGCCTCGCGCTTGGCCTTCTTGCCGCCGAGCAGCAGCAGGCCCTGGTTGCCGGAGTCCGCGACCGAGTGGACGCTCTCCGCGAGCATCGACGATGAGCCACTGAAGAGGAACGCCACGAACTTCGCTGCCGCGATCGCGAGGTTGGCGGCCAGTGCCGCCACAATCGCCTTGGTGCCGCCTGACGCGCTCATGAGTCCCGGGGTCCCTTTCTCCGTACCTTCTACTGTTCCGTCTGTCGGGCGGCATCGCCCTTCGGGCGTCTCCCACCCTTCAAGCGTGTTGCGCCTGTGGAGCGGTGGGTCATTGTTGCAGCAGTAAGGAAGATGGGAACGTCAGGCCACCACAGTGGCCCGGAAGAGCGTGCCATTTCCGGAAATCTCCGTCTTGTCCCCTGCGGGCACGAAGACCGACTCCCCTGGCGCGAGTTCGAGCTCCCCGGCGCGCACCGAGCCCGCGGTGCAGAGCAGGATCTGCGGCGTACGCGTGGTGAGGTCGCTCGGTGCCGCTCCCTCGGCCAGGACGAAGCGGGAGAGACGGAACTCGTCGATCGGGGTCTCGTAGACCTCCTCGCCGCTCGGGTCGGCCTCGGGGCGCAGGACGCCCGGGTCGGTCGCCTCGAAGCGGACGATGCGCAGGAGTTCGGGCACGTCGACGTGCTTGGGCGTGAGGCCGCAGCGCAGCACGTTGTCCGAGTTGGCCATGATCTCGACGCCGAGACCGTTGAGGTAGGCGTGCGGGACACCGGCGCCGAGGAACAGGGCCTCCCCCGGCTGCAGTTGGACGTAGTTGAGCAGCATGGCGGCGATGACGCCAGCGTCGCCCGGGTACTGGTGCGCGATCGCGGCGTACGGGGCGTAGACCCCGCCCAGGCGCTCGGCCGCGGCCGCCGCCTCGTCGACCGTCACGGCCATCTCGGCGTGGTCGGCGCTCAGGACGGCGGTGAGCATCTCGCGCAGCGCGCCCTCTTCGGGGTGCGCGTGCAGCAGGTCGACGTACGGCTTCAGGGAATCGATGCCGAGACCGGCGAGCAGTTCGGCCGACTCGTCGGGGTGGCGGAAGCCGCACAGGCCGTCGAACGGCGTGAGCGCACAGATGAGTTCGGGCTTGTGGTTGGCGTCCTTGTAGTTGCGGTGCGGGGCGTCGATCGGGACGCCGCTGCGCTCCTCGTCCTCGTACCCCTGCTTCGCCTGCGCCAGGTCGGGGTGCACCTGGAGCGAGAGCGGCGCACCGGCGGCGAGCACCTTGAGCAGGAAAGGCAGCCGGGGGCCGAACTTCGCGACGGCCGCCGCGCCGAGCTCGCCCTCCGGGTCGGCGGCGATGACCTCGTTCAGGGGCCCGCGCGCGAGCCGCGAGGGTGCGCCGGGGTGCGCGCCCATCCACATCTCGGCCTGCGGCTCACCGGTCGGTTCGACGCCGAGGAGCTGGGGGATCGCGGTCGTCGAACCCCAGGCGTAGGGGCGAATGGTGTTGGTGAGGCGGTCCATGGCGGCTTCTTTCGGCTTCGTACGGGTGTCGCTGTCGCGGTGCCGCGGGGCCCCGTCGTCGGGGTCGGCGCGGTGCCGCTCTTCCGGCGGCAACGGACGCGCTGCGGGCCCCGGTCAAGCGCGTTCGGGCTGTGCGTGGGTGCGCTCTTCGGCCTGCGGTACGCGGGTCAGTTGCCGTCGACCGTCATCTTCGGCCCCCTGAAGCGAGCGCCAGGTAAACGGCGGCGAAATCCGTGACGGCGATCAGTTCCGCGAGGACGTCGAGCTCGTCCTGCGGTGAGTCCTCGTCGGGGGCGAGTTCGCTGATCGGAACATCGTGGCCGAGGGCGAGTTCGCGAGCGGCGGGGGCCGCGGTGAACTCGCCCACGGAACCGTCGCGCAGCAGCAGCACGCGCGCGTGCATGGCGCCTTCCGGAACCTCGACCCGGTCGCGGAAGAAGTCGTCGGGGTCGGCCGCCGCGGCCAGGGTTCCGGTGAGCAGGGAGCCGTGGGCGGGCAGCGCTTCGGGCAGCTCGGCGGCGAGCGCGGGCAGGCCGGACAGCTCGGCGAGGAGCGTGGCGAGGCGGCGGCCGGTGGGGGACGCGGCGGTTCCCTCGGTCCAGATCAGCGGCAGTGTCTCGGCCAGTTCGGCGGCGAGGGTCTTGGCGGGATTGCTGTACGTCGCGATGGCGGGGCCGCAGCGCTCGGCGGTGGCGTCGAGACGGTCGGCGAGGAGCAGTACCTCCTCCCGCGACGCGGTGATGAGGCCGGTCCGGTCGAGGAGCAGGAGCAGCGGCGTGAGCAGGGCCCACAGGGCGTCCGTGCCCATGGTGGCGGTCTCGTCGTACTCGGCGTAGGGCGGGGTCGCCATGGACACCGAGAGGCCGTGCTTCGCCCCGATGGAGGCGGTCAGCGGGGCACGGGCGGGGGCCACGGAGACGACGGTGCAGCCGCGCCGGTATGCCTGGTCGGCGAGGACTTCGAGGCCGGCCTCGGTGCCGTCCGGGGTGGCGATCAGGAGCAGGTCGACCGAGCCCGCCCAGCGGGGCAGCGTCCAGCGGAGGGCGCCGGCCGCGGGGGCGACGCCGCTGGGGCGCAGCAGGATGACGGGGCAGGCGGCACCGGCGAGGGCGCCGAGTACGTCGGCGACGCAACCGGCGGCGGTGCCGGGGCCGGCGATGAGGACGGAGCGAGGGCGGCCGTCCGGGCGGAGCTCGGTGATGCCCGCCTCGGCGGCGTGCCGGACCGCGGCACGGACGCGTGCGCCGGATTCCGCGGCGCCGCGGAGCAGGTCGTGGCGGTCGGCCCGGGCCAGCGCCTCGGGGTCGTCGAGGAGCGATTCGTCGAGCACGGGGTGGATCTCCGATCGCCGGGTTCCGGGGGACGGGGTGAGTGCTCCTGGGCGGCGGCTGGTCTCAGGGCGCTCTTTGGGCCTGGGGCCGGGTGTGGTGGGGCTGGTTGGTGGGACTGGTGGTGTTTTGGCGAGGTTTGGGGCGCTTTGGTGAGGCGCGTTGTCGTTAGGGCTGGTCGGGTGGTGGGCACTTGGGCTTGGGCTCTCGGGCCTCGGGGCGCTTGGGGCTGGTGGGAGCCGGGACCTCCGGGTGGCCGCAGGCACCGTCCTCGCCGGACGGCCTCGCGCCCGCACCTGCCGCGGCCCCGCCTGCGTCGGCCCGCGTCCGCCGCCCGCGCACGACCGTGCCCGGTCCGGCGGCGGCCGGGCCTACGCGGGGCGGCGGGCCTCGTCGACGAGGAGTACGGGGATGCCGTCCTTGACCGGGTAGGCGAGGCCACAGCCCTTTCCGGTGCAGATCAGCTCGGCGTCCGCCTCCTTGAGGGGGGCGTGACAGGCCGGACAGGCGAGGATCTCCAGGAGGCCGGCTTCGAGCGGCATGGGGGTTCCCTTCGGACGGCAGACCACCGGTCGGAACCGGCAGCGCAACTACGGATGCGGCCTCGTCAGCCTACCGCCGGGAAGGGCAGGGTGCCGGGTCGTGAGGGCCGGTGGAGGGGCCGGTGGGAGGCGCGGGGAGGCACCCAACCCGAGCCCGTACGAGGATCTGCGCGAGCCCGTACGCGGACCCAACCCGAGCCCGCACGCGCATCCGCGCGAACCCGCACACGGACCCAACCCGAGCCCGTACGCGGACCTACGCGCGCACGAGCGCGAGGACCTCGTCCCGCACCCTGGCCATGGTCTCCTCGTCCCGCGCTTCTACGTTCAGCCGGAGCAGCGGCTCGGTGTTGGACGGACGCAGGTTGAACCACCAGTCGGCGGCGGTCACCGTCAGACCGTCCAGCTCGTCGAGCTCGACGCCCTCACGGCCCGTGTACGCCGCCTTGACCGCCGCCGCGCGGTCGGCCTGGTCCGCCACGGTCGAGTTAATTTCGCCCGAGCCGACGTACCGGTCGTACTGCGCCACCAGTTGCGACAGCGGACCGTCCTGCCCGCCGAGCGCCGCCAGGACGTGCAGGGCCGCGAGCATGCCCGTATCCGCGTTCCAGAAGTCGCGGAAGTAGTAGTGCGCCGAGTGCTCGCCGCCGAAGATGGCGCCGGACTTGGCCATCTCCTCCTTGATGAAGGAGTGCCCCACGCGCGTGCGCACGGGCGTGCCGCCGTTCTCGCGCACCACCTCGGGCACTGACCACGAGGTGATCAGGTTGTGGATCACCGTGCCCTTGCCGCCCTGCTTGGCCAGCTCGCGCGCCGCCACCAGCGCCGTGATCGCCGAGGGCGACACCGGCTCGCCGCGCTCGTCCACCACGAAGCAGCGGTCCGCGTCCCCGTCGAAGGCCAGGCCGAGGTCGGCGCCCTCGGCGCGGACCCGCTTCTGCAGGTCCACGATGTTGGCCGGATCCAGCGGGTTGGCCTCATGGTTCGGGAATGTGCCGTCCAGCTCGAAGTACATGTCGACCAGCTCGATGGGCAGCCCGCCGAACACGGTGGGGACCGTGTGCCCGCCCATGCCGTTGCCCGCGTCCACCACGACCTTCAGGGGCCGGATCGACGTCAGGTCGACCAGCTTGCGCAGATACGCCGCGTAGTCGGCCAGGGTGTCCCGCTGGGTGATCGCGGCAGGCGTCGCCGCAGGAGTGGGCGCACCCGTCCCGGACCACTCCTCCACCAGGGCGCGGATCTCCGCAAGTCCCGTGTCCTGCCCGACCGGTGCCGCGCCCGCCCGGCACATCTTGATGCCGTTGTACTGCGCCGGATTGTGCGAAGCCGTGAACATCGCGCCCGGCAGATCAAGCGCCCCGGAGGCGTAGTACAGCTGGTCCGTGGAGCACAGGCCGATCTCCGTGACCGCCACGCCGCGCGCCGCCGCGCCACGCCCGAACGCGCGCGAGAGCCCTGGCGACGAGGGCCGCATGTCGTGCCCGACCACGATCGCGTCCGCCCCCGTGACCTGCGCGAAGGCCGCGCCGAACAGCTCGGCGAGCGCCTCGTCCCACTGGTCCGGGACCACCCCGCGGACGTCGTACGCCTTCACGATCTGCGAAAGATCAGCCACGGCCAACCCTCTCCTGGATTTCAGTGCGGTCAGCCAAACGTACCTGCACCCACTGACAGCGAGAGCCCGACCTGTCCAGGTCGCTCCCGGAACATCCAGCGGCCGCCGCCCGGTCACCCGCAGGGCACCTCTCGGACACCCACGCCGCAGCCTCAACGGGCCTCCCAGCGCGCTTCCTCAGGGCAGCATCCAGCCGAGGGCGGCCGTGCTCTGGCCGACCACGATCAGGCACATCACGGCAAGCAGGCCGAGGCTCCAGGGCAGCACCTTGCGCAGCAGGTCGCCCTCCTTGCCCGCGAGCCCGACCGCCGCGCAGGCGATCGTCAGGTTCTGCGGCGAGATCATCTTGCCGAGCACGCCGCCGGAGCTGTTCGCCGCCGCGAGCAGGTCCGGGGAGAGCCCGGACTGGCGCGCGGCTGTCACCTGCAGCGCCCCGAAGAGCGCGTTGGCGGACGTATCGGATCCGGTGACCGCGACCCCGAACCAGCCGAGCACCGGGGACAGGAACGCCAGACCGGCACCAGCGGCGGCCACGAAGTGGCCGATGACGGCGGCCTGTCCGGAGAGGTTCATGACGTATGCGAGCGCCAGTACAGAAGTAACGGTGAGGATCGCGAACCGCAGCTCTTGGACGGTGGCCGCCCACTCACGCACCGCCACGCGCGCGTGCACCCCGAGAACGGCCGCCGTGCCGACGCCCGCGAGCAGCACGAGGGTGCCGCCGGTCGACAGCAGCGGCAGCGAGAAGACATTGCCGGCGACCGGCTCGCCCTCGGGGTCGACGACGTTCAGGAACGGCCACGCGAAGGTGCGGGTGGCCCCGGCGAGGAGGTTCTTGACGGCCGGTATCTGGGCGAGCGAGAAGACGGCCACGATCAGGGCGTACGGGGCGTAGGCCCGCACCACGTCGCCGCGCGGGTCCTCGGTGTCCAGGTCCTCGCTGCGTACGCCGGTGAGCACCGCGCTCCGTACCGGCTCGGTGGCCGGCTTGCGCGCGCCCGGCACCGCGACCAGGGCGGCCGCGCCCACCAGGGCGGCGCCGATGTCCGCCAGCTGCGCCGAGACGTAGTTGGCGGCCACGAACTGTGCGGCGGCGAAGGCGAATCCGCACGCGAGGGCGGGCACCCAGGTCTCCCGGAGGCCGCGCCTTCCGTCCACCAGGGCGACCAGGGCCAGCGGCACGACGAGCGCGAGCAGCGGCGTCTGACGGCCGACGACCGAGGCGACGGAGTCCAGCGGCAGGCCGGTCACCTGAGCGAGCGTCACCACCGGGGTGCCCATGGCGCCGAAGGCCACCGGCGCGGTGTTGGCCACAAGAGAAACGATGGCCGCCTTCGTCGGCGCGAAGCCGAGCGCGACCAGCATCACGGCGCTGATGGCGACGGGCGCGCCGAACCCGGCCAGCGCCTCCAGGAGCGCGCCGAAGCAGAACGCGATGACCAGCGCCTGTATGCGCGGGTCGGCGGAGATCCGCCCGAAGGAGCGGCGCAGGACGTCGAAGTGCCGGGTGTGGACCGTCATCCGGTACACCCACAGGGCGTTGACCACGATCCACATGATCGGGAAGAGCCCGAAGAGCACGCCCTGCGCGCCGCTGGAGAGCGTCTGGCCGAGCGGCATGCCGTACGCGAGCCAGGCGACCAGGACCGCGACGCCGAGCCCGGCGAGCCCGGCCAAGTGCGCCTTCATACGGACGGCCCCGAGCAGGACCAGGACGGTGACGAGGGGCAGCGCGGCGATCAGCGCGGACAGGCCGAGCGAGCCTGCGACGGGTTCCAGCTCCTGCACGAACACACGGGCCTCCTGGCTCCCGTGACGCTCCGTCGCCTCCACCGCTCCGGAATGCCGAAGGCGATCTTTCACGGGTGGCGGAATCGTCGTGTTCGCGACAACGGGAAGTCAATGCCCATACAGGACTGATTGTTGAAGGGAAAACTTCGTGCGCTACAGCAGAAGGGCGCTCACTACTCGGGCGAGCGCAGCACGCGCAGATGACCGCGGCGTGCGACCTCCATCGGATCCGCCCCTCCGCCTCCGGCCTCGGCCGCGCGCTGCTGCGGGCGAGCCGCTTCCCGCACCGCGTTGGCCAGGGCCTCGAGGTCGTCTCCGCTGGGGCGGCCCGCCTCCGCGCCGTCGGCGAGCCGGACGACCTCCCAGCCGCGCGGGGCGGTGAGGCGCTCGGAGTGCTCGGCGCACAGGTCGTAGCAGTGGGGTTCGGCGTAGGTGGCGAGCGGGCCGAGGACCGCGGTCGAGTCGGCGTAGACGTACGTCAGCGTCGCGACGGCGGGACGGCCGCAGGCGGTGCGCGAACAGCGACGTACAGGGCTCACGACGTTGGACGGTACCGCACTCTTGAGCGGGCCGCGACGAATCTCCACGAGGTCACTCCACCGTGTCGCACTGTGATCCTGCCCACGCACCCTCCCTGACTGACCCCACTGACCTGCGTGAACCTCAAGGGGCACAAGGGCCACAGGTGTTGAATCCGGTCTCCACTCGATGCAAATGCCGTCAAATGCCTTGAGCCACGCGGTCTTGGAGAGATACGTAATCGAGCCCAAGGATGGCCGGAATGGTCATAGAGCGACAGGCTGCCCGCCGCCCGAGCGGTCGGTCCGCGGCGGCGCCCGGGCCCGCGGCCGCGGCTTCCGGACCGCCTTCACGCGCGCGTGGCAGCCGACTGTCGGTGCGGAGGTCTACGCTTCGTCAGTGATGGACAAGCCCGTACCGCCCCGCACCACCGAGCCCAGGCCCCGCCGCCGCGACCGCCACGGGAGGGGCATGCGCGGCCCCGTAGCGCCGCCGCAGGTGCCGCTCTCGGCCAGCCGCGGCGAAGTCTTCATGGACCTCGTGCAGGACTCGGTGGAGCGCCTGGAGCGGCGCTGGCCGCAGCTCTCCGAGATCGACTTCCTGGTGCTCGACGTGCCGCGCCTGGACAGCGCCCCGGACGACGACTGGGAGGCCGGGACGGTGCCGCTCGGCGGCACGATCCCCGCGCGCGACGACCGGCCCGCGCGGATCGTGATCTACCGGCGCCCGGTGGAGATCCGCACCAAGACCCGGGACGAGCGCGCCGCCCTGGTGCACGAGGTCGTCGTGGAACAGGTGGCCGAACTCCTCGGCCTGTCACCGGAGTCGGTCGACCCGCGGTACGGCGAGGACTGAGGCCGCAGCCCTCATCGGCCCGGACCGACCCGAGCCGGGCAAGCCGACCGGTCGACCGAGCCGACCCGGCCGACCAGAGCTCGTCGCCGCCTACTTCTACTTCTGCAGTACCGACAGGTCCTGCTCCGCCTTCGGTACGACGACCGTCCCGCGGTCGTCGGGCAGCGTCTGCACCGTGAACATCGGCACGCCGTCCTGCGGCAGCTCCAGGGTGCGGGCCACGTGCACCGTGCCCGCCAGGCGCTCCACGGTCAGCGCGTACGGCCCCTTGAGGCCGGACGGCACCGGAGGCGCGACGAGACGTGTCGTACCGCCCTTGACCGTGTACGTCTTCGTCACCGGGGAGCCGCCTTCGGCACCCGCCGACGCGGTGACCTTGACCTTCGCGTCCGCCTTACCCGGGGCCACGAGGGACAGCGTCGAGCCCTTGGCGCGGTTGTCGGCGGCCGTGGCGCGGGCCTCGACGGGGCCGGTGGCCGGGATGAACGCCATCTCCTGCTCGGCGCCCTTGCCCCGGGTCACCCGCAGCGCCGCCACCACAGGTGTCGCGTCGTCGGTCGGCGTGAGCACCAGCGAGCCCGGCTCGCCCTTGGTGATGTCCCCGAGGTCGACGGCGGCCGTCATGCCGCTCTTGATGTGCAGGGACTCGTGGCCGGCCGGGGTGATCGAGCCGTTCTTGCCCGCCAGGGACAGCTTCAGGTCGGCGTCGTCCTCGCCGGGCGCGAAGGCCACGAGGCGGACCGAGGAGGCGTCCTTGGGGATGCCCGGCAGCACGACGCTCCCCGCAGGGTCGGTGGACGCGGGCAGCCAGTCGGTGCCGAGCTTGTCGTCGGAGGCCTGCACGACCGCGCCGACCCGGCCGGTGCGGGCCGTGACATGAGCGGTCAGGTTGATCTCCGGGTGGTCCACCAGGGTGGACAGAAGCACCGGGACGCTGGAATGCGGCGGGACCTGGATGTCCTCGCCCGCCTCGGACTTGACGGCGCCCTCCGGCCCGAACAGCTCAATGTCCACGACGGCCGCGGCATCGTCGGGGTTGGTCAAGTGCACATAGTCGCTGCGGTCCTTGGCGGCACTCATCGCCGGGAACCAGAAGTCCGTGTCGGCCGTTGAACAGGTGACCCCGGCAAGGCCGCGGCCCCCGCCCGCCGTGACCGTCGTGGTCTGCTGCACGGTCCAGCCGGGCGCGAGCGCGCCGTCGGCCGAGCCGATGAGCGCGGGGGCGTCGCCGCCGGACGCCTCGCCGGTCATCGGTTTGCCCGGCTCCTTGGACCGCAGAAAGGGCGTGCCCAGGTCCGATCCCCCGGCACGCGCTTCCCCGCCCTTATCGTCCTTGTCGCCCTCGTCGGCCTTCCCGTCCCGGGCGTCCTTGTCGCTGCCCTTGTCGTCGTCCTCCGCCGCGCGGGCGGCCTCGAAGAGTTCGGCGCTGCCCTTGCTCCCGGCGCCGCCAGAGGACTTGGGCGTGAAGGAGGTGTACGCCGTCTCCGCGAGCTCGGACGTGCTCGGCTCGGGGCAGAGCAGCCCGGACCGCTCCACGGGCTGCCGGGCCGCCGTGGCCTTGCCGTCGCCCGACGCCCCGTCACCGGGCGCGGCGATCGCGGCCACACCGGTGACGACGGCGAGCGCGCCGCCCGCGGCGATCAGGGACAGGGTGGTGCGGTTCACTGCTGGCTCCCGTCGGGGCGCTCACCGTCGGGCCGGAACTCGGGCCCGCCGTAAGACTGCTCGTAGGACTGCGCGGGCGGCTGCGCCGGTGGGGCCGGCGGCTGCGGAGGCACGGGCTGTGGAGGCACGGGCGGCGGGGGCGGGGGTGGCACGGCCCCGTTCGGCATGCCCGAAGGGGCTTGCGGCGCCCCGGAGTTGTGGCCGTACCCGTCATAACCGCCCGCCGCGTAGCCCTCGCCCGGCGAGAAGGCGTCACCCTCCGGGTAGCCGTCCGCCCGGTAGGCGTGCGGCTGCTGCGGGTCCGCCGGGTACGACGGGTCTGCCGAGTACGAGCCGGGCCCGTACGCATCCGCTCCGTACGAGTCGGCCTGATACGGGTCCGCCTGGTAGGGGTCGGCCTGGTACGCCTGCTGGTCGAAACCGCCCGCCGACTGCCGCGCGCCCTGGGCCTGCCCCTGGGACGGCCCCGGGAACTGCTCCTGGGAGTGCGCCGCCCGGTCGGGGCGCGCGTAGGCGGGGCCGTCCTCCCACTGGCCGTACGACTGCTGCGGTGGCACCTCCGCCAGAGGCGGCTCCCCCGGCCCGGCCGGACCGGCGGACCCGTCGGCGGCCTGCGCCTCCTGGGCGGCGCGCAGTCGGCGGGCCCGGCGCCCCTCCCCCGGCACCGGCTGTGCGGGCACCGCGGCGGGCTCGTCCGGCAGGTCGTCGTCCACGTCGCGGCTCCGCCCGGGCAGCGCGAGGACGACCAGGACGACGGCGAGCGCGCCCTGCGCCCACAACCAGCCGGTGTGCGCGCCCGACGACTCGTACGTGACGTCCAACCGGCCGCCGGACGCGGGCAGTTCGAAGCCCTGCGCCCAGCCGTCGACCGTGGTCTTCTGCAGTGGCCTGCCGTCGAGGGTCGCCGTCCAGCCGTCGGCCACCGCGTCCGCGAGCCGCAGCACCCGGCCGTCCTTGCCCGCGGACAGGTCCGTGTGGATCTCGACCGGACCGGAGGGGACGAGCTCGGGCTCGCCGGACTCGGGCACGATGACGGCGCGCGCCACGGGGCGGTCGACCCGCCACAGGGCGCTGCCGTTGTGCTCGCTGAGCCGGGTCAGGCCGGGCGTGGCGTCCAGGACGCGGTTCATCCCGCGGGGCGCCCCGTCCCGTACGAGGACATAACGCACCGCGAAGGCGCCCAGCTCGTCGGTCTGGTCGGCGCCGGAGCCCGCGACGAGGTGGGCGACGGTCTTGTCCAGGCGGGCGTGGTCGCCGCCCTCCGCGGCCAGTTCGGCATCCCCGAGCCGGACGCCGGCGCCGCGCACCAGGGAGTATCCGACCTCGGCACCCGATTCGCTGCCGAGCACCAGGGTGCGGGCCTGGTCCTCGGTGCCCGCCTCCTCGGCGACGAACGCCGGCACCTGCGCCGGGTCGCGCCGCTCGAGCGGTCCGTCGGCGCCGCGCACCATCCAGGCGACGGCGGCGACCAGCGGCCCGAGCACGGCGGCCGCGACGATCAGCGCGGCCACCGGCTGCCGCCAGCCGAAGCTCTGCTCGGCCACCCGCTCGCGGGCGCCGTCCGCGCCGAGCACGGCGGCGGCGAGGAGCGCGAGGCCCTGCACGAGCGTCGCCGGGCCCGCCCACGTGGAGCCGTTGGAGAGCGCCGCGAAGAGGAAGCCGGTCAGGGCGACGGCCCAGGCGGTACGGATGGCGCGCTGCCGTTCCCCGCGCAGCAGTGCGGCGAGGGCGGCGGCCACGATGCCGACGAGCAGGAGCCCGCCGACGGTCCCCGGCCCGCCGGGGCTGATGCCGAGCAGGTCGAGCGCGTCGGCCGACCCGGCCCCGAAACCGAGCCCCGCTTCGCGGAAGAACCCGAACGGCAGCAGCGACAGCGACCAGGGTGCGAGGACGAGCAGCGGCACCCCGAGCGCGGCGAGCACCCGCAGGCCGTACGCGACCAGATCGCCGCGGCGCAGCGCCAGGACCGCGAGGCCGAGGACGAGCGCGATCGGCCAAACGACCGGAGTGAACGCCGTCGCCAGCGTGAGCAGCAGGGCGTACGCCCAGGTGGCCCGCCAACTCCCGCGCCCGCTCCCGGCCGTCGCACCGCTCGCCGCGACAGCGGCGCGCGCGAGCAGCGGAAGCAGCATGGCGAGCACGGCGGTGCCCAGACGGCCCCCGGCGAGCGCTCCGGTGGCGGCCGGCAGGAAGGCGTACGCGACCGAGGCCCAGGCCCGAAGGAGCCGCGACTCGATCAGCGGCCGCGAGGCGAAGTACGCGGCGACGCCCGCCAGCGGCACGGAGCAGACGAGCAGCACGGTCACGGCGAAGCCGGTGGAGCCGAACAGAAGGGTGGCCAGTACGGCGACGATGGCGAGGTAGGGCGGAGCGCTCTGGGTGCCGCCGGTACCGATGGCATGCCACTCGTCCAGGTACCGGGACCACAGCTCGCCCACATCGGCGGGTGCGGGCAGCATCGCGCCACCGGCGAGGGCGCCGCCGCCGAGCAACGAGCGGCAGGCGATGAGGGAGAAGAGGAGCAGCACCGCGAAGAGCATGGGTCCCGGCTTGCGGGCGAGCCGCTTCACGCGCGCGAACTGCTCGATCTCCAGGAAGTCGGCGTCGTCGTCACCGGGCCCGGACTCGATGGCGCCATGCCTGCCGCCCGCGGACGTCTCGGGGTCGGAGCGGCCGACGAGGTTCGATGCGACATGTTCGGCGGTCATCCGCACGGTGGCGCCGGGCGGCGGGAACAGCGGCCGCAGCTCGGCCGGTTCGACCTGGCCCCTGCCGCGCCGCCGTCGGGCTCCGATGATCTTGCCGGGGCGCAGCAACGTACGGGAGAGGCCCGTGACTTCGTCGAGGGCCTGGCCCGGCACCTTGCCCACCAGATAGGCGAGGGTGCGCAGGAGAGTGCCGAGGACGAGCCGGAGCAGCACCCAGGGAAGGACCGCGGCGCGCGCGTTGACAAGGAGGGTGTAGACCGCGCCCGCCTTGTCCACGCGGTGCGGGCTCGCGGTGGTGCGGCCCACGCAGTCGACGGTGCGCCGCTCGCGCGAGGCGGCCTCGGCGTGCCGGAGCACGGCGTCGGGCGCGACGAGCACGCGGTGCCCGGCGGCCTGGGCGCGCCAGCACAGGTCGACGTCGTCCCGCATCAGGGGCAGGCGGCGGTCGAAGCCGCCGAGTTCCTCGAAGACGTCGCGCCGGATGAGCATCCCGGCGGAGGAGACGGACAGGACCGGGCGCACGTGGTCGTGCTGGCCCTGGTCCTGCTCGCGGCGGTCCAGGCCGGTCCAGCGGCGGCCGCTGTTGGCGATGGAGACGCCGACCTCGAGGAGTTGGCGGCGGTCGTACCAGCCGCGCAGCTTGGGCCCGACGACGGCGACGTCCCGGTTGATCTCCTGCTCGCGCTCGACGACGCGCAGGAGTTCGGCGAGCGCGTCAGGTTCGGGTGCGCAGTCGTCGTGCAGGAGCCAGAGCCACTGCACGGGTTCGCCGTACGGCAGCTCGGGCATCTCGTACGCCTCGTCGCGCCAGGTCCGGCTGACCGGGTCCCAGCCGCTGGGGCGCTTCAGGTACGGCAGGTCATCGGGGGTGAGGACGGGCGCGGTGCGGGCCGCCTCGTCCACGGCGGTGCCGAAGCCGGAGCGGCGGGCGAGGTGCAGCACCCGCTCCGGGCCGATCGCGTCGGTGACGATCCGGGCGGAGTCGTCGGCGCTGCCGGTGTCTGCGGCGATGACGTTCTGCACGGGGCGTTCCTGGCCGAGGAGCCCGGCCAGGGCGTCGGGCAGCCAGCGGGCACCGTCGTGGGAGACGAGCACGGCGGTGACGACATGCCTCGGGAACTCGGGTACGGCAGCGTCGTACTGGCCTGCCGGTTGGCTGTGCGCGGACATCGAGGTACGGGCCCCGGTTCGATGGACTGCGGTGGACGCCGGGTGCGCTGCGCGGGACAGGGGCACGGGCGGCATCTCGGACGGGGCCACACTAACGGCAGACAGACAGGTGCGGCGCGAGAGCGCCTCGTTGAGGGGCGGTGGTCGGGAGACGGGCGGGAAACGCGGTCCGCCGCCTGTGGATAACCACGGGCGGCGGACCGTTCGCTGTGTCGGGGTGTGTGCAGTTGTCGGGGTGTGTGCTGTTTGGTCGGCGCTGGTCGAGGGTTGGCCGAGGACTGTCGAGGCGAGTCAGACCGCGGCCTTCTTCAGTCGTCGGCGTTCTCGCTCGGACAGGCCGCCCCAAATCCCGAAGCGTTCGTCATTGGCGAGTGCGTATTCGAGGCACTCGGAACGGACCTCGCAGGCGAGGCAGACCTTCTTGGCCTCGCGCGTGGAGCCGCCCTTCTCGGGGAAAAAGGATTCGGGATCGGTCTGGGCACAGAGTGCGCGCTCCTGCCAGCCGAGTTCGTCGTCCGCGTCCTCGACCAGCAGTTGCTGGAACAGCTCGGTCATGTGCGCCCCTCGTCTGTCTGTGCAGTCCCCGTGATGCTGTCGTTACCGATTTCGGCTGAACGACACGAGTGAAATTACAAGTGTGCCGATCCGAGCCAGTCAAGCCGAGATCTGCTATTGGGCCCCTTATTCACTCTGCGGAACCAAGGCTTTGCGGAAAGTGTTCAAATCGCCATAAAACAAGACACTTCCCACCGGCCCATCCGCACGTCCCGTCACTACTGAAGAAGGACGCGCCGAACTTTGCTCCCGTTGCAGCAAGGGCGCCGAAGCGAAGCGGATCACAGTCGGATCACGAGACGGCAACGGCGTTTGCCCGCCCGGATGCTGCGCCACATGTCCGGGACGGTTAACGCACAAACCTTTCGGCAGCCAGAACAACCGGATACGGTGAACCATATTCCGCAATCCGGACATCAGGTTGACACCTGACGTGTGAACCGGTCTTCTAGTGGGCATGCTTGCGCACTCGCCGCTCACCCGGACCCACGCCGCTGGGTTCCGCAGTGCTGCCCGGGCGAGCTGTCGCTGTTGCTGTCCCAGCTGTTGAGCCCCTCGAGCTCCGGCCGCATCCCCGACGCCCGCACGGGTCCCGCTCGCTGTCCCAGCGTTCGTACGGAAATGTCGACGGCGTCCCACCGCGCAACCCCGTAAGGGCCACGAGCCCCCGCACGGCACCGCGTCCGGCCGAAGCCCCCGTAGTCTCCGACCGCCGCCCTTGCGCGCACTCCCCGCGCACATCACAGCCGAGGAACCACCGCCCCGATGAACAGCGACAGCGACCTCCAGATCGCCGGCGACCTGCTCGAAGTACCGCACCTGCTCCAGCCCCCGCGCGAACACCCCACCACCGTGGCCGAGTTCGCCGGGCTCGCCCGGACCATCGCCGCCGACCGCTCCCAGTGGGAGCACCTCGTCGAGTACGACGCCACCAGCCGCTGGTACCACCGCCTGCGCACCGGGCCCGGGTACGAGGTGTGGCTGCTCAGCTGGGTGCCCGGGCAGGGCAGCGGACGCCATGACCACGGGGCGTCGTCCGGCGTTCTGACCGTCCTGGACGGGCAGTTGACGGAGCACACGGAGCGCGGCACGCGCGCGCTCGAGGCGGGCGCGCAGCGGGTGTTCGCGCCCGGGTACATCCACGAAGTGGTCAACGACAGCCTCGAACCGGCCGTCAGTCTGCACGTCTACTACCCCGGCCTGACCGAGATGACGATGCACAGCGCCCAATGCTCCCCCGGGGCCGAGGACGCCGAGGACACCGAATCCGCCGTACCCGCCTGACGGACCAACTGTCGTACCCGCCTGACACACTGGCGGCATGCGCATTGTTGTACTGGCCGGCGGCATCGGCGGGGCCCGCTTTCTGCGGGGCCTCAAGGCGGCCGCGCTCGACGCGGACATCACGGTCATCGGGAACACCGGTGACGACATCCACCTGTTCGGACTCAAGGTCTGCCCCGACCTCGACACCGTGATGTACACGCTCGGCGGCGGCATCAACGAGGAGCAGGGCTGGGGCCGTACGGACGAGACGTTCACGGTCAAGAGCGAGCTCGCGGCGTACGGCGTCGGGCCCGAGTGGTTCGGGCTCGGCGACCGGGACTTCGCGACGCACATCGTGCGGACGCAGATGCTCAGCGCCGGCTACCCGCTGAGCGCGGTCACCGAGGCGCTCTGCGACCGCTGGAAGCCGGGCGTCCGGCTGCTTCCGATGTCGGACGACCGGATCGAGACCCACGTCGCCGTCGAACTGGATGGCGAACGCAGGGCCATTCACTTCCAGGAGTACTGGGTACGCCTTCGCGCCTCCGTGGACGCGCTCGCCGTCGTGCCCGTCGGGGCCGAGCAGGCCAAGCCCGCGCCCGGAGTGCTGGAGGCCATCGCCGCGGCCGACGTGGTGCTCTTCCCGCCGTCCAACCCGGTCGTCAGCGTCGGCACCATCCTCGCCGTGCCGGGGATACGAGAGGCCATCGCCGAGGCCGGAGTGCCGGTCGTGGGGCTCTCGCCGATCATCGGGGACGCGCCGGTGCGGGGCATGGCCGACAAGGTGCTCGCGGCGGTGGGCGTCGAGTCGACGGCCGCGGCGGTCGCCGAGCACTACGGCTCGGGGCTGCTCGACGGGTGGCTGGTCGACAGCACCGACGAGGGGTCCGTCGCGCGCGTGGAGGCCGCCGGGATCCGGTGCAAGGCGGTGCCGCTGATGATGACGGATCCCGAAGAAGGCACGGCCGCCGCGGGCATGGCGCGCGAAGCGCTCGCGCTCGCCGAGGAGGTACGCGCGTGAGCGCGCCGGAGCGCCCCGCCGCTCCTACGTACCGCGTGTGGGCCCTGCCCGGCCTCCCCGAGGTCAGGGCCGGGGACGACATCGCCAAGCTGATCGCCGCCGCCGAACCGGGGCTCACCGACGGCGACGTCGTGCTCGTCACCTCGAAGATCGTGTCCAAGGCGGAGGACCGGGTGCTCGCCGCGGCGGACCGTGAGGAGGCGATCGATGCCGAGACGGTACGTGTCGTCGCGCGGCGCGGCGCGCTGCGTATCGTCGAGAACCGGCAGGGGCTCGTCATGGCCGCGGCCGGAGTGGACGCCTCCAACACCCCTGCCGGGACCGTGCTGTTGCTGCCCACCGACCCCGACGCCTCGGCGCGGCGCATCCGCGAAGGACTGCGGGACGCGCTCGGCGTGCACGTCGGGGTGATCGTCACCGACACCTTCGGGCGGCCCTGGCGCACCGGACTCACGGACGTCGCCATCGGCGCCGCCGGAGTGCGGGTCCTGGACGATCTGCGCGGCGGCACGGATGCGTACGGCAATCCGCTGAGCGCCACCGTGGTGGCGACCGCCGATGAACTCGCCGCCGCAGGCGACCTGGTGAAGGGCAAGGCCGCGGGTCTGCCGGTGGCCGTGGTGCGGGGCCTGCCCGGGGCCGTGGCCGCGGACCCCCCGGCCGACGCGTCCGAGGACGCCGGGGCGCGGGCCCTCGTGCGGGGCCCGGCCGACGACATGTTCCGGCTCGGCACCTCCGAGGCCGTACGCGAAGCGGTGACCGGGCGGCGTACGGTGCGGGCCTTCACGGACGACCCGGTCGACCCCGGTGCGGTGCGCCGCGCCGTGGCCGCCGCGATCACCGCGCCCGCGCCGCACCACACGACGCCGTGGCGGTTCGTACTCCTGGAGACCCCGCAGGCGCGCACCCGGCTGCTCGACGCCATGCGGGACCGGTGGATCGCCGATCTGCGCGGCGACGGCAAGTCCGAGGAGTCCATCGCCAAACGGGTCCGGCGCGGGGACGTCTTGCGCAACGCGCCGTATCTGGTGGTGCCCTGCCTCGTGATGGACGGGGCGCACACGTACGGGGACGCGCGCCGGGACGCCGCCGAGCGGGAGATGTTCGTGGTCGCCACCGGCGCCGGAATCCAGAACTTCCTCGTGGCGCTCGCCGGGGAGCGGCTCGGGTCGGCCTGGATCTCGTCGACCATGTTCTGCCGGGACGTCGTGCGCGAGGTCCTCGAACTGCCGGAGAACTGGGACCCGATGGGGGCGGTCGCGGTGGGACGGGCGGCGGAGGCACCGCGGGAGCGGCCCGCGCGGGATGCCGGGGATTTCCTGGTGGTGCGGTAGCGGTTGCTGGCGCGGGCTCGGGTGGTGGCGCGGGCTCGGGTGGTGGTGCGGTGGCGGTACGTCCGGTTCCGCTCCGGGGCCCGGCCGCCGTTCAGAACTTCGCGATGTCCGTTTTCGGCATCTTGGGGGTACGGCGTGCCGGGGTGCGGCCCGAGAGCAGGATGTAGCGGGCCGCGCGGTGGCGCTGGCCGCGGTAAGGCTCCAGGAGTTCGAGCATGCGGGCGTCGTCGGCGTCCCGTTCACCGGCCAGGGCGTGGCCGACGATGCCCGGCAGGTGGAGGTCGCCGACGGTGACCTCGTCGGGGGCGCCGTTGCTGCGCTGGATCGTCTCGGCCGAGGTCCACGGGCCGATGCCGGGCACCAACTCCAGGCGCTTCCTTGCCTCTTGAGGCGTCATCGCCGCGGCCTCCTCCATGCGGCGGGCCACCCGGACCGCGCGCAGGATCGTGCTCGCGCGCTTGTTGTCGACGCCCGCGCGGTGCCACTCCCAGGACGGGATCATGCGCCAGGTCTCCGGTTCCGGCATCACGCACATGCGGTCGGGGGCCGGGCCGGGGGCCGGTTCGCCGTAGCGGCGGACAAGGAGCCGCCAGGCGCGGTACGCCTCGTCCGTCGTGACCTTCTGTTCCAGGATCGACGGAATCAGGGACTCCAGGACCAGTCCGGTGCGGAGCAGGCGGAGGCCGGGGCGGCGGTGCCGGGTCGCGGCGACGAGGCGGTGCCGCGGCTCGAACGCGTCGGGGTCGTCGGCGGCCCCGAGCAGCTGCGGGAGCCGGTCGAGGAACCAGGCCGCGCCCGGGCCCCAGGCCGTTGCCTCCACCGTGGTGCCGCCGTGGCGTGCGGTGACGCGCAGCGTGGCGGGGCCGTCGGGGGTGCGGCTCACCCGCCAGTGGGCGCCGTCCGGGGTGGCGCGGTAGGTGGGGTCTGCGGGGCCCCTGCGCAGGGGCGTCAACGTGAGGGGGAGGTTCAGGGGGGTCGGTGGGGTCCAGGTGCGGGTCTGGGCGTGGGCCTGGGCCTGGGTGCGGGCCGCTGTCCGGGTTTGCGGCCGGGTGTGGGGTACGCGAGGCGGGCGGCCGGGAGCGTGCACCGGGGTGCGGGGGGTGGTGCGCGGGGCGAAGCGGCCTGCCACGGGGTCCTCGAAGGGTCGGGGGTCGGGGGCTCGGGGTGCGGGTTCGAGGGTACGGGGTTTCGTTCCCCGATCCCGCCCCTTCCCGTAACTGGGGCCCGCGGCGAAGCCGCTGATGGATGCGGCGCCCCCAGACCCCCGCTCATCGCGCTGGACCAGGGGGTGGCGCGTAGCGCCTCGGTTGAGGGTGGTGGTGGGAGACGGGTGGGCGTGCTCGTCCGCAATCGCCGGACGGGCTGAAGTTACTGGTCCGACGAGAAGCGGATCGATGCCGCCGGTAGCCGTGCGTCGCACCACACTCGGATGCCGTCGCTGAGTTCGTTGTCCGGGCCCACATCGGCGCCGTCTCCGATGACCGCCTCGGACAGGACCGTGCGGGCTCCTATGCGGGCACCGGCGCCGACCAGGGAGTCCGTGATGAGGGCGCCCGGTTCGATGACGGCGTCGGCGAGGATCGTGCTGCCGGAGATGCGTGCGCCCGCGCCGACCGTGGCGCCCGCGCCGATGACCGTGCCGTCGGTCAGTTTGGCGTCGGGGGCGACCGTGGCCGAGGGCAGGACGAGGCGGTCGCCGCGGCGGCCCGGTACCGCCGGGGACGGGGCGCGGCCGAGGACCAGGTCGGCCGAGCCGCGGACGAAGGCCTGGGGCGTGCCCAGGTCCAGCCAGTACGTCGAGTCGACCATGCCCTGGAGGTGGGCGCCGGAGGCCAGGAGCCCCGGGAAGGTCTCGCGTTCGACCGAGACCGGGCGGCCTTCCGGGATGGTGTCGATGACCGAGCGGCGGAAAACGTACGCCCCCGCGTTGATCTGGTCGGTGACGATCTCCTCCGGCGTCTGCGGCTTCTCCAGGAAGGCCTGGACGCGGCCCGTTCCGTCCGTGGGCACCAGGCCGTACGCCCGGGGGTCGTCGACCCGGGTCAGGTGCAGGGAGACGTCTGCCGACGATGACGCGTGGGTGGCCAGCAGGGCCTTGATGTCCAGGCCCGTCAATATGTCGCCGTTGAAGATCAGGACCGGGTCGTCCCGGCCCGAGTCCAGGCGGTCGGCGACGTTGCGTATCGCGCCGCCCGTGCCCAGCGGTTCCTCCTCGGTGACGTACTCGAAGTGCAGGCCGAGCGATGAGCCGTCGCCGAAGTACGGCTCGAAGACCTCTGCCAGGTAGGAGGTCGCGAGGACGATGTGTTCAATACCGGCGGCGCGGGCGCGGGCCAGCTGGTGGGTGAGAAACGGCACGCCGGCCGCCGGGACCATCGGTTTGGGCGTGCGCACCGTGAGCGGACGCAGCCGGGTGCCCTTGCCGCCGACCAGGAGAATCGCTTCTGTCGCCATGTCGGTTGCCGTCTCTGCTTCCTGCCGGGGCCGGACTCGGTCGGGGCTCGCGGCGCGCGGGGCGGCGTGCCCCGTGCGCGGGGGCGCGGGGCCCTTGGGCGCGAGCCGTCCGGCCGGCCAGTGTATGCAGTTGTTGCGGTGGTCAGTTGTTGCGGTGGTCAGCCGCGGCCCTGGTACTTGGCCGAGGTTTTGCGGGTGCTGCCGAGGCGGCCGTAGAGGCGGCTGCCCGGGCAGTCGGTGATGAAGCCGTCGCGGTGCCCCGAGATCGCGTCGAGCCGGACCTTCTTCCCCTTCTTGTAGAGGTTGCTGCCCGCCGACGTCATCGTCACCTTGCCGCGTGGATTGACCCCGTACAGGCCGAGCTTCCACGCGGTGAGCCGGGCGATGGCCCGTACCGCGGCCTTGGGCGGATTGGTCTTGCTGTACGTCCCGAGGACGGCGACGCCCGTGCTGTTGCTGTTGAACCCGAGAGTGTGGGCCCCCCGAACGGGTTTGGCCACACCTCCGGCACGGCCTTCGTAGATGTTGCCGCACTTGTCGATGGCGAAGTTGTAGCCGAAGTCCCGCCAGCCGCTGCTCTTGACGTGGTAGCGGTAGATGCTGCGCAGGATCGAAGGCGCCTGGCCACAGGTGTAGTTGTTGCCCGTGGCGCTGTGGTGCACGAAGGCCGCGCGTACGGACTTGGTGTACGCGAAGTCCTTCTCGCGCAGCTTCTCGTCCGCGCCCCAGCCCTTGCGGGTGATGATCCGGGGGCGCGGTCCGACGTACGGGCGTGCCGGGGTTCCCTGGCCCGCGGAGACCTGCAGCACGCCGCGGGAGTCGAGGAACGCGTTCTCCGTCTGCTGCTTGGTGAGGGCCGGGATGACGGTGGCGCCGAGCGGGGCGTACTCGGCGTTGACGGCCGAACTGGCGGCGGCCGCGGCGGAGAGCGGCCGGGCGGCCGGGGTGTCCGCGGGGGTGCCGGTCCCCGGGTCCGGGTCCTCGTCGCTGTCCTTGCTCTCGGCCGGACTCGCCGCCGCCTGCGCGCCGTTGAGCCCGCCGGGGATCTGGACGTCTGGATCTTCGCCGGGATCGATGAGCTCCAGGCGCAGGCCCTGGGGCAGGGGCAGGGGCGTGGGCTCGGCGTCGCCGTGCCGGCCGTGCTCGTCGCTCTCCGCCGGGGTGCTCTGTACGCGGACCTCCACCGCGTCGGAGTTGCCGACCCACAGGGGTGCGGTCGAGCCGCGGACCCGGCCCGAGGCGCCCTCCGGGGTGTCCGGGTCGGCGGCGTGCTCGTGGTTGTGGGTGTCGACGTCCTGCCAGTCCGACCAGGTGCCCGTATCGGCGTGCCGGGTGCGGACCCGCACCGTGCCGTGCAGCTCCACCTGCGGATCGTCCCAGACGACGCCGACCAGCGAGAACGGTCGTACGGTGCGGCGGGTGAGCCCCTGCGCGGAGCTGCCGTCGCTCTTGGTTCGGTCCGAGGCCAGCGGTGCCAGCGGGAGCGACTGCGTGCTGCCGGGGACGGATTGGGGTGTGCGGGAGGCTGCGTCGGAAGCGGGGTGCACCGTCTTGTCGCTGGGGGCCTGGACCTCGGCCACCTGCGGTGCGGCGAGTGGGAGGGCCAGTGCGGTCGCGCAGACGACACCGATCGAGGAAGCAAGGAATCCACGCATGCGATTGATCGTCCGTCAGATATGACACCTCCGCACATTGGGGGCATTCGGGAACTGACGGTGCGTCGGCCGCAACGGTTCCGTCGCGCGTACCTCCCGTGCGTTCCCGCGGTACGGCGGCCGCGTAGCCTGGCAGGCGTGAACGCGACCGACCGCACCCCCGCCGACCTGCTGCGATCCGCGCTCGCCGCGGACCCGGCCCGCCCTCTGGTGACCTTCTACGACGACGCCACCGGCGAACGCGTCGAATTGTCCGTGGCCACCTTCGCCAATTGGGTGGCCAAGACCGCCAATCTGCTCCAGGGCGACCTGGCCGCCGAGCCCGGCGACCGGCTCGCGCTGCTCCTTCCCGCGCACTGGCAGACCGCGGTGTGGCTGCTCGCCTGTTCTTCTGTAGGTGTGGTCGCGGAGGTCGGGAACGACCCGGCCGCGGCCGACCTGGTGGTCAGCGGGCCGGACACGCTGGAGGAGGCGCGGGCCTGCTCGGGCGAGCGGGTGGCGCTCGCGCTCCGGCCGCTCGGCGGCCGCTTCCCGCAGTTGCCGGCCGGGTTCGTCGACTACGCGGTGGAGGTGCCGAGCCAGGGCGACCGCTTCGCTCCATACGCTCCGGTGGACCCGTCGGCCGACGCGCTCACCGTCGGCGAGGTGGCCCTGACGGGAGCCGAGACCGTCGAGCGGGCCCGGCGCGATGCGACGGACCTCGGGCTCGGGTCCGGGTCACGGCTGCTCTCCACACGGGCGTACGACAGCTGGGACGGCCTGTCCGCGGGGCTGTACGCGCCGCTGGCGGCCGGGGGCTCCGTGGTGCTCTGCCGGAATGCCGGGCAGCTGACGGACGAGGCGCTGCGCAAGCGCGTCGAGAGCGAGCGGGTCACCGGGACGGTCCGGTAGGACGCTGCGCCCGGGGACGCGCCACGGGCCCCGGGCCCCGGCGAAGTTCCACCCGTCCGGCGCAGGTGAGCGCCCGGCCCGCAGGCGCCGGGGCCCCGCGCCGGGCCATGGTCGTAGGAGCACTTCCTCGCGGAGTGCTGTTCGTACTGCCGTACTGCCGTACTGACTACGCCATGAGGGGTGGACCCAGACGTGACCGACGCCGCAGGCCCGTCCGCCGGACCGGAGTGGCCGGACGACGACGAGACCGAGTCGGGCACTTCCGCCTCGGAGGACGAGGGCACCGCGGACGAGGCCACAGACGGCACCACGGACAGCACTACAGAAGAAGACGACGCCCGGGACGACGACGCCGAGGACGAAGATCCCGCAGACGACGATCCCGAAGAGCAAAGCGCCCCCGAGGAAAACGGCACCACAGAAGAAGGTCCTGCCGAAGCCGCCCGCGCTACAGAAGAAGAGCCTCCCGGCGAAACCGCCACCACAGAAGAAGGCACACCCGCCGACGACTCCCCCAGCCCCGCCCCCACTCCCAAACCACGCCACCACTGGCTCCGCTGGGCAGCCCTGGGCCTTGCCGTCATCGTGCTCGCGACCGCCGGGGTCGGTTGGAGTCTCTACAAGAGGCTCGAGGGGAACATCACCGCAGACACCGGTACCGCAGCCGAGTTGGAGCGGTACGAGCGGGAGCGGCCGCCGCCCTCCAAGCACAACGCTCAGAACATCCTGCTCATCGGCTCCGACACCCGGTCCGGGAAGGGCAACAGGCCCTACGGCAGGGACCCGGGCACGCAGCGCTCGGACACCACGATCCTGCTGCACCTCGCGGCCGACCGGAAGAGCGCGACCGCGGTGTCCCTGCCGCGCGACCTGATGGTGGACATCCCGCGCTGCCGCCGCCCGGACGGCAGCCGGTCGGATACCCAATTCGCCCAGTTCAACTGGGCGTTCGAGCTCGGTGGGACCGCCTGCACCATCCGTACCGTCGAGAAGCTCACCAAGATCCGGATCGATCACCACATGGTCGTGGACTTCCAGGGCTTCAAGAGGATGGTCAACGCGGTGAACGGCGTGGAGGTGTGCCTGAAGCGGCCGATCCACGACCCCCAAGCCAAGCTCCGGCTCCCGGCCGGAAAGCAGAAGCTCAACGGCGAGCAGGCGCTCGGCTTCGTACGCGCGCGCAAGTCGGTCGGCGGCGGCAGCGACACCGAACGCATGGACCGCCAGCAGCAGTTCCTCGCGGCGCTCGTCAACAAGGTGCGGAGCAACGGTGTGCTGCTCAATCCGACCCGGCTCTTCCCGGTGCTCGACGCGGCGACGTCGTCGCTCACCACGGACCCCGCGCTTTCCGGTCTGACCGACCTTTACGAGCTGGTCCGCAGTATGCGCAACATCCCCATCGACCGGGTCCAATTCCTCACAGTTCCCCGCAGGGCCTACACGTACGACCCGAACCGCGACGAGCTCGTGCAGCCGGACGCGGGCCGACTGTTCGACCGACTGCGCGCGGACGCACCGCTGCGCGTGGACCCGCAGACCGAGGACTCGGACGCCTCCGGAGAGGGCGAGGAAGAGGGGGAATCCGACGGCGGGTACTCCTCCGAGGGCTCCGGAGGCGGGGACTATTCGGAATATTCCGGTGATGACGACGGGGGTAAGGAGTCGCACGACGACGGCGCCGGCTACCTGAGCGACGCCGGTTTCTGGGTCGACGGGACGCCCCGCGACCGTGCCGACGGCAAGCCCGCCGCAGGTCCCGGCGCCCGGGCCGATGACCCTTCGGAGACACCGAGCCCGGCCCCGACCTTCCGCGGCAACACCGCGGCCCGCACGACTTGTGAGTAAAGCGCGGGCCAACACCGCGTCGGAGCGGTCAGGAAATAGGCGGTATTGCCGGGTGTAAGGGAAGTGGAATTTGTCACCGCCATCGCCGGTCGCTGAACTGGTCGGATAGCGTGAGCGATCCGGTGCACCCGGCCGAACGGCCGTGCACCCGCAGACAGACTGGCGAGCGCCCTTGGAGGGGGTGGCGCCGCCGGGGCCCCGACGGAGGACTCAAGCAACCGTGGACGCGCAAGGCCGTGGGCGGGCGGAGAACATCGACCCCGCAGACCAGTGGGTACTGAACCCGCAGACCGGCGACTACGAACTGCGACCGACCCCCTCCGCAGCGCGGTCGGGCATCCCGGGTCACCGCAGACCGGCGAGCACGGGCGGCCGCCCGCCCGCCGACGCGCCGCGCCGTCGCCGCTCCCACTCCCACGGCCCGGGTCAGGACGCCCCGGGCCGCGGCGTGCCGGAGCAGCGCAGGCGCCGGGTGACGCAGGACGCGGGCGCTCCGGGCGGTCCGGGCGGGCACGGCGGCGGCCGACGCCGCCCCAAGCCGCGTAAGCCCAAGGGCAAGAGGAAGCTGAAGTGGTTCCTCGGAGTGGTCGCGGGGCTCATCGTCCTGACGATCCTCGCCGCGTATCTCTACTTGGAATACCTGAACAGCAACATAACGGGCATTGATGACGATGGCGCCGGTACCGGGGGATTCAGCGCGGACCGCCCGATCAATGTGCTCCTGATCGGTACGGACAAGCGGACCGGCAAGGGCAATTCGGGGTACGGCGACTCCGGCAGCGCCGGGCACGCGGACACCACGATCCTGCTGCACGTCTCCAAGGACCGTACGAACGCGACCGCGTTGAGCATCCCGCGCGACATGATCACCGACATCCCGGACTGCCCGACCACACAGTCGGACGGCTCCACGAAGGACATCCCGGGCACGAAGGAAGGCCGCTTCAACGAGAGCCTGGGCCAGATGGGGCGCACCCCGAGCTGCACCATGCGCACCGTCACCGAAATAACGGGCGTCAAGATCGACCACTTCATGGTGGCCGACTTCAACGCGGTGAAGACGCTGTCCAGCGCGGTCGGCGGCGTGCCGATCTGCCTGGCCAAGGACATCAACGACCCCAAGTCGCACCTGAATCTGTCCAAGGGCAAGCACGTGGTGCAGGGCGACCAGGCGCTCGCGTTCGTCCGTACCCGGCACGCCGTCGGCTTCGGCGGTGACCTGGACCGGATCAAGCTGCAACAGCAGTTCCTCATCTCGCTGATGAAGAAGATGAAGTCCAACGACACCATGTCCAGCCCGGGGAAGATGCTGGACCTGGCGGACGCGGCCACCAAGGCGCTCACCGTGGACAGCAAGCTCGCCGACCTGAACAAGCTCAAGGACCTGGGCATGGAGCTGGGCAAGGCCGACCTGGAGCACATGAGTTTCGTGACGGCGCCGGTGGTCGACAACACCGACGGCGCGACCGTGCTGCTCGACAAGGCCAAGGCCAAGCCGCTGTTCTCGATGATCCGCGCGGACAAATCGCTGACCGAGGTGAAGAAGCAGAAGAAGGCGAAGGAAGAGGCGCGGCTCAAGGGCCCCAAGTCCGCCGCGTCCGAGGTCAGGGTCAACATCTACAACGGCAGCGACACGGTGGGTGCCGCGCAGTCGACGCTGACGTACCTTCAGACGGAGGAGGGCGTCCTCAAGTCGAGCCAGCTGGGCAACGCGCCCCAGAACCAGGCGAAGACGAGCCTCGAGTACTCCCCCGACCAGGCCGACCAGGCACGCAAGCTGGCCGAGATCATGGGACTGCCGGGCTCCGCGCTCAAGCCGGGCAAGAGCGAGGAGAACGCACAGGGCCTGCCGGCCATGAAGCTGATCCTGGGCAGCGACTTCCAGGGGGCCGGGACGCCGATCGGCGCTCCGTCGAAGGCGCCGAAGGACATCCAGAAGGTCGAGGCGAACAAGAGCGTCTGCGCCAAGTGAACCGCCGGGGGGCGCCACCGCGTGATACCGCCAGGGACACCACAGGACACCACCGAGTGGTACCCGCCAAGTGACACCAGCGAGTGACACCAGTAGCACCCGAGGCACCGCCCGATCCGGCCAGTCAGCCGGTCCGGGGCGTCCGGGAACGGGGAGGGGCAGGGCACATGAGGCAGGGCAGCGCGCGCCGGGATGACACCGTTCCGCTCCAGCGGAGCACCGAGCAGGCCCTCGATCCGGTCTGGGACGACAGTCTCTACGAGGACGGGAGACGCGACGGCGGCCCCGACCACGGCGTACGCGAGGATGCCCCCGACACCGCCGAAGCCCCCGGCAAGGGGGGTGCCGGTGGTGCCAACGGCCTCCGGGAGCACGGCAGTTCCACGCCGCCGCGGCGGCGCCGGGCGCGCCGGTTCCTGCGCTGGTTCGCCATCGTCCTGGCCCTGCTGATACTTGGCACGGCCGGGGCCGCGTACATCTATATCGAGCACCTCAACGGCAGGATCGGCACCTCGCCGATGCCCGAGGGGAACCGGGCGCCCGAGCCCACCCCGAACGCCTTCGGCCAGACGCCCCTGAACATCCTCCTGATCGGCTCCGACGCCCGGGACTCCAAGGAGAACCAGAAGCTCGGCGGCGCCAAGGAGACCTTCGGCGGCACCCCGCTCGCCGACGTCCAGATGCTGCTCCACCTCTCCGCGGACCGCAGCAACATGTCCGTGATCAGCATGCCGCGGGACACGCTCCTCCAGATGCCCGAGTGCAAGGACCCGCACACCGGCAAGGTCTACCCGGCCACGCAGGGCCGCGTGATGACCAACACCAGCCTGGGGCGCGGCGGTCCGGGCTGCTCGGTGCTCGCCTGGGAGAAGCTGACGGACATCCGGATCGACCACTTCATGATGGTCGACTTCGCCGGGGTGGTGTCCATGGCGGACGCCATCGGCGGCGTACCGGTCTGCGTGGACAACAACATCTACTCGCGCGACAGCCAAGGGCACGGCTCGGGCCTGAAGTTGAAGAAGGGCACCACCAAGATCCAGGGCGAGCAGGCGCTCCAGTGGCTGCGCACGCGGTACGGCTTCGAGGACGGCAGCGACATCGGGCGCGCCAAGGCGCAGCACATGTACATGAATTCGATGGTCCGCGAGCTGCGCGCCAACGCCACTCTGAGCAACCCCGACAAGCTCCTCGGGCTCGCCGAGAAGGCCACCGAGGCGCTCAAGGTCGACGAGGGCCTGGGCAGCGTCTCCCGTCTCTACGACCTCTCCAACGAGCTGAAGAAGGTCCCGCCGCAGCGCATCACGATGACGACCATGCCGTACGAATACGTGGGCGCCCGCGTGCAGCCGAAGCCCGGCGACGCGGACCAGCTCTTCCGGCTCGTACGCGAGGACATCGCGCTCGACGGCAAGGACAAGAAGAAGCCCGCCAAGAATCCGGAGAGTTCGGCCTCCCCCACTGAGGCGTCACCGACTCCGAGCACCGAAGACCCGGCGGCGGCTCCGGCCGAGATCGCCGTCCAGGTGCAGAACGGCACCCGGACCGATACGGCGCCCGCGAAGAGCGGCCGCGCCGCCGAGGTGGTCCAGCTGCTCGCGGCCAAGGGCTATACGCAGGCGTACGCGGACGGGCAGGCGACGCCGGTGCAGCCGAGCACGGTGCTGCTCTACCCGAGCGCGGACCTCGCGGGCGACGCGCAGGCGGTCGCCAAGTCCCTTGGTCTCGCGCCGAGTTCGGTGAAGCAGTCGACGGCGGTGTCCGGCGTGACGCTGCTCGTGGGCGCGGACTGGCGCACCGGGACGGTGCCTCCGCGGGGTGGTTCCGGCGGCGGCAAGGACGGCAACAAGGCGCCGGAGTCGGCGGACGCGCTCAATGGTGCGGACGAGTCGGCCTGCATGAAGGTCGACCCGAACTTCACCTGGTAGGGGGTGAGGGGGCGGGGTTCCCTTCGGGGGGCGCTGCTCCCGGACCCCCGCTCCTCATACGCCGGAGGGGCTGAATTAAGCGCCGGAAGGGCTGACTCGTGCCGGGCGGCGGCTGGCGATAACGCGCCTGGCGAGTGAGCGCGGGCTGGTCAGAAAGCCCCAGCCCCACGACATGTGCATGGTCGCGAGCGCCACCGGAATCTGGAGCCGGGCCTTGAGCGGCAGCCCCTTGCCCGCGGGCACCGAGCCCGCCGCGATCGCCGCGAGATAGCCGCCGGGGATCACGAAGCCCCATGGGGTGAGCAGCGCGCCCACGACGGTGCCCGCCGCGATCGCGCAGACCGCGGTCGGCGGGGCGAGGTAGCGCAGGTTGATCGAGCCCTCGTGGTAGCGGGCGACGACATGACGCCAGCGGCCGTAGTTCTTGTACTGCTTGGCGAGCGCCTTGATGCTCGGGCGCGGGCGGTACGAGACCCGCAGTTCGGGCGAGAACCAGATCTGGCCGCCCGCCTCGCGGATCCGGAAGTTCAGCTCCCAGTCCTGGGCGCGGATGAACTCCTCGTTGTACCCGTCCTGCTGCTCCAGAGCCTCGCGCCGGAAGACACCGAGGTACACGGTCTCGGCGGGCCCGGCCTCGCCGCCCGTGTGGAAGGCGGCGTTCCCGACGCCGATCTTCGAGGTCATGGCGGCGGCGACGGCGTGCTCCCAGTCGTTCTCGCCCTCGGCGTGCATGATGCCGCCGACGTTCTGCGCGCCGGTCTCCTCCAGGAGCCGGACGGCGGTCGCGATGTAGTTCGGCGAGAGCATGCCGTGGCCGTCGACGCGCACCACGATCGGGTGACGTGAGGCCTTGATCGCGGCGTTCAGCGCCGCCGGGGTGCGACCGGTCGGATTCGGGACCGTGTGGACCCTTGCGTCTGCGGCGACCAGATCGGCGGCGATCTCGTCGGTGCGGTCCGTGGACGGGCCGAGCGCGACGACGACCTCCATCTCACCGGCGTACTCCTGCCGCAGGATCGCTTCGACGGCTCCGCGCAGATGCCGCTCCTCATTGAGGACGGGCATGATCACGGAGACGGCCGGGGGCTGCTCGGCTGTGTCCTTGGCGTGCTGGCCGTGCTGGCCGTGCTGGGAGTTCTCGCTCATCAGGCGTCACGTTACCGCGAACGGGGGACAGGAGCGCCCCCGGTCGGGTCGCTGCCCCGAGCCGCAAGTCGTATCGGCTTACGGTTGCACGCGAACCTCGACGCACGTCCCGCGGAGGTGTTCCACCACGTGCCCACGCCGCCCCGCCGCTCCCCTGCCCGGCCGCCTCGCCAGCAGCCCCGGCGCCCCGTCTCCCAGGCGCAGCACCGGCAGGCTCCGCGGCGGGCCCGGCGGCGGACCCGACCCCACTGGGCGCGGCGGATGGCGACCATGCTCTCGGTGGTGGTGCTCGCATCGGCGGGCATCGGGCATGCGGCGATCACCGGCCTGGACAGCGAGATCTCCCGGGTCGACCCCTTCAGGGACATGAAGAACCGTCCCGCCGACGGCCAGGGCGGCATGAACATCCTGCTCGTCGGCACCGACGGCCGCGACAAGATCACCGAGGAGGAGCGGCGCAAGTACCGGCTCGGCGGCGCGCCCTGCAACTGCACGGACACGATCATGATCGTGCACATCTCGGAGGACCGGGACCGGGCCAGCATTGTGAGCCTGCCGCGCGACTCGTACGCCGAGACGCCTGCGCACACCGACCAGAACACCGGCGAAAAGCACAAAAGCCACCCCATCAAGCTCAATTCGGCCTACGCGGAGGGCGGTCCGGGTCTGACGGTGCGCACCGTCGAGCACATGACCAAGGTCAAGATCGACCACTATCTGGAGGTCGATTTCACCAGCTTCATGAAGACGGTGGACGTGCTCGACGGCGTGGAGATCTGCACCATCCGGCCGATGAAGGACTCGTACACCGGTCTCGACCTGCCCACGGGGCGCCACCAGCTCAACGGTGGCGAGGCCCTCCAGTACGTCCGCTCGCGCTATGTCGACGGCGACGCCGACCTGGGCCGGATGCAGCGCCAGCAGAAGTTCCTCGCGGCGCTCATCGCCAAGGCGACCTCGTCCGGGGTGCTCCTGAACCCGGTGAAGTTCCGCGATGTGACGAACACCGTGCTCGGCTCGGTCCGCGCGGACCGGGGCTTCGGCAAGAGCGAGATGGTCGACCTGGGGCGGGCGATGCGCGGCTTCACCCCGGCGTCGTCGGAGTTCACCTCGGTGCCGATCGGCGAGATGGCGCACAAGGTGCCCGGGCTCGGCTCGACGCTCAAGTGGCACGAGAAGAAGTCCGCGAAGCTCTTCAAGGCCCTGCGCGAGGACCGGCCTCTCGCCCCGTTCCGCAAGAAGAAGCCGAAGGCCCTGGAAGTGGACGTCTCACCGCAGCAGATCCGGGTCCAGGTGGAGAACGGCACCCAGGAGCCCGGACTCGGCCGGAAGGTCGACAAGGCACTGCGGAAGACGGGCTTCCGGACGACCGGGGCGCCGGTGGCGGCGCAGGAGACGGGGCTCGAGCGGACCGTGGTGCAGCACGACCCGGGCTGGGACCGTTCGGCGAAGTCGCTGGCCAAGGCGCTGCCCGGAGCCGAGCTCAGGAAGGTCGACGGGCTCGGCTCACTCCTGAAGGTCGTGGCCGGGGCGGACTACGACGGGGTGCGGCGGGTGCGGGCGGAGGATCCGTACCAGGGCGAGTTCGGGGTGGCCACCGGGGACCAGGTGGTGTGCGAGTAGGGCACCACCCGCAACCGAGGGCTCAGTCCTGAATGCCGTCCGCCGCCCGCTGGTCGCGGAGGTCCTTGATGGCGCGGCGGCGGGCCAGGCGGTGGGTGCGGCGGATCTGGGCCTCCTGGTAGCGGCGGCGGTCGCGTTCCGTCTCCGGGACGACCGGCGGGACCTCACGCGGCTTGCCCTCCGCATCGACCGCGGCGAAGACCAGATACGCCGAGCCGACCTGCTGCGCCGGGGTCGACTCGTTCCAGCGCTCGGCGAGTACCCGCACGCCGACCTCCATCGACGTACGGCCGGTCCAGTTCACCTGGGCCTTCACGTGGACCAGGTCGCCGACCCGTACCGGCTCGAGGAACGCCATCTCGTCCATCGAGGCCGTCACCGCCGGGCCGCCGGAGTGGCGCCCTGCCACGGCGCCCGCCGCGTCGTCCACCAGTTTCATGATCACCCCGCCGTGCACCGTGCCCAGAAGGTTGGTGTCGTTGTGGGTCATGATGTGGCTGAGAGTGGTGCGGGAAGCCGCGGTGGGCTTGCCCGGAATCTCCGCCTCCGGGGGACGGGCCTGGTCTGTCATGCCCTCCACCATATGCCGGGCCGGTTTGTGTCAGCTCTGCAACAGCCCTGGTGTGATTCCCGTCCGGCCCTTGTGGAGCGGCATGTTTCGGCCTGCACACTGGTCGGCATGAATGACTGGCCCGATGGATGGAACGACCGCGACCGGGGCTACGGGCGCGGCAGCGCGAGCATGCAGCCGGAGGGTGCACGCTCGATGCGCCACGTCCAGCGCGGTCCGGCCGCACCGCCGCCCCCGTCCGCCCCGCCGCGCGGCGGGGTGCCCGCGCAGCCCTCGTACGACGACGGGTACGGCGGCCAGGGCGGCGGCTACGACAGCGGATACAGCCAGGGCCAGGTGTACGGCGGCGGCGGTGGCCGCGGCCGCTATGACGACGGTTACGACGATTACTACGACGGGCCCGCGGCCCGCCCCAACTGGGGCCGCCGGATCAAGCGTGGCTTGATCACGCTGGTCGTGGTGCTTCTGGTGTGGAGCATCGGTACGTACTTCTGGGCCGACTCCCAGCTCAAGCGGGAGGTCGACCTCAGCAAGGTGATCGAGCGCCCCGAGGCCGGGGACGGCACGAACTACCTGATCGTCGGCTCCGACAGCCGCGAGGGCATGACCGCCGAGGACAAGAAGCGCCTGCACACCGGCTCCGCCGAGGGCAAGCGCACCGACTCGATGATGATCCTGCACGTCGGCAGCAACGGCGACACCCTGATCTCGCTGCCGCGCGACTCGGACGTGGAGATACCGTCCTTCATCGGCTCCGAGTCCGGCAAGAAGTTCCCGGCCCAGGGCCGGCACACCAAGCTGAACGCCGCGTACGCCGAGGACGGCCCGGAGCTGCTCGTCCGTACCGTCGAGCACAACACCGGCCTGAAGATCGACCACTACGCGGAGATCGGCTTCGGCGGCTTCGCCAAGATCGTGGACGCGGTCGGCGGCGTGGAGATCAACGTCGAGAAGCCGATGAAGGACAAGAAGTCCGGCGCGGACTTCGAGCCGGGCAAGCACGAGATGAACGGCGAGCAGTCCCTGGCCTTCGTCCGCCAGCGCTACGGCCTGGACGGCGGCGACCTGGACCGCACCAAGAACCAGCAGAAGTTCCTCTCGGCGCTTGCCAGCCAGACGGCCACCCCGTCGACGATCCTGAACCCCTTCAAGCTCTACCCGACGATGAGCGCGGGCCTGGACACCCTGGTCGTCGACAAGGACATGAGCCTGTTCGACCTGGGCGAGATGTTCTTCGCGATGAAGAACGTCTCGGGCGGCGAGGGCAAGTCCCTGAACATGCCGATCGGCGGCAGCGCCCCCGGCGGCAACCTGGCCTGGGACAAGGCCAAGGTCAAGCAGCTGGTGCAGCAGCTGAACAACGACGAGAAGGTGACGGTCGAGGGCGGCTACGGCAACTGACCTTCTTCCGTAGACAGTTGGGGCCCCGCCGGTTCGTCCGGCGATGGTGTCCTGGCCGGTGCGGTGCTCGGGATCGTCGTTCACACCGCAGCGCTCCGCCATC
>NZ_JBSFUT010000058.1:0-35248 GCF_053591935.1 Streptomyces sp. NPDC002851 | reverse complement strand
CTCGCCCTCCAGCACGAAACCCTCCCCCAGACCCTCCACGCCGAACAGCCCAGCCCAAGCATCGACTGGGACAACACCGGCCTCACCCTGCTCCAGGAGGCACGGCCGTGGGAACGGGATGAGGCGCGGGTGCGGCGCGCGGGTGTGTCGTCGTTCGGGCTCAGCGGCACCAACGCCCACGTGGTCATCGAGGAAGCCCCGGCCGAAGTGCCCTCGACGGACGGCAACCCCACGGAAGGGGACTCCGCGCGGGGCAGCGCCCCGGCAGGCCGCTCGGATGTGGCCCTTCCCCTGGTCGTTTCGGGTGCCGACGACGCCGCGCTGCGGGCGCAGGCCGGGCGGTGGGCCGACTGGCTCGCGGGCCACTCCGACGTACCGCTGCGAGACGTGGCGGCGACCGCGGCCCTGCGGCGTATCCAGCTGGAGCACCGTGCGTGTGCTGTCGCGGAGACGACCGAAGAGGCCGCGGCTGCCCTGCGCGCGCTCGCGGACGGCATCTCCCACCCTCGGCTTGTGACGGGCACGGCGCGCGAGCGCGGCAAGGTCGTCTTCGTCTTTCCCGGACAGGGAAGCCAGTGGCGGGGGATGGGGCGTCACCTGCTCGTCGAGTCACCCGTGTTCCGCGCGGCGGTTGAGGCGTGCGACGCGGCTCTGCTGCCCTGGACCGGCTGGTCCGTCCGTGAGCTCCTCAGCACGACGGACGAAGCCCTCTCTCCGGAGCACCAGCGCGACGTGCCCCCGTTCGACCGCATCGACGTACTGCAGCCCGCGCTGTTCACCGTCATGGTCGCCCTGGCCGCCCACTGGCGGTCCCTCGGTGTCGAGCCGGAGGCCGTGGTCGGCAGCAGCCAGGGCGAGGTTCCGGCCGCGGTGGTGGCCGGGGCGCTGTCGTTGGAGGACGGTGCCCGGGTGGTGGCGCTGCGCAGCCAGGCACAGCTGCGCGAGTGCAGCGGGCGCGGTGGCATGGCCCTCCTGGAGCTGCCCGTCGCCGAGGTCGAGGAGCTGATCGCGCCGTACGGGGACGCGCTGTCCGTGGCGGTGGTCAATACGGCCACGTCCACGGTGGTGTCGGGTGATGTCGACGCCGTGGAGAGGCTGCTCGCCGAGTTGGAAGGGCGTGAGGTGTTCTGCCGCCGGGTGCAGTGCGACGTGGCCGGGCACAGCGCCCACATGGACCCGATCCTGCCGGGGCTCGCCGACGAACTGGCCACGCTCAGCCCTCGCCCGTGGTCCGTTCCGTTCTACTCCACGGTCACCGGCAACGTCGTCGAGGGTACGGAGCTCGACGCGGCGTACTGGTGCCGCAATCTGCGGGAGACCGTCCGGCTCGACGGCGCTCTGCACAGCCTCAACGAGGCCGGGTACGGCGTGTTCGTCGAGGTCAGCCCGCACCCGGTACTTGGGATGCCGCTCACCGACGCGTGCTCCGAGAGCGGCGGCGTCGTCGTGGGCAGCCTGGCGCGGGAGCGGGGCGACGGGGCGCAGCTGCTGCGCTCGCTCGCCGCCCTGCACTGCGAGGGGCACCCGGTGGACCTGTCCGTACTGTTCCCCGGGGCGGCCGCCCCGGCGGACCTGCCCACGTACGCGTTCCAGCGGCAGCGCTACTGGCCCGGCCCGGCGGCCTCCGCGGGTGGCGGTGCGGGCGACGCCGGTTCGTTGGGTCTTGTCGCGTCCGGGCACCCGTGGCTGGGGGCGGCCACGGCGATGGCGGACGGTGCCGGACATCTGCTCACTGGCCGTATTTCCCTGGCCGACCAGCCCTGGCTCGCGGACCACGCGATCGCCGGCACGGTCCTCGTGCCCGGCACGGGGCTGCTTGACATGGCGCTGGCCGCGGCGAGGGCGGTCGGCGCGGCCGGGGTCGGTGAACTGACCCTGGAGCAGCCGCTCGTGCTGCACCCCGACGTGCCGCTGCGCCTCCAGGTGCGGGTCGACGCCGCGGACGGCGAAGGGCGGCGCCCCGTCGTCGTCCACAGCCAGCCGGAGAACGCGGCCGCCGCCGGTGCGTGGATCCGGCATGCCACGGGTGTTCTGACGGACGACGCTGAGCCTGTCCAGGGCCCCGCGGACGCAGGGGCGGCAGGGTCGGCCTCCGGCGCCGGAAGCCCTGCCGCCTGGCCGGTGGCCTGGCCCGTGCCGGGGGCCGAACGCATCGGACTGGACGGCTTCTACGAACGCTGTCACTCCCAGGGACTTGAGTACGGGACGCTCTTCCAGGGCCTTAGGGAGGCATGGCGGTCCGGGAACACCGTCTACGGAGTGGTGCGGCTGCCGGACGGCACCCCGGAGTCGGTCGCCGGATACGGCGTCCATCCCGCGTTGCTGGACGCCGCCCTGCACCTCCTGGCGGCGGCCGGGTCCGAGCGGGCCTCGGACGACGCAGACGAGGAGGGGTCCGGCACTGTCCTCATGCCGTTCGCCTGGTCGCAGATCAGCCTGCGCGCCACCGGCGGCACCGAGTTGCGCGTCCGGGCCGAGCACACCAGCGACACGACCGTGCGGATCGACGTCGTCGACACCACCGGCGAGCCGGTACTCACCGTCGGGGGGCTTGAGGCGCGCCGGGCCGATATGGACCAGCTGCGCAAGGCCGCCGCCGCGGGGACGCCCACCGAGCACCTGTACCGCCTTGAACACAAGGAGCTCGACCCGGCCGCGGACAACACCGGGACCGGCCTGGACTCCGCGACGCTCGTGGTCACCGGCGAGGGCGGTTTCGTCGCCGAGTGGCTGGGCGTGGAGACCGTCGCCACCACGGGCGGCGGCCTGCCGGACTTCGGCGACGACGTCCCGGAGCGGATAGTCGTCGACCTGACCGGAGCGACCGGCAGCCCCGGCGCCGCAGACGGCGTGGACGCCACGGACGCGGCGGGCCAGGCGGCCCGGGACGCCCAGGACGCGGCGATCCGGGCGCTGCACCAGGTGCAGAACTTCCTGTCCGACCCGGTCCTCGACGCCTGCGAGCTGATCTGGGTCACCCGGGACGCCGCCCGGGCCCGCCCGGAGGACCGGTCGTCCTCGCTCGCGGACGCACCGCTGGCCGGTCTGCTGCGCGCGGTGCGCGCCGAACACCCGGACCGCTCGCTGCGGTTGGTCGACGTGGGATCCGACGTGACCGACCGCGCCGTGCTGGCCCGGGCTCTGGGCGTACGAGACGAACCAGAACTGGTGCTGCGGGGCGGCACCCTGCTCGTACCTCGGCTGCAGCTCGTCCCCGCAGCGGACGCCGCGGTGGCACCGGAGCCGGGCGCCGCGCCCTGGCACCTGGACATCGGGGAGCGGGGACGGCTTGACACGCTGGAGTTCCGGCCCACCGGGACGCAGCCGCTGCAGCCCGGCCAGATCAGGGTGGCGATCCGTGCCTCCGGCATGAACTTCCGGGACGTCCTCAACGCCCTCGACATGGTCTACTCTCCGCGCCTCGGGCTCGAATGCGCCGGTGTCGTGGTGGAGGCCGCCCCCGACGTCACCGGGCTGCGCCCCGGCGACCGGGTGATGGGCCTGGCGACGGGGACGTTCGGCACCGAAGTGTGCGTGGACGCGCGGCTCATGGTGCGGATCCCGGGCGGGCTCTCGTTCGCGCAGGCGGCCACCGTTCCGCTGGTGTTCCTCACCGCGTACTACGGTCTGCGCGACCTGGCCGGGCTGCGGGCCGGAGAGCGTCTGCTTGTGCACGCCGCGGCCGGCGGTGTCGGTATGGCGGCCCTGCAGCTCGCCCGGCATCTCGGCGCCGAGGTGTACGGCACGGCCAGTCCGGGCAAGTGGGACCAACTGCGCCGCCTCGGGCTGTCCGACGACCGCATCGCCTCCTCGCGCGACACCGGCTTCGAGGCCGCCTGGCGGGACGCCACCGACGGCCGTGGCTTCGACGTCGTACTGAACTCGCTGACCGGGGAGTTCGTGGACGCGTCGCTGCGTCTGATGCCCCGCGGGGGCCGCTTCCTGGAGATGGGCAAGACCGACATCAGGGATACCGAACAGGTCTCGGCGGACCATCCGGGCGTCGCGTACCAGGCGTACGACCTGCGGGACAGTGGTGCGGACCGGGTCCAGGAGATGCTCCTGGACATCGTGGGGCTGCTTGAACGGGGCGTCGTCACACCGCTGCCGTGCACGGCGTTCGACGTGCGCGAAGCGCCCAGTGCGTTCCGGCACATGGCGCAGGGCCGCCATGTGGGCAAGATCGTCCTCACGGTGCCGCGCGCCCTGGACCCGGACGGCACCGTGCTCCTCACCGGCGGCACCGGTGAGCTGGGGCAGTTGGTGGCGCACCACCTGGTGCGTACCCACGGCATCCGTCACCTGGTGCTGACCTCCCGCCGCGGCCCGGATGCGCCGGGGGCCGCCGAGCTCGTCCGGGAACTGCGGGAGGCGGGCGCCGAGTCCGTCGCCGTGGCGGCCTGTGACGTCGCGCGCCGGGACGACGTCGCCTCGGTCCTGGCCGCCGTCCCCGGCGACCATCCGCTGACCGCGGTGGTGCACCTGGCTGCCGTCCTGGACGACGGGGTCGTGCAGAACCAGACCGCCGAGCGGTTCCGGCAGGTGCTTGAGCCGAAGGTGGCGGGCGCCCTCCATCTGCACGAACTGACCGCGGACTTGGACCTCGCGGCGTTCGTCCTGTTCTCCTCCGCCGCGGGCATGCTCGGGGCGCCCGGGCAGAGCAACTACGCGGCGGCCAACACGTTCCTGGACATGCTCGCCGCCCACCGGCGCAAGCGCGGCCTGCCCGCCGTCAGCCTCGCCTGGGGGCTGTGGGCCCCGGGCGGCACCGGGATGACGGCGCGTCTCGGCGACGCCGAGCTGCGCCGTGTACACCGCCGGGGCGCCCAGGCGCTGTCGGCGGACGAGGGCATGGCGCTGTTCGACGCGGCGCTGCTCCGGCCGGAGCAGCTCCTGGTCCCGCTGAAGCTGTCCGTCGCCTCGCTGCGCGGCGACAGCGGCGCCCCGGCACTGCTGCGCTCGCTCGTGCGGCCGCAGCTGCGCCAGGTGCACCGGCAGGGCCCGCGGGAGACCTCGTTCGCGGAGCGGCTGGCCGCTCTCTCCGACGCCGAGCGGGCCGCGGAGCTGCTCGCCGTCGTGCAGGGCGAGGTCGGGGGTGTCATGGGCCTCACCGGTGCCGACGCGGTGGCGGCGGACAAGCCGCTCAAGGAGTTCGGCCTGGACTCGCTGATGGCGGTGGAGGTGCGCAACCGGCTCTCCAAGTACGTCCAGGCGACGCTGCCCAGCACCTTGGCGTTCGACTATCCGACGCCGCGGGCGATCGCCGAGTTCCTCTACGTACGGCTCGATCTCAACCACGGGCCCGAGCGGTCCGGCCCGCCGCAGGATCGGGCGGCCGTGGAGGCGCAGCGCACCGCGGAAGCGCTGCAGGCCGCGCAGGAACTGACGCTCGACGAGATGGACGAGGCGCTCGACAACGTCCTGAAAGGTCTGTGATATGCCCGAGACCCCTGTGCACCCCCCGGCCGAGGAGAGGTCGCGCCGCCGCTGGCTGGCGCTGGCGATCGTCGGTGCGGCGATGTTCCTGGACACGCTGGACGCGTCCATCGTCACGGTCGTTCTGCCCGCCATCCAGCGGGATCTGGACAGCGACTACGCCATGGCCCAGTGGACGCTGGCCGGTTACGTGCTCGCCTTCGGGCTGCTGCTGATCACCGGTGGACGGCTCGGTGACATTTTCGGCCGTAAACGGATCTTCATGCTGGGGGTCGCGGGATTCACCGTGGCCTCGGTGGTGTGCGGCTTCTCGGCCAGCGGCGAGATGCTGGTGGCGGGGCGGTTCGTGCAGGGGCTCATGGCGGCGCTGATGGTGCCTCAGACCATGGCGGTGGTCGTCACGCTGTTCCGTCGTGAGGAGTGGGCCAACGCGTTCACCCTCGTCGGGGTCGGGCTCATCGTGGGCAGTGTCAGCGGCCCGTTGCTCGGCGGGGTGCTGACCGAGCTGGATCTCCTTGGCCTCGGCTGGCGTTCGGTCTTCCTGGTCAATGTGCCCCTGGGCCTGCTGACCCTGGCCCTTGCGGCGGTCTTCGTGCCCGAGAGCCGGTCGGACGAGCCACTGCGGGTCGACCTGGTCGGTGTGGTGCTGCTTGCCGCGGTGGCGGTCGGCCTGATGTACCCGCTGGTGCAGGGGCGTGAACAGGGCTGGCCCGGCTGGATGTTCGCCGCCATGGTGGCGGCCGGCGCGCTGGCGGTGGTGTTCGCGCGGTATCAGCGGGCCCGCCACCGGCGGGACGGCTCGGCGCTGATTCCGCCGCCGCTGTTCGTGCCACGATCCTTCCGGGTCGGCCTGCTCGTCACCCTGCTCTTCTACACCGGCATCAGCTCCTTCTTCCTGGTGCTCACCTACCATCTGCAGTTCGGCCTCGGCTGGTCCGTGTGGCGTACCGCCCTTGCGACGTCCGCATGGCCGCTGGCGATCATCGCCGCGACCCAGGTCGCCTGGCGGATCAAGTCGGTGAGCGGACGCACCTGGGTGGGCATCGGGTCGCTGGTCCTTGCCACCGGAGTGCTGACGGCGATGGCGGTCGTACGCGGTGCGGGCACCGGCCTGGCCCTGTGGCACGTGGTCGTGGCCGGCGTGGTCATGGGGGTCGGCATGGGTCTGTGTTCGCCGGTCCTGACCGCCGTGGTTCTCGGCGATGTGCCCCCGAAGGACTCCGGTGTCGGCTCCGGTGTGGTCAACGCCTTCATGCAGCTCGGCTCCGCCACGGGCATCGCGGTGGTCGGCCTGATCTTCTTCGGCCTCGTTGGCGAGCACGGCAACGGTGATGCGGGGCTGTCGGGAGGCGCGCTGACCAAGGCCCTCTGGTACAACGTCGCGGTCTTCCTGCTGACGGCGGTCCTCAGCCCGCTGCTGCCGGGGCGGACCGACCAGGAGGACGGAGACGGCGGCGATGAGGCGGGAGAGCGGTGCGAAGCGACGACCGAACTCGCCCCTCCCTCACCCTCTCAAATTGCATAAGCAATTCAGCTTTCCGGCCGCTGATCACAAAGCGAAGGCCTGAATTCGACCTCGTCCAATTCCCTCTTCCATGGCACGCTGTATTCGCCGTCGATTTGCCGAGGAGGTTCGTATGGCTAATACGCCACAAGGCAACGCAGCCGACAACGACGCAAAGCGGAAGTTCCGTGAGGCGCTTGAGCGCAAGGCGCGGGGCGGAGCATCCCGTCGGGTCCGCGACGAGGGCAAGGTCAGGGCGAACGGTACGAGTAGCCCGGCCGGAGGCAAGCGCTACTTCCGCCGCAAGACGGGCTGAGCGAGCGCCGCTTCTCAAGGGGATGCTGTGCACCGGGACAACCGGGGCACAGCATCCCTTCTTTATGCGACCAGGCCAGCCGAAGGGATACTCGAAGACCGCTCAAGAGTCGCTTGATCTCATCTTGAATTCAACTCGTGAGGCACTTGAGCGGAAATCAAAAACCTCTCTACCTGGCAACGTATCTTTGCATGCGGGATGGAGTGTGGACGCTACGGAGCCCGGGCCGACGATGCCGGCCCGGGCTCCGTAGTTCTGCGGGCTGTGCGGGAGCGGCGGTTACGCGCGGCACTCCGGCAGGCTGCCGTGATACTCCACCATCTCCGCGAACAGCGCCCCGATATCGAGCGGAGCGCCGGGCTCGGCACCCCGCAGCTCGGCCTGTGCGCGGTGCAGATTGGGTACGAGGCGTTCCGCGTCCAGGAGCCCGGCGAACTCGCCGAGGTCGGCGGCGCGGGCGGCCTCAAGCGGTGCGCGCCCCTCGGCGAGGGCCCGCCCGGCCAGGTCCCAGACCCAGCGCAGATAGCGCTCGTTGACGTCGAACATCCCGGTCCCGCCGACCGGCCCGTGGCCGGGCACCACGACCCGCGGCCCGAGCGCGCGCAGCCGGTCAAGGGCGGCCAGGGACCCGGTGACCGAGCCCATGGGCACGAACGGCGTGACGCCGTTCATCACCAGGTCGCCGGTGAAAAGGACGCGCTGCTCGGGCAGCCAGACCACGGTGTCGTCGGTGGTGTGCGCGGCGGGCCCGATGTGCAGCACCTCGGCCCGCAAGGCGCCGACGTACAAGGTCAGGCGGTCGCGGAAGGTGAGCTCGGGCAGGTCCACCTCGATGTCGCCCCAGCACACGTCGGGCCAGAGCCCGGTCAGATGCAGCCCCGCCGCGTCCATCGCCGTACGGGTCCGCTCGTGGGCGACCGTGACGGCCTCCGGGAAGAGCGAGTTGCCGAAGGTGTGGTCGCCATGGAAGTGCGTGTTGACGAGCAGCCGCGGCGGCCGGGGCGCCAGGTCAAGGGCCGACTCCCGCAGCCGCAGGGCACGTTCGACGGTGGCGGCGGTGTCGACGAGGGCGCTCTCGCCGTCCGAGACGAGGATGCCGGAGTTGTTGAGGCACCAGCCGCCGTCGGGCTGCACATGCGCCCACACGCCGTCGGCGACCTCGGTGAGGGAAGCGGGCGCGGAAGGGAGAGCCGTCAGTGCGCTCACAGCACGTCCGCAGCGACGAAGCCCAGCTCCTTGAGCATCGGCAGGTAGTTGAAGACGTCGTAGTGCTCGATGATCTTGCCTTCGTCGTTGAAGCGCAGCTCCTCCAGCATGTACCAGCTGACCTTCTTGCCGGTCGGGGCCTTGCCCATGAACTCGCCGAGGTGCGTGGCGGTCACGCTGATGCGCAGGATGACCCGGTCGCCCTCGGAGACGGCGCTCTTGACATCCAGGTGGAGGTCGGGGAAGGCGGCGAGACCGCCCTTCATCGCACCGATCATCTGCTGGGTGTCGACGGGGCGGTCCTCGGAGAAGTGCCGGATGTCCGGGGACCAGTGCTTGAGGATGCCGTCCAGCTCCCAGCGGTTCCAGGCGGCGGCGCAGTCGAGGGCGATCTGCTTGTTGCGCTCCTGGACCGTCTGCGGTGCGGTCTCCTGTGCGGGCTGCGGGGCGAAGTCGGCGGCGTGGTCCGCGGCCCACTGGGCGAAGGTGCGGGCCGGGCGGCCGGTGACGCGCTCGACGGTGTCGACCGGCACGGGCGGGTGGGCGATCGCGTCGGCGAGGTAGCCGAGCACCATCTCGACGACCGGCTCCGGCATGAACTGCCCCATCTGCGCGCGGGCCTCGCCCGGCGTGATCTCCTCGAAGGCAACGTCCCGGCCGACGGCGGCGGCGATTGCCGTCACCTGATCGGCCTGCGTGATCGCCTCGGGCCCGGTGACGACGTACGCCTCCCCGGTGTGCCCGTCCCCGAGCAGCGCGGCCACGGCGACGGCGGCCACGTCCGCCTCGTGGATGAGGACGCGCGGTGCGGCGCCGTACGGAGCGCGGACGACGTCCTCGGTACGGATGGAGTGGCCCCACTTCCAGAGGATGTTGGTGGCGAACTCGTCCGGGCGTACGAAGGTCCACTCCAGGCCGGAGGCCTCGACGGCGCGCTCCACGGTGCGGTGGTACTCACCGCTGTGGTTGTCGCCGGAGGTGTCGAGCACGGAGGACGAGGAGAGCACCACGACCTTGCGCACCCCGGCGGCCACGGCCTGCTCAACCACCTCGTGGACCGTCTCGGGCACCGGGAAGAGGTAGAGCGCGTCGACGCCGTCCAAGGCCGGGACGAGGGACTCGGTGCGGGTCAGGTCGCCCTCGAACACCTGGACTCCGTCAGGGAGTTGGGTTTGCGCCTTGGCGGCCTCCCGGGTCAGCGCCCGCACGTCGGCGCCCGCCGAGACGAGCCCCGCGACTACGTGGCGGCCCACGGCCCCGGTCGCTCCTGTCACCAAGATTGTCACGTCTGATCCACCTTCGCGGGTCGGGTGCGGTCCGTGCGGACAGGATCGGAAAGCCCTCTGGAGACCCGCCGGAGTGGTCCTCGACCTTTGCCCAGACCGCACCGGAGCTGAGCAGAGCCCGAAGCACTCTCAAGTCGGAGTCAAGTAGGAGTCGAGGGTGACACGGGTTCGGAATGAGATATTCACCTGTCTGTGCTGTCGGACCATCACGCAGGGAAAGAGAGGCCGCACGTGTCCTCTGCCGTCCGGGGCCGGACGCCCCGACCCCCCACGAACGAGCAGGCAAAGCAGGCGGAAGAGCCGGAGCCCCGGGCCGGAGCGGGGCGCAACGAGCAGGCCCTTCAGAGCGCGAAGGGCACGAAGAGCAAGGAGCGAAAGCAGCCGAAGACATCGCGGAAGGACACCAAGATGTCCCGCCAACTCAGCTCTCGCGGACGGAAGTTGACGCTCGCCCTGCACATCTCCACGTCCGTGGGCTGGATGGGACTCTCCCTGTCGATGGCCACGCTCGCCGTCATCGGCTACTTCACGACGGACCCCGGCGTGGCCGAGGGCGCGTACTACGCGATGTACGTCTTCGACGAGACGACCGTCTCGATCGTCGGCCTCGCCAGTCTCATCACCGGGGTCCTGCTCGGCACCGGCACCCCGTGGGGGCTGCTGCGCCACTGGTGGGTGGTCGTCAAGGGGAGCATCGCGCTCTTCATGCTGGTCTTCGCCTGGGCGTACACCCACCCGCTGGTGATCACCGCGGCGGAGCAGGCGGGCGAGGCACGGGGCGGCTACACGCCGAGTACCGAGGGCACGATCCTGCTGTGGACCGTGCCGCCGCTGTTCGTGCTGCTCGTGTACGCGTCGATCATCTCGGTCTACAAGCCGTGGGGCCGTACGCCGCGGGGCCGCACGTACCAGGCGGCACGGACCCAGCAGCGGACGACCGGCACCGGCACCGACACCGGCACCGCCCAGAACGCGCCGGAGCCGCAGAAGGAAGAGGAACGGGCCACGCAGGAGCTGGCGGTGACCGTCGACGCGGTCGACGAGATCGCGGACGGCGTCGCCGACCTGCACCTGGTGCCCGCCTCCGGGGAGCCGGTGGCGCCGTGGACGCCAGGGGCGCACATCGACCTCGTGCTGCCCTCGGGCCGGCTGCGCCAGTACTCGCTGCACGGCGACCCCGCGGACCGCTCCGCGTACCGGGTCGCGGTGCTGCGCGAACCGACGGGCCGGGGCGGCTCCCTTGAGGTGCACGGGCTCCGGGCGGGCGACCACGTCGCGGTACGCGGCCCGCGCAACCACTTCCCGCTCGCCGAGACCGGCTCTTACGTCTTCATCGCGGGTGGCATCGGCATCGTGCCGTTCCTGCCGATGATCCAGGAGGTGGAACGGCGCGGCGCCCAGTGGCGGCTCGTGTACGTCGGCCGGACGCGGGCGGCCATGGCCTTCGCGGAGGAGCTCGACACCGCATACGGCCCGGAGAAGGTCGCCCTGCACGCCCGGGACGTGACGGACCGCCCGGATCTGTCAGTGACCCTTGCCAACGCCCCGGCGGGCACGGCGGTGTACGTCTGCGGTCCCTCCGCCCTGATGGACGCGGTGCAGGAACTGATGCCGTCGTCCTGTCCGGAGGGAACGCTGCACCTGGAGCGGTTCGAGGCATCGGAGAAGTCCTACGACCCCGCAGACAACACGCCGTTCGAGGTCGAGCTGGCCGGCAGCGGCGAGGTGGTGACGGTACCGGCGGACACGTCCATGCTGGACACCCTGCGCGAGTCGGTGGCCCCGGGCCTCTCCGCCTCCTGCGAGGACGGCCTCTGCGGCAGCTGCGAACTCCGCGTCCTGCGCGGCGTACCGGAGCACCGCGACGACGTTCTGTCCCCGGCCGACCGCGACCGCACGGACGTGATGTACCCGTGCGTGTCCCGCATCCGCGGGGACCGGGTGGTCGTGGATCTGTAGTGCGTTCCCCAGCCCCGCTCCTCAAGCGCCGGAGGGGCTGTAGATAGCCCGTCCGGCGCTTGAGGACCCGCTTGCGGACGAGCGCATTCAGCGCGACGGAAGCGGGGGTCCGGGGGCGGCGGCCCCCGAAGCTGCTGCAAGCTTTCGGGAAGGGGCGGGGCTGGGGAAGAAGACGCCCTAGGCGCCCAGGAGTTCCGCCAGTGCGTCCGCCGCGTCGGCGTGCGGTGCAGCCGCCGGCCACCACTCCCCCGCGTCCTCCCGGTAGGGATACCAGCGGGCGTCACGGCCGTACCGCAGCTGCAGCCCCCGCCCCACCAGCGTCCACCGGTTCTCCTCGGCCTCGATGTCCGGCAGCTCGTCCTCCGCCCAGGCCGCGCCCAACGACGTCCGTGCACGCGCGAGTTCCTGCTGCGGCGGGGTCCACGGCTCCTCCAGGACGGCGAGGCCCGCCGCGCCTGCCAGGCGCCACGCCGCCGCCGCACGGTCGAGCAGGGCCGGGTCCGGGCACGACTGCCGCAGCCGGTCCACCGCTCTCGGGTCGGGGTGCGTGGCCGCGATGCGGACCGTGTCCCGCCACGCGTCGAGCGGGGGCGCGGGTGCCGCCGTACGGCCGAGGGTGTACGCGAGCAACTCCCGGGCGCGCAGGGCCGCGTCGGCGACGAGGCGGTCCAGGGGGTCGGCCTCGATGCCCGTCAGTGGCTCGTCGGGCTGCACCGGCGGGGCGGGCAGCTCCGGAAGCTCGGGGAGCGGGAGCGGCGACGCGGCGTAGGCGTCCGCCGCGGGGACCGCGTCGGCCGGGGCGGCCTGCCCGGGCTCCTTCTCGGAGGGGGACTGCCCGGAGGACTGCTCGGAGTCCTCTGCCGCCGCGTCCGCCCCGGTCTCCTCGTCCCGGTCCTCGTGCTCCTCCTCGTCCTCCCCCTCCATCGCCCGCATCAGGACCGTCGCCTTCAGCTCCTCCAGGGCGGCCTCTGTGCTGCGGCCGCGCATCAGGAACAGCAGGTGCGGGTCCTCGTCGAGCAGCCAGGACGCCTGGTAGCAGAGCGCCGCGGCGTGCTTGCAGGGGTGGTCGAACGCGTCGCAGTCGCAGTCCGGTTCGAGGTCGCCGTAGCCGGGAAGCAGCCGGACGCGGGCGTCCTCGGCGGCCTCCAGGAGGTCTGGGGGCAGCTCACCCGCGAGCAGCGCCTCCAGCTCCCCGGGCCGGTCCGCGGTCTTCTCCCAGAGCAGGTCCCACTCCTCGTCGGAGAGTTCCGCCAGCGTCACCGCCGTCTCGTACGGGCCGTCCGCGCCGTCGTACGCCTGGGTGAAGATCCGGCCGGGGCTGACCGTGATCGGGCCGAGGTGGCCGGAGCGGGCGAAGGCGCGGCCCTTCTTCAGGGGCTCCTCGTCGAGCGAGGTGTCCTCCATCGCCTCGGTCCACGCCTTGCCCCACCAGGACTGGCCGCGGGCCCGGCCGCCCTTGCGCGCGGCGAAGGCCGGGAAGCCGCGTGCCGTGGTGTCGTCGTCCCGGCCGCTCATTCCGCACTCCTCAACTCGACGAGGTTCGCCAGCTCGTCGTTGGTCAGTTCCGTCAACGCGCCCTCACCGGCGCCCAGTACGGCCTCCGCCAGGTCCTGTTTGGATGCGAGGAGGGCCGCGATGCGGTCCTCGACCGTGCCTTCGGCGATCATGCGGTGCACCTGTACGGGCTTGGTCTGGCCGATGCGGTACGCGCGGTCGGTGGCCTGGGCCTCGACGGCGGGGTTCCACCAGCGGTCGTAGTGGACGACGTGGTCGGCGCGGGTCAGGTTCAGGCCGGTGCCCGCGGCCTTCAGGGAGAGCAGGAAGACGGGGGCCTCGCCGTCCTGGAAGCGGCGTACGAGTTCTTCGCGGCGTGGTACGGGGGTGCCGCCGTGGAGGAGGAAGGCCGGGGTGCCGCGGTCCCACAGGTGGCGTTCCAACAGGCGGGCCATCGCCACGTACTGCGTGAAGACGAGAGCGGCACCGTCCTCGGAGGTGATGGTGTCCAGGAGGTCGTCGAGGAGGTCCAGTTTCCCGGAGCGGCCGGTGAGACGCCTGCCCCCGGCCCCGGGCTCCTCCTTGAGGAACTGTGCGGGGTGGTTGCAGATCTGTTTGAGGCCGGTGAGCAGCTTGAGCACGAGGCCGCTGCGGGCGATGCCGTCGGTGGCGCGGATCTGTGCCATGACCTCGCGCACCTGGGTTTCGTACAACCGCCGCTGTTCAGGGGTGAGTTCGACGGGGCGGTCGGTCTCGGTCTTCGGCGGCAGTTCGGGTGCCACGCCGGGGTCGGTCTTGCGGCGGCGCAGCAGGAACGGGCGGACGAGCTCGGCCAGGCGCCCCGTGGTGGTCTCGCCGTCCTGCGCCCCGAGTTCGGCCGCCTCGGCCCGCTCGGCCTCGATCGGGGCCATCCAGCGGCGCCGGAAGTGGCCGAGGCTGCCGAGGAGTCCGGGGGTGGTCCAGTCGAGGATGGACCAGAGCTCGGAGAGGTTGTTCTCCACCGGGGTGCCGGTCAGGGCGATCTTCGCGTCGGCGGGGATGAGGCGCAGTGCCTTGGCGGTGCCGGACAGCGGGTTCTTGACGTGCTGGGCCTCGTCGGCGACGACGGCGCTCCAGCGGTGGGCGCCCAGGCGCTCCGCGTCAAGGCGCATCGTGCCGTAGGTGGTGAGGACGAAGCCCGCGTCGGCGCCGTCGAGGGTGCGGCCGGTGCCGTGGAAACGGCGCACCGGGGTGCCGGGCGCGAACCGGCCGACCTCGCGCTCCCAGTTGCCGAGCAGCGAGGCGGGGCAGACGACCAGGGTCGGGCCGCGGCTCTGTTCGTGCTCCTGGCGCCGCAGGTGCAGGGAGATCAGCTGCACGGTCTTGCCGAGTCCCATGTCGTCGGCGAGGCAGCCGCCGAGGCCGAGTGCGGTCATCCGGTCCAGCCAGCGCAGGCCGCGCAGTTGGTAGTCGCGCAGCTTCGCCGCGAGTGCGGCGGGCTGCTCGACGGGCTCGCTGCCGCCGTCGGGGTCGACGAGCTGCCGGCGGAGCGCGAGCAGCCAGGCGCTGGGGGCGACCCGCACGTGTTCCTTGCCGACCTCGGCGTGACCGGTGAGGGCGACGGCGAGCGCCTCGATGGCGGTGAGCGGCTTGAGTTCGCGTTCGCCGGCCTTGCGGGACAGCTCGGCGTCGATCAGGGTCCAGCGGCCGCGGAGCCGTACCAGTGGCCGGTTCTGCTCGGCGACGTATGCGGTCTCCTCGTCGGTGAGCGGGTCGCCGTCGAGCAGCAGCTGCCAGCGGAAGTCGACGGTGCCCTCGCCGGTGAAGAAGGAGCGCAGGTCGTCGGGGGCGTCACGGTCGGCGCCGACGACGGCGCGGGCGGTCAGGGCGCGGGTGGCGTCCTCGGGCCAGTGCAGGTCGACGCCGTGGGCGCGCAGCCGGGCGGAGGCGTCGCCGAGCAGGTCCTTGATCTCCCGGTCGTCCAGGGCGATCCGGCCGGGCACGGGCAGCAGCCGTGCCAGCGGGTCCCACACCTCGACGGCACGGCGTACGGAGAGCACGGTGTCGCTCTGGGCGCGGGGCCCGAAGCCGTGCGGCGGGGTACCGGAGAAGAGTTCGGGGGCGTCGGCGACGAGGGTGGGGTCGGCGAGGCTGTGCACCTGGGGCACCAGGTAAAGGGCGGGGGCTGTGACGTCTGCGGAGTCGTCCGCCGCGTCGAGGTCGAGGCGGAGCGCCACCCGTACGCCCGAGTCGAGCCCGGCGGAGATCTCGTCGGCCCAGGACCGGAGTTGGGGCACGTGCTGCGGCGCGACGGCGCTGAACGCGGGCCGCCCGGTGGCCACCGGGGCAGCGGCAGTGCGCGGCAGGCTGTCGGCGACCGCGTCGAGGAAGTCGCGCAGCTGCCCTGCTGCGCTGGGCAGCAGCAGTGGCCCGGCGCCGGGTACGGGCACGGCGCGGGCCGTCGCGGGCGCGGCCGCGGCGAGGCCCCGGATGCCCAGCACGTCCTCGGGGTCGAGAGGGCCGACCCGCCAGGCGTCGTAGCCGCCGGGCGAGACGCCGGGCAACAGCCGCTCGCGAGCGGTGAGATGGAGGGCGAGCGCGGTGGCCGCACCCCAGAAGGCGGCCGCCGGGTGTGCGCCGTCGCCTTGGGTGCGGCGGGCCAGAGTGAGCACCGGCAGCGCCTCGGCGACGGTGAGCCGCAGCACGGGCAGGGTGCGCACCACGGGCACCCCGTCGACGGTGGTGACGAGGCCGGCCTCGCCGGGTTCGCCCACGGGCAGGCCGTCGGGCGGGGCCGAGCCGTCGGGGTTCCAGAAGGTGAGCCGCCCGGTGCGGGGCGGGTCGCCCGGCTCGAAGACGGCCGCGCACCGCGCGAGCGGCTCGGCCTCGTCCGGCCCGATCCAGGTCATGCGTTCGCTCTCCTCCGACGGCGGACGGCTCGCGCTCGCTCGGTGACGGACAAGCGCCGCCCCAGTGTCCTACGCATCGACCCGGCGTGCTGGCGCGCTCGACCGATCCTCAAGCGGACCCAGTCGTAGCGAGCGCTCAGCACAGCCCGTCCGGCGTTTGCGGACGAGGCCTTCAGGTCGATAGCGGGGGTCTGGGGGCGCAGCCCCCAGGGGCGGCCACCGAGCCGACGGCGCTCAGTTGGTCAGGTTGCGGAACTTCCGTACCGACAGCGGGAAGAAGACCGCGCAGAGGATCACCGGCCACACCACCGCCATGAGCAGCGCGTGCTGGGTGATCCAGGAGTCGCCGCCCCAGCCCGGGTTGCCGAACAGCTCACGCACCGCGAGCACCGTGGAGGACAGCGGGTTCCACTCGGCGATCCCGCCGAGCCAGCCCGGCATGGTGGCCGGTGCGACGAAGGCGCTGGTGACGAAGCCGACGGGGAATTCGAGGGTCTGCACGAGCGTGATGCCCTCGGGGCCTTTCATGAGGAGCCCGACATAGATCCCCGCCCACACCAGGGCGAACCGGAGCAGCAGCAACAGGCCCACGGCGAGCAGGGTGTCGCCGAGCGTGCCGTGCGCCTGCCAGCCCATCAGCAGGCCGGTCACGGCCAGGACGGCAAGGGCGAGCAGCGAGCCGAGCATGTCGGTCACGGCCCGGCCGACCACCACCGCGGACGGCGCCATCGGCATGCTGCGGAAGCGCGCGGTGACGCCCCGGTTCTTGTCGGCGGCGACGGCCGTGACGGTCTCGCCCATGCCGAAGACCATGGTCATCACGAACATGCCCGGCACCAGGAACTCGCGGTAACTGCCGCCTCCGGGCACCTGCATGGCGCCACCGAAGAAGTAGCCGAACATCAGGACCATCATCACCGGGAAGACCAACGACCCGATGAGCGTGCCCGGTTCGCGCACCCAGTGGGTGAGACCGCGCAGGGCGATGGTCAAGGCGTCGGCGACGGCCCAGCGGAGCCGGGCGAGCGGGGTGCGCGCGATCGTCGGAAGCGCGCCGGGGCGCGGGGCGGTGATGCTCACGCCTCCACCTCCTCAAGGGTACGGTCGGCTCCCCGCGCGGCCGGGTCGTCCCCGGTCAGCTGCAGGAACACCTCGTCGAGCGTGGGGCGGCGCAGGGCGATGTCCTCGGCCTCGACCTCGGCGTGGTCCAGGGCGCGGACCACCTCGGCGAGCGCGGTCGTACGGTCGAGGACCCGGCCGCTGACCCGCCGGGTGTCCGGGTCGGTGTCCGGATCCCCGGCGCAGACCCGGGCCAACGCGGCCGCGCCGGCGGCCAGTTCGCCGGGTCGGCGGACCACGACGTCGATCCGGTCGCCGCCGACGCGGCCCTTGAGCTCGTCGGGAGTGCCCTCGGCGATCACCTTGCCGGTGTCGATCACGGAGATGGCGTCGGCCAGTTGGTCGGCCTCCTCCAGGTACTGGGTGGTGAGCAGCACCGTGGTACCGCCGGAGACCAGGGACCGGACCGCGTCCCACACCTCGCCGCGGCTGCGCGGGTCGAGCCCGGTGGTCGGCTCGTCCAGGAACAGCACGGGCGGCGCGAGCACCATGCTCGCCGCGAGGTCGAGGCGACGGCGCATGCCTCCCGAGTACGCCTTGAGCGGGGTGGCCCCGGTGTCGGCGAGCCGGAAGTGCTCCAGGAGCTCGTCCGCGCGGCGGCGGGCGGCGGCCGGGGAGAGGTGGTACAGGCGGCCGAACATCACCAGGTTCTGGCGGCCGCTGAGCACCTCGTCCACGGCGGCGTACTGGCCCACGAGCCCGATCCGGGCGCGTACGTCGGCGGCCTGCCGGGCCACGTCGAACCCGGCGACCTCGGCCCGCCCCTCGTCGGCCCTGAGCAGCGTCGACAGGACGCCCACGGAGGTGGTCTTGCCCGCGCCGTTGGGGCCGAGCAGCCCGTGCACGGTGCCCTGCGGCACCCGCAGGTCGAAACCGTCGAGGGCCTGCCGGTCGCCGTAGCGTTTGCGCAGCCCTTCGGCGAGGACTGCGGGACTGGTCGGATCCACGTCGGCTTCCTTTGGTCGGCGGGAGCCCGCGGGGCGCGGGAAGGGTCGGGCCGATGCTGCGGCACACCGACTGAGCCGCGCCGGGGTACGGCTCAAGTCCTGCTCGAACCCGGTCGAGGCGCGCTCGGACCGGGGCCGGTCCACGCGGGCTCTAGGTCCTGTCGGCACACTCTCGTCGTCGCCCGAAGGGCGGCCCCGCCGGGGGCACTTCCCGCTCGAGCGAAGCCGCGAGCGGGGGAGTCTGGTGCGGCGACGCCAGGCGGCCGTCCCCGTACGACCACACGACCACACCGCTACACGACCCGGGCTACCGAACGACCGCCCGAACGGGACGAAGGGCAGCAAGCCGTGATCACTTTCATCAACCGGTTCCACGTCACCGGCGACGCCGAGGAGTTCGAGAAGGTCTTCGACGCCACGTCGGCCTACTTCGCCGCCCAGCCCGGCTTCATCCAGCACCGTCTCCTGCGCCACCTCGACGAGCCGCATCTGTACGTGAACGTCGCCGAATGGCGGGACGAGGAGTCCTTCCGCACCGCCCTGGCCCAGCCGGAGTTCGCCGGGCACCGGGCGGCGCTGCGCGAGCTCAGCAGCAGCGACCCCAACCTGTACACCACGCTGCTTGAACGTACCGCCCGCTGACCCGACCGCTGTCGACCGCACACCGCCGGCTGCCCGGCCGGGCTGCCGAACGGCTGCCCGGCCGGGGGGGGTCAGACGGCCCGCACCGAGAACGGGTGCCGGAAGACATCCTGTGGGTCCCAGGCCGCCTTCGCGCGCTGCAGGCGCGGGTAGTTGTCCTTGTAGTAGAGGCGGTGCCACGGCACGCCCGAGGTGTTCCAGACGGGGTCGGCGAGGTCGATGTCCGGGTAGCCGACGTAAGCGCCGTCGCTGTCGCGGCCCGGCACCGGAACGCCACCGGTGTCGATGAACACGTCCCGGTACATGCGGCGCAGCCAGTCCACGTTCGTGGCGTCGGACGCCGGGTCCTGCCAGGAGTTCAGGAACACCACGTTGAGCACGGCGTCACGGTGCGCGCTCGCGGTGGCGTCCTCGGCGAGCGCGTTGGCGCGGCCGCCGAAGGACTGGATGGAGACCGACGCCGAGTCGCTGGCGTGGTCGGTGCCGTTGAGGTGGGCGTAGAGCGCGTCGCACTGCGCCGGGGTGAAACTCCGGCGCAGATAGGCCGACTTGATCTTGTCGCGGGCCTTGACGTGGTCCTGCGCCTTGGCGAGCGCCTCGGTGGCCGCGAACCAGGGGTCGCGGGCAGTCGGGGTGATCTGCGGGGTGACGCCGACGCCGTCGGTGACCTCGGCGACGAACCGGTCGAGCAGCGCCTCGGCGTCGGGCGCGGTGCCGTCCATGTGGATGAAGAGCGCGGCGCTCAGACCGGGGTCGTTCTGCTTGAGGCGGCCGAACAGGACCAGGCCGCTGTACAGCCCGCGGTACGGCGAGTCGGGGGTGCTGTGCCGCTCGTGCCAGCGGCCGTGGTTGCGCACCAGGGAGCGGAACGCCGCCTTGTCCATGCCCTCGCGGAGGAAGAACACGGCGTTGGACAGGATGGTGGCCGGCGGGCGGGGCAACAGCCCCGCGGGCTGCTCGCCGGTGGCGTCCGGGGAGCGGAACCAGTAGCGGGTCACCACGCCGAAGTTGCCGCCACCGCCTCCGGTGTGCGCCCACCACAGCTCGCGGTGCGGGTCGTCCGGCTCGCGGGTGGCGACCACGGCGCGGGCGTGCCCGAGTTCGTCGACGACGACCACCTCGACCGCGTACAGGTGGTCGCTGGCCAGGCCGTGCGCGCGGGTGAGCGCGCCGAATCCGCCGCCGGTGATGTGGCCGCCGAAGCCGACACTGGTGCTGGCGCCGCCGGGCAGGGTGACGCCCCAGCGATCGTGCAGGGTGCGGTAGACGTCCATCAGGCGGGCCCCGGCCTCGATCATGATGGCGTTGTGCTCGGAGTCGTAGGCGACGGCGTCCATCGCGGCCAGGTCGATGACGACGCGGACGGCCGGGTCGCCGACGACGTTCTCGAAGCAGTTGCCGCCGCTGCGCACCGCAATACGGCAGCGGCGCCGGACCGCGTCAGCGACGGCGTCGACGACCTGGGCGGTCGTGGTGGGCAGACAGAAGGCGTCCGGGGTCGCGGTGAACCGCTTGTTCCCGCCGCGCGTCGACAGCTCGGCGTAGCGCGGGTCGTCGGGCGTGACGACGTCGGCGGCGGCCGCGGTGGCGGCCGGATCGGCGGCGTCCAGGGTTGTGTCGGGAGAGCTCATCGTGCACCTTTCGTACGGTCGCATCTCAGCCCGTCCGGCGTTTGAGGACGAGCGCGTTCAGCGCGATACGGGGTCCGGGGCGGAGCCCCGGAGCTGCTGCAAGCTTTCGGGAAGGGGCGGAGCGGGGAGAAGACCCACCCCGCCCGGACGGACTGATCAGTGCGCCGCCGCGACAACCGCCGCCGAGTTGAACCCCCCGCGCCCCCGCGCAAGAACCAGCGCATTACGCAGCCGCAGCCCGTGACGTGGGGCGGTAACCAGGTCGATGGGGCAGTCCGCGGCGGGAGCCGTCGTCCCGACAGTCGGCGGAATGACCTGATCCCGCAGCGCGAACAACGCGGCCGCGACATCCAGCGACGCGCCGCCCGCAAGGAGCCGCCCGGTCATCGTCTTCGGCGCCGTGACCGGCACCCCGTGGGGCCCGAACACCTCGGCGAGAGCGCCCGCTTCGGCCCGGTCGGCCACCCGCTCGCCCGCCGCGTCCGCGAAGACCACGTCGATCTCGTCGGGGCGCACGCCCGCGTCCGCGAGGGCGAGCCGGGCGGCGGCGCCGAGACGGGACCCGTCCGGGCCGTCGAAGGTCGCGGCGTGCCCGGCGAAGGTGCCATACGGGCGGGCGCCGCGCTCGTGGGCCGCGTCCGCGCGCTCCAGGACGAACAGGGCGCCGCCCTCGCCGACCACATGGCCCGAGGCGGCAGCATCGAACGGGAGGTAGGCGCGGGCCGGGTCGGCGACCGTACTGAGGCGGCCGCCCGCCAGGTGGGCCGCCCAACCCCACGGGCAGAGCGCCGAGTCGACGCCGCCGGTGATCACCACCTGGCTGCCCTTGCGGAGCTGGCGGCGGGCGTGGGCGATCGCGTCGAGGCCGCCGGCCTGCTCGGAGACGACCACGCCGCTGGTGCCGCGCAGGCCGTGCCGGATGGAGATCTGGCCGCTGTTGACGGCGTAGAACCAGGCGAACGACTGGTACGCGCTGACGTGCTGGCCGCCCTTGCTCCACAGCGCCTGCAGCTCGCGCTGCCCGAACTCGAAGCCGCCCGCCGAGCTGGCGGTGACGACGCCCGCGCCGAAGTCGGGCAGGTCCGCCGGGTCCGTCCCGGCGTCGTCGAGGGCTTCCTTGGCGGCGGCGAGGGACAGCCGGGTGACCCGGTCGGTCTGCGGGAGCAGCCGGTTCGGTACGTGGTCCTCGTCGACGAAGCCGGGCACCTCCCCGGCGATGCGCACCGGGTAGCGGGCGGCGTCGAAGCGGCTCAGCGGCCCGATGCCGCTCTCGCCGCGCAGCACGGCGGCCCACCAGGCCGCGGCGCCGAGCCCGTTGGGCGCCGTCACACCGATGCCGGTGACGACGGTGCCGGTGGCGGGGGCGGCGGCGCGCACCGGGGCGGGCCGCTCCAGGGTGGCGGTGGCCACAGGGGGTGTCATGCTGCCTCCGTAAGGCGCGGCCGGGTCAGGACGATGGCGGACTGGAAGCCGCCGAATCCGCTGCCGACGCTGAGCACCGTGTCGGTGCGCTGGGCGCGGGCGGTCAGCGGGGTGTAGTCGAGGTCGCACTTGGGGTCGGCCTCGTGCAGATTCGCCGTCGGCGGCACGGTGTTGTGCTCGATCGCCAGGGCGCTCGCGGCCACCTCCAGGGAGCCGATCGCGCCGAGCGAGTGCCCGATCATTGATTTGATGGAGCTGACCGGCACCCGGTAGGCGTGGTCGCCGAGGCTGCGTTTGAACGCGGCCGTCTCATGCCGGTCGTTCTGCTTGGTGCCGGAGCCGTGCGCGTTGACGTAGTCGACGTCGGTGGGGTTCAGGCGGGCCTCGTCGAGCGCGGCGGTGATCGCCTCGGCCATCTCGGCGCCGTCGGAGGTCAGCCCGGTCATGTGGTACGCGTTGCTGCGCCCGGCGAACCCGGAGATCTCCGCGTACACGTGGGCGCCGCGGCGGCGGGCGTGCTCGAACTCCTCCAGGATGAGCACGGCCGCGCCCTCGCCGAGCACGAACCCGTTGCGGGTGCGGTCGAAGGGCCGCGAGGCGGTGGCCGGGTCGTCGTTGCGGTTCGTGGTGGCCTTGATGGCGTCGAAGCAGGCCACGGTGATCGGGGAGATCGGCGCCTCGGTGGCGCCGCTGACCATGATGTCGGCGCTGCCCTCGCGGATCAGGTCGACGGCGTGCCCGAGCGAGTCCAGGCCCGAGGTGCAGCCGGTGGACACCAGGGACACCGGCCCCTGCGCGCCCGCGGCACGGGCCACCTCGGCGGCCAGGGAGCTGGGCACGAAGTAGTCGAAGAGGTGGGCGACGGCCCGGGTGTGGTCGACCTCCCAGACGGCGCCGTGCTCGCTGACCACCGCGTACTCCTGGTCGAGTCCGGTGGTGCAGCCGACCGCGCTGCCCAGGGTGACGCCGGTACGTTCGGCCGCGGCGGCGATGTCGACGCCGCTGTCGGCGAGCGCCTCGCGGGCCCCGGCCACGGCGAACTGGGCGGCCCGGTCCAGGCGTTCGGCCTCCTCGGGCGTGAAGCCGTGCTCGGCCGGGTCGAAGTCCGCCTCGGCGGCGATCCGGGAGCGGTACGAGGAGGCGTCGAACAGCGTGATGCCCCGCGTCGCGGTGCGCCCCGCGGTGAGCGTCGCCCAGAAGTTGCCGGTGCCGACGCCGCCGGGGGCAACGACCCCGATGCCGGTGATGACGACCCGCCTCATCGGTTGTCCTTCACAGTTGTCCTCCAGATAGCAGCAGGCCGCGCCGCGCGTCGCGGCAGGCCCGGCCAATGAGCCGGGGGATCTCCCGGCCGCGTACGAAGAAGTGGTCCCCGGGCACGGAGCGCCTGGTGAGGCCGCCCGTGGTCCAGCGCCGCCAGCCGTCCATCGCCCCCGACCCCACGACGGGGTCGGCGAGCCCGTCGACGGCGAGCAGTGGCACCGGCAGCGGACCGCCGGTGGCCGGGTCGCGGGCGGCGCCACGCAGCGCGGCGGCGAGCTGCAGGTCGTCCCGGAGCACGGGCAGCACGGTGCGGTGCCAGATGCTGTCGGCGGCGGCGAGCGCACCCGACGGAGCGCTGCCGAGGTCACCGAGGAAGCCGAGCAGCCGCTCGTCGCTGACGCTGCCGACGTGTTCCAGTACGGCGTCCGGCGGCGGGCAGGCGCCGACCGCGAGCAGCACGGGGGCGGGCAGGCCGCGCTCCGCGAGGGCGCGGGTGAGGGTATAGGCGACCAGGCCGCCGAGGCTGTGCCCGTACAGCGCGTACGGCCCGGCGGCGGCGCCCTCGGCCACCGTGCCAAGCAGGTCGTCGAGCAGCCCGGCACGCGAGGTGACCCGCCGCTCGCGGCGCCGGGAATCGCGCCCGGGCAGCGGCAGCGGCGCCAACTCGACGTCCGGACCGAGGTGTTCGCGCCAGCGGGCGAACGAAGTCGTTCCGGCGCCGGCGTGCGCGAAGCAGTACAGACGCAGTGGCGGGCCCTCCGAGACGGAACCGTTCATGAGGCCGAGCCTCGCCGCATCCGCTGGAGGACGACTCGAATCAGCCATGTGAGCGCGGTCCGTGCCATCGGCTCGATGGCCGTCATCTGGGGGCTGCGCCCCCCAGACTCCCGCTTTATGACGCTGAACACGCTCGTCCGCAAACGCCGGACAGGCTTGCTTTCACGCCGCGTACAGGTCGAACGTAGAAGTCCGCCGCGGCCCGGAGACCACGTCCAACTGCGGGTCGACCGCCAGCATCGCCTGGTGCAGGCGCTGCAGTTGCGGGGACGGTTCCACGCCGAGGTCCTCGATGAGGCGGCGGCGAAGGCGGTGGTAGACGTCGAGCGCAGTGGCCTGTCGGCCGGAGCGGTAGAGCGCCACCATGGCCTGCGAGTGCAGGCCCTCGTGCTGTGGGTGACGGGCGATCAGATCCGTGAGCTCGGCAATCAGTTCGACATGGCGGCCGAGCCGCAGGTCGGCGTCGATGCGGCGCTCGCGGGTGACCAGCCTGCTCTCCTCCAGGCGCATCACCTCGATCTCCAGGATGGGCCCGACGCGCACGTCGACCAGGGCAGGTCCCTGCCACAGGTCGAGGGCCTCACGATAGGTGCGCGCGGCCCGCTCGTCCTCGCCCTCGTCGAACGCCAACTGGGCCTCGCCGACGAGGCGTTCGTACGCGTGCACGTCCACGGCGTCCGGCGGTATCTGCAGCAGATAGCCGCCGTGCCGGGTGGCGAGCACCTCCTTGGCGTTGCCCGGGGCGTCCGGCCCCATTGCGGTGCCGAGCCGGCGGCGGAGCTGCAGGATGTAGGTCTGCAGTGTGGTCAGCGCACTCTGCGGCAGCTGTGTGCCCCAGATCTCCTCCATGAGCGTAGGCACGGGCATCACCCGGCCCGGGTACAGCGCGAGCAGCGCCAGGATCTGCCGCGGCTTGCCCGCCGTCGGCACGATCGACATTCCGTTGACATCGGCACTCAGTGGACCAAGAACCTCGATCTTCATGGTTTCCTCCGTACCTCGACAGCCTCTTCTCGGGTGCCGAGCCGGTGTGGGATGCGGTATCCGAGGCGCGTCGTCGATATTGCGCCAGGAGAAGGATCGTTGTCCTTTCCCCCCGATCCATGGGCAAGATGCACCGTAGCGGCCATCAATCTTTAGCCACGGCGCGCTCCACTGACCATTGAGTGGTTCTCCAATTACCGTGCCTTACCGCTGTTTCAGGGCTCTTCTTACGTCCCACCGACATCTGCCTGGCCGCCCCTATTAAGGCCACTACTGCCTCGATGCGCTGCACACGATGCGGCTGAGCTCGTCCCGGCGGCGCCGTGGAATCGAGGTCGGTTTTCCTGAACTCATGACCCGACCCCGCTCGGAAACGGGTGGCAGCCGCTTTCAGAGCGCGGCTGCGGCGGACGCCGTGGCCGGAACGGAACTCAAGCCGCCGCGCAGCCCGCCTGGAGTCTGGCCGGATTTCGTTCCGTCCACGCTCCCGTGCTGTCTAAGGTCCGATGGCCGAAGAGTTGTGCAATTTCCGGGCAGCCGGAATCGGATCACCAGACGGAGCCCCATGGAATTCGGCCTCACCTGCTTCCTGGTTCCGGACCCGAGCCGGAAGAGCGCGAGGACCTCTTACGACGGGAGCCTCCAACGGGTCGAGCCCGCCGAGGCCCTGGGCTTCGCACACGTCCAGACGGTGGAGCACTGCGGCTCCCCGTACGGCGGCCACGGCCCCGGCTGTGCGCCCGCCCCCGCCTGAGCCGGTGCCGGCGTGGCATTGGCCGCGCGAGCGCGGCCCGACCCGAGGGAGAACCCATGTACGGCAGCACACCTGACGACCTGCGCCTGTTCGTCTTCCACCACGCGGGCGGCTCCCACCTGCTCTACCGCGAGTGGCCCGGGCTGCTCCCCGCGACCTGGGACGTCCGACTCATCGACGCTCCGGGCCGCGGCCGCCTCTCCGACGAGCCGCCGATCGACAACGCCCACCGCCTCACCCAGTTCTTCCTGGACCGCCTCGGGCCCGAACTGACCGGCCCGTTCGCCTTCTTCGGGCACAGCATGGGCGGCCTGATCGCCTATCAGCTGGCCCTGGAGCTGGCCGCGCAGGGCCGCGAACTGCCGCTCTGGCTGGGTATGTCAGCCCGCTCCGCACCCGGCGAGCAGGACGAAGGCGACCGGCGGCACGAGCTGCCGGACGCCGAGCTGCGCGACCACCTTGCCGCGATGGGCGGCACCCCGCGGGAGATCCTGGACGACCCCGACCTGTGGGCGATGTTCGCACCCGCCATCCGCAACGACCTGAAGGTCGTCGACACCTGGCACCCGGCGCCCGACGCCCCGCGGCTCACGATGCCGGTCGCGGCGTACGGCGGCCGCACCGACGTCGTCGTGGCGCCGCGGCGGATCGCCGACTGGGCCGGGCACTGCGAGCGCTTCCAGGGCCTGCGCCTCTTCGACGGCGGTCACTTCTACTTCCAGGACGACCCGCGCCCGCTGCTCGACCTGGTGGTGCGGGACGCCAGGGCCGCTCGCCGCGCCGTCCCCGTACCGGCGAGGTCCTCATGACGGACGAAGGCGACACGGACGGCGTCGTGGCCGGGCTCGGCTCCTCGGGCATCGCCCCGTGCGCCGCGGCAGCTCGCCAAGCGCGGCGCACGGGCCGTCGGCATCGAGCGGTACGGGCTTCCCGGGAGCTGTGGCAGGGACCGGGCCCCGAGGACGGCAGGACCGTCGGCGGCGCGCTGCGTGCCGCACGCGAACACGGCCTGGACATCAAGGTGATGGACCGGGACGGCCTGCGCCGCCGCATCGACCGTCTGTCGCTGGAGCAGGAGGCCCTGATGCGCCGCGTCGACCAGCTGCTGACGCGCCCGGCCTCGGGCCAGTAGGACGGGCAAGAGCACACCCCGGAGTGGAGGGGTTTCACCGGCCTTCCGGCCTCGGAGTAGTCAACGCTTCTCCCCGTACACCGCGGACCGTGGGCTCACTGAGGCCGGCGTCACGCCGCCGTGAGCGCGGGCAGCGCCCGGTGCCGCGGGGGCAGGGGCACCTCGCGCGGGGCCGCCCGGCCCCAGGGGAAACCGTCGTGCAGCAGCAGTCGGCGGGGCGGCGGGGTGCCGGAGCCGCCGCACTCCACGGCGAGCGACATCAGCACCTGAGGGCGCGGCTCCACCTCGGCGAAGAGCCAGCGCTCCGCCGTGTCCCCCTCCGGCGGGCGGAAGGCAAGGACCCCGCCGTCCTCGGCCAGTTCGAACGCGAATGAGTCGAAGGGCAGCGCGAGCCCGAGGCCGCGGGCCTTGGCGTACGCCTCCTTCAGCGTCCACAGCCGCAGCGTGACCCGGTCCCGGCGGCTGCCCGGCGGGATCGCGGCGATCTGCCCGCGCTCCTCGGTCGCGAAGCTCTCCACGATCATGTCGAGGCCGTGCTCCGCGGCCCGGTCGAGCCGTTCCACGTCGACGCCGACGCGGCGGCCGAGGCCGACGGCGACGGCGTTGTAGCCGTGCGCGTGCGACAGGTTGAAGTCGAGTCCGTCGGCGGGCACGCGCCCCGGGCCCCTCGACGGTTCCTGCAGGAACGGGCGGCCACGCGAGGAGCGCCAGATGGTCGCCTCGGCCTCCGGCACGCCGGTCTCCAGGGACAGCACCCGGCGCACCAGGGCATGGGCCACCAGGTATTGCCGCCGATCCCGTTCGAAGAGGAACTTCCCTGCGATCTCGTGCTCGTGGGCGTCCAGCCAGTGGCGGGCGAGCAGCGCGCTGGTGTGCTCGTCGAGCCCGTCGTTGGGGCAGAACCAGATCTGGACCGTGGCTCGCTCCTGCTCGTCGGCGTATCCGGCACTCATCGGGCCGCCTGCACTGGGATGCGGCCGCGCCCGCAGGGCGCGGAGGGCCGGGTCCGGGCAGGCCCGTGCTCGCGGTCGCGTATGAGGGGGTGGAGCACGCCGACGGACGCGTACGGCCGCGCGGTGGCGTTGGCGCCCGTGCGTGCGGTCCCCTGGCCGGGGACCGTCCAGATCATGGTCATGGTGATCACTGCTTTCGTCGTGCGCGGTGTCGCGGGCGCTCAGGCATGGGCGGGTACGGCGTGGCCGGCGCGGCCGGGGTACGCGGCGGCGGCGAGGGCACCCAGGTCGGCGGCGGTGAGCAGGGTCTCCAGGGAGAGTTCGCCGCCGCCGTCCGCGGCGATCCGCGCGGCGATCCGCACCAGCTGCCGAAGGTTCGCCCCGAGCGCGAACAGGTCCTGTCCGGCGTCCAGCCGCCCCGCGTCGAGCCCGGTCTCGGCCGCGACGACCCGGGCCAGCCGGGCGAGGGGCGTGGCATCCGCCGGTGCGGCGGCCGGGGCGTACGGTGCGGGCGGGTCCGCGGCGGCCGTCGCGGTGCCGTCGACGACGACCGGCGGGACGGCCTCCGGCCCGGTGTCCGAGAGGCCCCAGAGGGTGCCGAGCCGTTCGGAGAGGGGCGGAGGCCCCGTCCGGGCTTCCAACAGATCGGCGTCCGGGGCCACTTGGACCGCCTCCGCGCCAAGGACGGCGGCGGCCTTCGCCGCGACCTGCTCGGCGGTGATCCCCGCGGCGACCGTTCCGGCCCCGGCGGCGGTGGCGGCGTCGGGCTCGGCATCGGGGGCGGCATCGGCGTTGGTGGCGGCATGGGTGTCGGCTCCTGTGGCCGCCGCTGTCAAGGCCTCGACCGTTGGGCCCGTGATCAGCGCGTCGATGGGCAGCGCGGCACCCGTGAACCGTGCGATCTCCTGGGCGATCCGGACCATGGTGAAGGACATCGCACCGAGGCCGGACAGATCCGCGTCCAGGGCGACTTGCGGCGCCTCCAGGTCGAGGGCACCGGCCACCACCGCACGGCTCTGCTCCCGCACGTCCGTGTACCGGGCCCCCATCGCTCCCGTCAGGGCCCGGTCTTCCTCCAGATGGGCGTCGGCAGCGGCGAGCAGCGCCTCGTTCTCGTCCACGGGAGCCCTGGCCCCCCGGGACGCCCCGTCGACGAACTCCCGCACCCGTCGCGCGTACCGCTCGACCATCACGTCCAGGCGCCTCTCGGCCGCGTCCGGGAAGCGGGCGCTGCAGCCGAATACGGCGATGGGTTCCTGGGCGGGGCCTTGCGGGGACGTCCCAGGGGCGGGGCCGGACTTGTCCGCTGCGGTGCCCGGCGCCGGGGGCTCTGCGGGTCGATGTCCCACAGCAGTCGCGGCGTTGAACCCGGCCGCGGCGGCCCGCAGCATCGCCTCTGCCTGCTCACGCGTCACGCTGCCACCCCGGCCGACGGGCGCGGCCGCCGGGGCCTCGGGCGACATGGCCCTCCTCAACAGGGCGGCAGCCGTCGCCTTGTCCAGGGTGCCGTCCCTGAGCCGGGTCAGGATCTCTTTCGCATCCATCGGGTCCATCGGGTCCATCGGGTCCATCGGGTCCATCGTCCTCGCTGTGACGGTGCGGGCGGGCGGCAAGCGGCGTGCGGTCATTGGCCGGTTTCCCCGTCCGGCTCCCGCTTGAGGAGTTCGAGGGAGGCCCACGGCGCCCCGGACACGGCCCGGGCGAGCTCGCGGGCAGTGCGCGGCGCGTCCTGGTCCGGCACGATGCGAACCGGAGCGCCCCGTTCGCGCAGCTCGGCGCCGGAAGACGTCGTCGGTGTCGCAACTTCCGTTGTCCCAGGCGAAGTTGACCAGCTCACGCTGGGTGCGCCGACGCAGAACGGCTCGGGCCTGCCCTCGACGACTACGGCACGGCTGCCCGCGTCGGCGTCGGCCCGCTCGACCGAGTCGACGAGCCCCGCGATCAGCCCGGCCGAAAACGTGTTGCGGCCTTCGGGGTCGTCGAGCGAGACGACGCCGGGCAGAGCATCAACTGCGGTACTGGACCTGGTGCTCATGCAGCACGCTCCGCTGTGTCGAGCCGCCCGAGCAGCTGGTGGACGAGGGGGAGGCGACCCGGGTCGGGAAAGGTGTGGCTCGCCCCCGGCCAAGGTTCTCGTCCGTCGGCAGAAGCCGGGTCCGGTACGCCTCGAGGGCCGCTGAAGTCGACCGGCCGCTCCGGCTGAGCGCTTCCGGCAGGTCGAGGCAGGACCGGAGCACTCCGCGTGCCCGGCTCAGCACAGCAGGGGCCGCGGTCAGCGGGACGCACCTCCGTCCTGCGGGAAACGGTCCAGGTCGCGGGTGAAGTCCCGGGCGCCGAAGCGAGTTCCGCGGCCACCGTCGCCCTCCTCGTCGCTGGGGGCGTCGACGATCGGCTCAGCGGCATTGACGGCGAACGGCACGACGTCCTCGCAGTGCGGCGCGACGCTCTTGCGCGCCATCATCAGGTTCCTCATCCGGCTGTCGTCGAGGCCCGGGCCGCGAACAGGGCAGGGACGTCGGTGTACGTCTCACCGCAGTAGGCGTTGCTCGCTTCGATACCGACCTGCCGGTCAGCCGCGCTGCGGCAGGAGCGCCAGCGCCTGCTCGACGGTGAGCCGGTTGTCGCGTACGGCGCCGAGCAGCGCGTCCAGGGCCTCGGTGCTGATGCCGTCTTCGCCCGCACCGGCCTCAGCAGCGGGATCGGCAGGAGCCGGAGCGGACACGGGAGCCGCGGGGGCCGGGGCGGTATGGGCGGCGATGTGGGCGGCGAGGGCGGCCAGGCTGGGGTGGTCGTAGAGGACACCGGCCTTCTCGTCGAGCCCGTACGTCTTGTTGAGGAACGCGACGAACTCGAACGCGAGGATCGAGTCGAGGCCCAGGATGTTGAAGCTGGCCTCGGTGTCGATGTCCCAGATGTCGCAGCACAGCGTCTCGGCGAGCTGCTGCCGCAGCGACGCCAGAACGGCACCGGCACGATGCTCGTGCGCGGGGGCGGGGGCGGGGGCTGGCGCGGGCGGGAGGGCCACCACGGGTGTGGGCGCCGCCTGGGCGGGAACGGCCGGAGTCACCGGCTGCGGCGCGGGAGCAGGGGCGGGTACGGGGCCGGGGGCGGGGGCGGGTACGGCCTGCTGGGACACCGGCTTCTGCGGCGCTCCGTCGCCGAGCCGCGCAGCGACATGGCAGGCGAACGCGGCCGGGGTCGGGTGGTCGTACAGCTCGGTGACCTTGATGTCGGTGCCGTACTTGGCGTTCACCAGGGCCACGAACTCGACGCTGAGGATGGAGTCGACGCCGAGCATCGCGAAGCTCTGCTCCGGGTCGAGCTGGGTGGGCTCGACGTAGAGCACCCCGGCAAGCACCTCCCCTACCTCCCCCGCGACCCGCTCGGCGAAGCCGTCGTGGAGGGCGGCCGGAACGGCGGGGGCCGGCACGGGCGCGGCAGCGACGGGCTCCGGAGCCGGGGGCGGTGCTGTCGATGCGAGGGCCGGGGTAGGGGTGGGGGCTGCTGCCGCGCCGTCCAGCGGCAGCAGCGAGATCTTGCGCTGACGGGTCATGGCGAACTTCTCCTGAAATTCGGACTTCACTTGCGACGCCGTGGGTGCGACGACAGCCATACGGGCCTTCCATTGCAGTGTGGGCACGGCGTCTCGGGCCGCGGCGGAGGCAGACTCAGGGCCGCAGACTCAGGGCCGGACTCCGACGCCGCCGTACGCCCGGCGTCCCTCGCCGCCATACGCGCGAAGTCGCTCCCCGGCTCAAGTCCGAAGTCCCGCAAGTGCCCCTGGGGCAGGGCGGGTTCGTGTGCGGCGGTGCCGAACCCCTGGCGGTGGAGGCGGTCGATCCGCAGGTCGTACCGGCAGCGCCGCCACGGCAGGGCGGGCCCCGCCGCGAGGGTGTCCAGACCGGACAGGAGGACGTCCACGGTGTCCGCCGGGACGGCCACGCGGCGCTCCAGGTCGGCGCGGCCGACCGCGAAGGTGTATGCGATGTCGCAGACCCGCATCGTCTCGCCGTGCTCCCGCGCGCCACGCACCGCATCCCGCAGCCGCCCGGCTTACGCGGCCAGGGCGGGCTGGGCGATCCAGCGGCCGGTCATATCGCGCCCTTGGGAGAGTTACTCGGCTTTGCCATCAGGTCGCGGGGGCTGCGCCGTGGGGTCCATGCCGCGCGTGGGCATCATCAATGCGAGGAACCGGCACCGCTGTTCGGCCAGTTTCCCCGAAACCCGGGATTCCTTCTCCCGATTCGTCACAGACGAATCCTGCCGGGGCCGCGGGCCTCCGGACATCGCTCGCAGTGCCCAAATCCCTGGCCCGCCAGGCTGCCTCGTACGAGCGACCTCGGTGCCTACGACTACGGCGGAAGAACGACCCGCCCGGCGAACTCCGCCGGAGCTCGCCGGAAATGGGCGTGAGCGCCCCTCCCTCCCGGGGACCAGGCCGCGCCGACAGGTAAAGGAATCGCGGGAGCCGTACCGGTCAGCTCGCGCGGGCGATCACGCGGCCGTTGCGCTCCGGAGCCCCAGCGGTGTCCACGGCCGGGGCCGCGGCGGGGGCCGCCGTCTCGGGATGGGCCATCAGGATCGACCGCTGCAGGCGGCTGAGCGCCGGTGACGGTTCGAGGCCCAACTCCCGCACCAGCGTGGTGCGCAGGCGCTGGTAGACGCTCAGCGCCTCGCCGCGGCGGCCGGAGCGGTGCAGCGCGACCATGAACTGGCCGTGCAGGCTCTCGTGCATCCGGTACTGACTGACCAGGACTGTCAGTTCGGACAACAGCTCGCGGTGGCGGCCGAGCCGCAGGTCGGCTTCGATGCGCTGGTCGAGGGTGCACAGGCGAGCCTCTTCGAGGCGCTTGACCTCGAGGGCGATCTGGTTGCCCGCCTGGACGTCGGCGAGGGCGGTCCCGGTCCACAGGGAAAGGGCCTCACGGAGCCGCTTGGCGGCGCCGTTGTAGTCCTCGGCGTCCATGGCCCGGTAGCCCGCGCCCGCGCGCCGCTCGAACTCGCGGAAGTCGAGATAGCCGCCGCGGGTGTTGAGCCGGTAGCCGCCCGGCAGGGTCACGAGGACATCCTTGGCGGTGATGGTCCGCGCGTCCTCGTCCTGGGCGAGCGCCTCGCCGATCAGTTCGCGCAGCTGCAGCACGTACGTCTGCAGCGTGGTGCGCGCGCTGCGCGGCGGATTCTCGCCCCAGAGTTCGTCGGTGAGGGTGGCCACAGAGACCACCTGACCGGCGTGGAGCGCAAGAAGCGCGAGCACCTGACGCGGCTTGGGGGCAGTGGGCGTGGTGGAGACGCCGTTCTCACGCGCGGCGAGCGCGCCCAGCACTTCGATGTCCATCTTGATCCCCTCGTAGGTGCGTGTCAGGTCAGCTCGTTGCAGGGCCACCGCTTCCGCACCGGTCAAGGCGAGCTGCGGGCTCTGACTCAATACCGATTAAAAAAACAGCACAGTCGGTTTGTCAATGGGGTAGCCTCACTGGACATGAGGAACCCGCAGCGTGACGGCAAAGGGGCAGGGCACGAACTGCGGGCCGGCAGTGACCGAACGGCACTACGCCACCGGGCGCGCTTCGGGGGCGCGAGCGGCGACAGCGACCGACATGACGCCCGGACAGGCGCAGAAACCGACGACGGGCGAGTGCGCTCCGATCACACTCAACAAGACCGCCCGGTTTGTTTATTGCGCTTTCAACGATCCCGTCAGCTTCCGGTTCTGGCCCGAAGACACCGGGTGCCAGGCCGCAGGCCGCCGCGACGGGGAGTGTTGATGAGGAAGGCCGATGACGAAGATGGAGCCCCGCCAGAGGCGTCTGCTCGGGTCAGCGTGCGGCATTCCCGTTGCGCGGCGCCGGTATACCCGGCCCTCCGAGAGCGGGTACCGGTCCGTTGCCCTCGGCGTCGAGCCCGGCGAGCACCGAGGCGGCCGCGAGCCGGGGCAACAGGAGTTGCCAGAAGCGGGTGAGCGTGGGCTGGGACAGCCAGTCGGGGTCCCGGGCGCCGAGCACTTCGAGGCCCACGGTGGCCGCCACGACGGAGGTGACAACATCGGTGGGCCGCACCCCGGCGTCGAGGGTGCCCTCCCCCGCGGCCTTCTCGATGACGCACGCAATCCAGTCCCGCCACTGGCCCCACAGGTCCCGCGCCTCACCGCGGGTCCGGTCGCCGCTCAGCTCGAACCCGGCCCGCAGGACCACGTCCTCGGCCAGGCCGCGGGCGAGCGCGTGCGAGCCGTCGACCAGATCCTGCAAGGGATTTGACGCCCCGTTGGACAACTCGGGCATGAGGTCGCCGAGCCGCACGGCCGCGGCCTCCTCGACCGCGGCCGCGAGCTCCGCCTTACTGGCGAAGTGGAAGTGCAGCGCACCGTTGCTCACCCCGGCCCGCGCGCTGATCGTGGCCAGTGAAGCGGCATGAAAGCCGTCCTCGTCGAAGACCTGCGCGGCGGACTGGATCAGCGCCTTGCGGGTCCGCACGGCACGTTCCTGTTTGACCATTGATGTGCTCCGTTACTGCGGGGGATTGCCATGCTTGCGGGACGGCAGGTCTGCGTGCTTGGTGCGGAGCATCGCCAGGGCCGAGATCAGCACCTCACGGGTCTCGGCCGGGTCGATCACGTTGTCCACGAGCCCCCGTTCGGCCGCGTAGTAGGGGTGCATGAGCTCGGCCTTGTACTCCTCGACCATGCGGGCCCGCATGGCCTCCGGATCGTCGGCCGCGGCGATCTGCCGCCGGAAGATCACGTTGGCGGCGCCCTCGGCGCCCATCACGGCGATCTCGTTGGTCGGCCAGGCGTAGGTCAGATCCGCGCCGATGGACTGGCTGTCCATGACGATGTAGGCGCCCCCGTACGCCTTCCTGAGAATCAGCGAAATCCGCGGCACGGTGGCGTTGCAGTAGGCGTAAAGGAGCTTGGCGCCGTGCCGGATGATCCCGCCGTGTTCCTGGTCGACGCCCGGCAGGAATCCGGGCACGTCCAGGAATGTGACGATCGGGATGTTGAAGGCATCGCACATCTGCACAAAGCGCGCGGCCTTTTCCGAGGCCTCGATGTCCAACACCCCGGCGAGCACCTGCGGTTGATTCGCCACGATGCCGACGACCTCGCCGTCGAGCCGGGCGAGCGCACACACGATGTTCCGAGCCCAGCGCTCGTGCACCTCGAGGAAGTCTCCGTAGTCGACGAGCTCCTCGATGACCTGGTGCATGTCGTACGGCCGGTTCCCATCGGTCGGCACCAGGTCGAGCAGCCGCTCCGCACGCCGGTCGGCGGGGTCGTCGCCGCGTACGACGGGCGGGTTGTCGCGGTTGTTGGCCGGGAGCATGGACAGCAGGTCGCGGACCTCGGCGAGGCAGGTCTCCTCGTCGTCGTACGCGAAGTGCGCGACGCCCGACGTCTCCGCGTGCACGTCCGCGCCGCCGAGCCCGTTCTGCGAGATCTCCTCACCGGTCACGGCCTTCACAACGTCCGGGCCCGTGATGAACATCTGCGAGGTGTCACGGACCATGAACACGAAGTCCGTCAGAGCGGGGCTGTAGGC
>NZ_JBSFUT010000057.1:0-35585 GCF_053591935.1 Streptomyces sp. NPDC002851 | reverse complement strand
CCCCGGACCCCGCCGCAGATATCGCGCAGGGGGGTACCTCCCTGCTCGAACGCAGTTGAGAGCTTGGGGGAGCGCTCGTCCTCAAACGCCGGACGAGCTGATAGGTGCCGCTTAGAGTGCCGCCTCCGCCAAGAGGTCCAGCTGGCGGGGGTCGGAGTTGCACGGGAAGAGGATCAGTTCGTCGCAGCCTGCCTCCTCGTACCCGGCCGTTACGCGCTTGAGGCCCTCCTCGCCCACCGCCGCGCCGCGTACCGCCAGGTCCGCGAAGGGCGGGGCGAAACCGTAGTAGTCCCGCAGGTACGCGCCCGCGTCCTGCTCCGCGGTGTCGCCGAGGGCGTAGTAGGCGAGGGCCAGGATCCTCGGGGTGCCCTCGCGGCCCTCCTTCTCCCAGGCGGCGCGGAACGCGGCGGCGCCGCCGCGGAACACGTCCGGGCCGCCGGTGCCACCGATCCAGCCCGCGCCCCGGCGTGCCGCCCGGGCGATGGCGGCCGGTGAGTGGCCGCCGAGGATCAGCGGCGGTCCGTCCTGCTGCTCGGGGCCGGGGCCGATGCCGCCCGCGAAGCCGCGTCGCTCGCCGCGCCACACGGCGGCCAGTTCGTCGAGCTGGGCGTCGAACCGCTTGCCGCGGCCCGCGTGTTCGACGCCGGAGGCCTTGAAGTCGTCGGGCCGCGCGCCGACCGCGAGGCCGAGGGTCAGGCGGCCGCCGGAGATCCGGTCGATGGTGGCGGTCTGCTTGGCGAGCAGCGCGGAGTTCGACTGGAGCGGGGCGACGAGCACGGCCGTGGTCAGGCGGGGCCGGGCGGTGACGGCCGCGGCGGCGGCGAGGGCGGTGAGGGCGTCGTGGCTCTGGTAGACGAGCCGGTCGGTGGTCGCCAGGGCCGAGAAACCGGCGGCCTCCCCGGCCGTGGCCCACTCCAGGAGGGTGCGGGCGGTGGTGCCCGGGACCGCGTTGGGCAGTCCGAGTCCTATCTCCATGTGTCTTTGCTCCTCAGTGCGTGCGTGCGTCATAGGGCCCAACTCGCGTATGGGCCAAGGAGATTGCGTCTGCCTAAAGGGGGGACTGTGCCCCCGGAGGACCGGTGCGTGCGACGCGGCCCCTTCACCGTGGTGCGTGAAGGGGCCGCGCGGTGCCGGACGAGGGTCTGTGCTCAGACCGCCGCGTCCAGCGGCGCGTCGTGGCGGCGGCTCAGGACGCATTCCAGGCCCGCTTCCTGGAAGAAGGCGCGGGCGCCCTGAGGGGTGACCATGTCGCGCTCCTTCGCCAGGTGCGGCTCCAACTGCCGCTCGAACTCGCGGACTTCTTCCTGTCGGCTCATGTGCGCCGCGACCAGCGGCAGCGGGCCCTCGACCTCGATGACGCGGACGGCGATCTCCTTGCCGACGAACGCCATCGTGCCCAGGAGCTTGCCGACCACCTTGCCGTCGGCGTCGGCGACGGAGAACTGCGGGCGGCCGCTGACCTTGAAGAGTTCCTTGACGGTCTCCTCGGTGCCGGGCTTGAGCGGGTACTGCAGGGCGTGCCAGGTGGACATGGTGGATTCCTTTCTCCAATGCCTTGTTTTCGGTACGAGTGCGGAGTTCAGGAGCTGCTGCTCACACCCCCGTCCACCATCAGGACCTGTCCCGTGACGAACCGGGCCAGCGGCGAGGCCAGGTACGCGACCGCGGACGCGACCTCCTCCGGCTCGGCGAACCGGCCGAGCGGGATGCGGCGGCGCATCATCTGGACGAAGCCCTGGTCGGCCGCGGCGTCCTCGACGAACTCGGTGCTGACGAACCCGGGCGCGACCGCGTTGACCGTGATGCCGTGGCTGCCCCACTCCGTGGCCAGCTGTTTGACAAGGAGGTTGACCCCGGCCTTGCTCGGCCCGTAGGCGGAGAAGCCGCGTCGGCCGCCGAACAGGCCGCGTACCGACGAGAAGTGGATGATGCGGCCCGGGGTCTTCGTACGGATCATCAGGCGGCCGAAGACCTGGGAGAGGCGGAACGCGCCGGTCAGGTTCGCGTCGACCGTCTCGTGCCACTCGTCCTCGGTGAGCTCGGCGGCCGGGGTCACCACCAGCTTGCTCGCGCAGTTGACCAGGATGTCCACGCCCTGCCACTCCGCCTCGAGGTGTGCGGCAAGGGCCTCCACGTCCTCGCGGTCGGTGAGGTCGGCGGCGCGGCCCACGGCTCGGACGCCGTACCCGGCGGTGAGCTCCGCGGCCAGCGCCTCCGCGCGGCCCTTGTCCCGGCCCGCCACCGCGACGTCGGCGCCCTGCGCGGCGAGCAGTTCGCTCACCTCGCGGCCGATGCCGCCGTAGCCGCCGATGACGAGGGCGCGGCTGCCGTCGAGACGGAAGGGGTCTTCCGTGTACTTCTTCGTCTGTTCCGTTTCCGGTATCTGAGTCATGAGACTGCTGCCTTTGTCGGGGCGGACTGCGCGGCGGGGAGGCCGAACACGTCGCGGGCGTTGCCGTCGAGGACCAGGTCCTTCTCGTACGGCGTCAGTTCGAGCCCGTCGATCAGGGCCAGGGCGCCGTCCAAGGGGGTGGTCAGGGGCGGGGAGTCGGTGCCGAAGAGGAGGTGTTCCGGGCCGAACACGTCCAGTGCGGCGGCGAGTTGGCGGCGGCTGGGGGTGCCCGTGTCGACGTACAGCCGACGCAGGGACTGGCTGGGAGGCGGCCCTTCGGGAACCCTCTCGGAGACGGGCGGCCTGCCACCGGGCGGGCCACCCGGACCGCCAGGACCACCGCGGCCGCCAGGACCACCCGGCCCACCCGGCCCCCCACGCGCCAGATCCAGCTTCTCCGCGAGCAGCGGCAGCGCACCCCCCGCAGCCGAAGCGATCAGCTTCAGACTCGGGTACTTCTCCAGCCAGCCCGCGAACACGATCGCCGCCACGCCCATCGTCACGTCGCACGGCCGGGCCACATGCTCGATGAGCCCGAAGCCGTGGCCGCGCAGCGAGGCCGCGCCGACCGGCTCGGCCGGGGGGTGCAGGAGTACGGGGGCGCCGTGCTGCGCGGCCAGGGCGAAGAACGCGTCGGCCTCCGGCTGGTCCAGGAAGCGGCCGTGGGCGCTGGTGTTGGCGATCAGGCCGACGAACTCGCCCTGGCCGAGCAGTTCGTCGGCGTGCGCCAGGGCCTCGTCGCTGCCGTACGGGTCGACATAGGCGTAGGCGCGGAGCCGGTCGGGGTGGGCGCGTACGGTCTCCGCCAGCCAGTCGTGGAACTCCCTGAGCGGGCCGAGGGGTTGGTTGTGGTTGTCGATCCCCGGCACCGGCACCATCGTCCCGGCACCCACCGGGCTGCCCACCACGGTCGTGGTGATGCCGAGCGCCTCCTTCTGCTCGATCATGCCGTCGACGTCGACGAGGCTCGGCGGCATCGGGAAGCGGCTGAACAGCGCGGGCGAGGTGATGTGTCCGTGGATGTCGATCGTCATGAGTGCCTCCGGGCGACAGGAACGGGGTGTACCGGGCTCACATCACCGTCACGAGCGCCGCGCCGATGTACGCCGCCACCGCGCCGATCCCGCCGTACGTCCGGATCTCGTGGGCGATCCACCAGCGGCGCCGCTTCGCCATCCACTGTTCGGCCTGCTGGTCCGGGTCCGGCGACCACTTCTCGATCTGCCGCCAGATGGGCCGGTTGAAGCCCTCAGAGGTGATGCCGACGACGATCATGCCGAGCGAGCCGAGCAGGAAGAGGACCGCTCCCAAGGCGGTTTCCGCCTGGAAGGCGGCGAGGACGCCGACGCCCGCGGCGATCACGCCGTTCCACACCGCGATCGGGTGGAAGACGTGCATGTCGATCTCCTGGCAGGTCTTCACATAGCGCGAGTACTCCAGACCGTTGAGCATCGGCAGGATCGACAACTTCATGATCCAGAGCGTGCCGAGCTGCCATCCGGCCGCGGCCAGGACCCACACGCTGAGCAGTCCCATGTTGAAGTTGAGGTTCATGACAGGTCTCCTGAATTCGTGTTCTGGGGATGGGGTCAGGCGGCGCGGCGGGTCGTCTGGTTACGGATCAGGAAGCGGGTGGAGCGGGCCTCGGTCATGCACTCCCGCATCGGGCGGACCAGGTCGCGGTGTTCCTCGGTGCGCTCCCAGGCGAGGAAGTGCTCGAGGGACTCCCACTCGCTGGTGATCAGCCACTGCTCGGGGTCCTTCTCGGACTGGCAGACCTGGTCGACCAGGTGGCCCGGGACGCCCTCCGCGACCTCGTAGCGGATCTGCTGGTAGGCGGCGAGGAACGCGTCGGTGCGGTCCTCGGGGACGCGGATCTGGAACAGCACCCGGGCGCGGGTCTCCGTGGTCGGCTCGGCTGCGGCGGTGCTCATCGGGTCTCCCCCTCCGTGGTGGCCGTGTCGTTGTCGCTGTCGTACGCCCGCACGATCAGCGAGCCGTTGAAGCCGTCGAAGCCGCGGGCGTTGACCATCGCGGTGCGGACCTCGGCCGGGCGCGCTTCGCGGACGAAGTTGAGGGCGCGGTCCGGCGCGGGGTCGGATACGCCACCGGCCGGGGGCAGTTCGCCGCGGGTGACGGCGAGCAGTGCGGTGGCCACGTCCAGGGCGACGCTGCCCTGGTAGGCGCGGCCGAGCAGCGGCTTGTGGGTGCTGACCGCGGCCGGGCCGGCGGGGCCGAACACCTTGCGCAGTGCGGCCACTTCGGTCAGGTCGTACTCGGGTACGGCGACCGCGTCCGGGAAGACCAGGTCGACGGTGTCGGCGGTGACGCCGCTGGTCTCCAGGGCGAGGTCCATGGCGCGGGCGTACTGGACGGTGGAGCCGCCGCTGCCGCGCCGGGTGTGCTCGCCGTCGTGCGTGGCGCCCCAGCCGGTGACCTCGGCGTAGATGGTGGCGCCGCGGGCGAGGGCGTGGTCGAGGGCCTCGACGACGAACACGGCGCCGCCCTCGCCGGGTACGTGGCCCGCGGCGTCGGCCGCGAACGGGCGGTAGGCGCGGGCCGGGTCGGTGGCGGTGGACAGGCGTCCCCCGCGCGCCTGGCAGGCCAGGGCGTACGGCCCGATGGGGGCCTCGGTGCCGCCGGCGAGGACGATGTCGGTGCCGCGGCGGATGGAACGTACCGCGTGCGCCAGGGAGTCGAGACCGCCCGCGGCCTCGGCGACCAGGACGGTGGAGGCGCCCTTCATCTGGTGGCGGATGGAGATCTGGCCGACCGTGGCGGCGTAGAACCAGGCGATCGACTGGTACGCGCCGACGGTGCGGGTCGGCTGTGCCCAGAGCCGCTGGAGTTCCTTCTGGCCGAAGAGGTTGCCGCCGGAGGAGCTGGCGAGCGCCACCGACATGGAGAACGGGGGCAGCTCGGCCGGGTCGAGGGCGGCGTCCTTCAGGGCCTGGTCGGCGGCGTAGAGGGCCAGGTGGGTCCAGCGGTCGGTCTGGACGGCGAGTCGGCTGGGGACGTGGGCGGTGTGGTCGAAGTCCGGTATTTCTCCTGCCAGTTGGGTGGCGTACGAGGACGGGTCGAAGAGGGTGATGCGGTCGATGTGGCTCTCGCCCCTGGTGGTGGAGTCCCAGTGGTCCTGCGGGGTGAGGCCGCTGGGGGCGGCGACGCCGAGGCCGGTGATGACGGCCCGGCGGCCGTTGTCTATGTGCGCGTTGATACCCACATCCGTGGTGCTCATCGGGCCAGCTCCTTCACACGGGAGAAGACCATCGCGGACTGGAAGCCGCCGAAGCCGCTGCCGACCGACAGGGCGGTGTCGACGTCGGCCTGCCGCGCGGTGACGGGTGTGTAGTCGAGGTCGCACTCCGGGTCGCGGTTGGTCCAGTTGGCGGTCGGCGGCACGGCCTTGTTCTGGATGGCGAGGGCGCAGGCGGCCATCTCCAGGGCGCCGATCGCGCCCAGGGAGTGCCCGATCATCGACTTGATGGAGCTGATCGGGACGCGGTACGCGTGCTCGCCGAGGCTCTTCTTGAACGCGGCGGTCTCGTGCCGGTCGTTCTGCTTGGTGCCGGAGCCGTGCGCCGAGATGTAGCCCACCTGCTCGGCGGCGATACGGCCCTGGGCGAGCGCGTCCGTGATGGCCTCGGACATCTCGGCGCCGTCGGGGCGCAGGCCGGTCATGTGGAAGCCGTTGCCGCGGGCCGCGTAGCCGGTGATCTCGCAGTAGATCTCGGCGCCGCGCCTGCGGGCGTGCTCCAGGTCCTCCAGGATCAGTACGGCGCAGCCCTCGCCCATGACGAAGCCGTGCCGGTCGCGGTCGAAGGGGCGGGATGCGTGCTCGGGGTCGTCGTTGTCGGGTGTGGTGGCGCGGATCGCGTCGAACGAGGCGACGGACACCGGGGAGATGGGGGCCTCGGAGGCCCCGGCGATGACGATGTCGGCCTCGCCGTCCTGGACGAGCTGGTGGGCGTAGCCGATGGCGTCGATGCCGGAGGTGCAGCCGGTGGAGACCACCTGGGCCGGGCCGTGCACCTGGTAGCGGGCGGCGACTCCGGCGGCGAGGCTGGACGGGACGAGGGTCTGGTAGAGGAACGGGGTGGTGTAGTCCCCGTCGACCAGCCAGTGCTTGCCGTGGTCGCTGGCGACCACGAACTCCTCCTCCAGGGTGGTGGTGGCGCCGACGGCGCTGCCGAGCACGACGCCGGTACGGTCGCGGGTGCGCTCGTCGAGTTCGAGCCCGCTGTCGGCCAGGGCCTCGGCGGACGCGGCGAGCGCGAACTGCACGTACCGGTCGGAGCGGCGCTGTTCGCGCGGGGTGAGCCCGGCGGCGTCCGGGTCGAAGTCGGCCTCGGCGGCGATCTGGGAGCGGAACGGCGACGGGTCGAAGAACGTGACCCGGCGCGTCGCCGTCCGCCCTGCCATGAGCAGGTCCCAGAAGCGGTCCCGGGTGGTGCCGCCGGGAGCGACGACACCTATGCCGGTGACCACGGTGCGGCGCGGGCCGCGGGGAGCGGTGGTCATGACCGTACGACCTCCTTGGCGACGCCCTTGGGGCCGGGCGCCGGGGCGTCCGCGATGGGGGTGCCGTCGGCGTTCTCGGTGTCGACGTGGCCGAGCGGCGGCGCGGGCGCGAGCGGGCCGAGCTGGAAGACGACCTCGACGGTCTCGGTGCCCTCGTTGCGCAGCCGGTGCCGGACGTTGATGTCGGCGTAGATCGCCTCACCGGCGCGGACGGTGTACGCCTCGCCGTCCAGGTCGACGGTGAGGGTGCCCTGGGTGACGTACAGGAACTCCTCGCTGTAGGGGTGGTAGTGCTCGGCGATCCGCTCGCCGGGCTTGAGGGTCGCGACGCCCATGAAGCCGGAGGTGGAGCCGACGGTCTTGGGGCCGAGCAGGACGCGCAGCTCGGCACCGCGGCGGGTGTCGGCCGCGACGTCCTTCGCGGCGATGCAGCAGGGCTGGGCCGAGGCGGTCTGTGCTGGCAGCACTGTCTGCGTATCCGGGACGGTGGCGGTCATCTTCGGTGCTCCTGAGGTGAGTTGAGGGTGGGGCGAGTGGGGCGGTTGCGGAGTGGCGTCATGCGGCGACGCGGGCCGCGGCCTCGACCTTTTCCCGGATGATGTTCATCTGGATCTTGCTGTTGGTGTTGATCCGGTTCTCCATGCCCGCGTCGTCGATGGGCGCGGTCGGCTTCATCTCGAAGTCCTGCACCCAGTCCATGCGGGTGCCGCGGCCCTCCTCGGTGTACGACCAGTGGATGTGCATGAACTCGAACGGGCCGGTCTCCACGCGCTTGGCGTCGACGGTGCGGCTGGCCTCGTCCGGGGTGCGCTCGCTGACCCAGCTCCAGACGGTGCCGTTCTCGTCGGGGTGCATGGTGAGGCGGAACTTCACGGTGTCGCCGCGGCGCTCGATGACCTCGACGGAGGCGTACTCGGTGAACAGGTCGGGCCAGTTCTCCAGGTCGTTGGTGATGCGCCAGACGATGTCGAGGGGCGCGTCGATGAGGATCGTGTTCTCGGTGTGCGCGGCCATGTCAGGCGGCCTCCGTCCGGGCGGCGTTGAGGGTCTCGGTCAGGGCGTTGAGGCTGAGCTGGAGGGCGTCTTCGGGGACCTGCACGTGGTAGCGCTCGGCGGCGATGGCCTCCAGCTCGAGCAGGGCGAGCGAGTCGATGCCGAGGGACTCCAGGGAGTCGTCGTAGTGGCCGTCGAAGGTGCCGGCCGGGACGCCGGTGTTGAGGATGAAGATCTCGGCGAGCTCGTCCCGGGTGATCCGGGCGCCGGTTGCGGTGGTCATCTGGCGTGTCCTTTCGGGTGGTTGACTGGCGTACGGGTTCGTACGCGTCGTACGCGCGCGGTGTACGGGCGTACGGGATCAGGGGGTCGGCAGGAGCCGTCCGACGAGGGCCGTCGAGTGCTCGGCGGCGCGGAACTCCGGGTCGGCGAGGATCTGCCGCAGCGCGGGCAGGGTGGTCTTGACGCCGGGACCGGAGAGGTCGAACTCGGCGAGCGCGCGGTCCATGCGGGCGATCGCCTCGTCACGGCCGGGCGCCCACACGATGACCTTGGCGAGCAGCGAGTCGTAGTGCGGCGAGACCCGGTATCCGGCGAAGCCGTGCGTGTCGACCCGGGTGAACGGGCCGCCCGGCGGCGTGAACCGCTCCAGGGTCCCGGGCGTCGGCACGAAGCCGCGGGCCGGGTCCTCGGCGTTGACGCGGCACTCCAGGGAGACGCCGCGCAGCACGATGTCGTCCTGGGCCAGGCGGAGTTCACCGCCCGAGGCGACGTGCAGCTGCTCGTGGATCAGGTCGATGCCGCTGACCATCTCGGTGACCGGGTGCTCCACCTGGATCCGGCTGTTGATCTCCATGAAGTAGTGGTTCTGGTCCGGGTCGACGAGGAACTCGAAGGTGCCGACACCGCTGAAGTCGACGGCGAGCGCGCCGCGCACCGCGTCGGCGGCGACCGCTTCGAGGACCTCGGGCCGCAGATTGGGCGCCGGGGCCTCCTCGATGAGCTTCTGGTTGCGGCGCTGCGCGGAGCAGTCGCGGGTGCCCAGGTGTACGCCGTTGCCATGGCCGTCGCAGAGCACCTGCACCTCGACATGGCGGGTGCGCTCCAGATAGCGCTCCAGGTAGACCGTCGGGTCCCCGAAGAGGGCCTGGGCGGTGGCCCGTATCTCGAGATACGTGGGGGCCACCTCGTCGGGGTCGTGGATGACCGCCATGCCGCGGCCGCCGCCGCCCGCCGCGGCCTTGAGGATCACGGGGTAGCCGATGGAGTCGGCCAACTCCCGTGCCTCGGTGGCGGATTGCACCCCCTCGACGCTGCCGGGAAGCAGCGGCAGTCCGGCGTCCTGCATGAGGGCGCGGGCGGACGCCTTGTTGCCGAGGGACTCCATGACCTCCGGGCGCGGCCCGATGAACGTCAGGTCGTTGGCCGCGCAGATCTCCGCGAAGTCCGGGTCCTCGGAGAGGAATCCGTAGCCGGGGTGCACGGCCTGGGCGCCGGTGCGCAGTGCGGCCTCGACGACGGCGGCGGCGTTCATATAGCTCTGCCGGCTGGGCGGCGGCCCGATCCGGACCTGCTCGTCCACGTGCCGCAGGACGGCCGAGTCCTGGTCGGCGGTGGAGTACACGCCGACCGTCTTGATCCCCAGCTCGCGGCAGGCGCGGGCGACGCGTAGCGCGATCTCGCCTCGGTTGGCGATGAGTACTTTCTCGAACATGACCGCTTGCTCCTAGGCAGGTTGGGCTCTTCTGGACGACGGGTCCGCACCGTTGGCTCGGGCACCGTTCATCGCGCTGAAGGCGCTCGTCCTCAATCGCCGGACGGGCTTGGTTGCTGGACGAGCCGTCAAGAACCGTCGGACGGCGTTACTGGTCGTCGGGGACTATGGCGATCAGCGGCTGGTCGAACTCGACCGGCTCCGCGTCCTGGGCGCAGATCTCGGCGACGGTGCCGGAGACCTCCGCGGACACGGGGTTGAGCAGCTTCATCGCCTCGACGATGCCGATCGTCGCCCCGGCCTCGACCCGGTCGCCGACCGAGACATACGGCTCGGCGCCCGGCTCGGGGGCCCGGTAGAAGGTCCCGACCATCGGGGACGCCACCTGCACGCGGGGCTCCGCCGTTTCGCCGACCGGGTCCGAAGCCGGAGCAGTGTTCGGGGTTGCCTCGGCGGGCGCGGCCTGGGGTGCCGGGGCCGTGGCCCAGGGCGGCGGGCCGTACGCCGCGAACGGCGGGGCCACCGGGGCGGGCGCGGGAGTCGGGGCGGCCGGCTCCTGCCACTCCAGCTCGACCGTCGCGTCGGCCCGGCTGACCCGGATCCGGCGCAGGCTGCCGGGCAGGTCGTGGGCGAGCTTGTGGGCGTGGTCGCGGAGTTGCTCGAGCACCCGCTCGTCGTCGTGGGCGGCGGTGCGGGCCGTGCCCTGGTCGTGGGCGGGAGCGAGGGCCACCCGGTTGTCGTCGGTCACGGTCATCGGTTACGCCACCTTCTCGGTCTCGGTCTCTTGACCCGGCTCGGTCACGGCGTCCCGGCCGAACCGGCGGAACCGGAGGCGCCGCCGCTCGACCAGGTCCTCGGTACGGCGCGCCCGGAGCGCGGGAACGGTCTGGATCAGGGCGCGGCGCAGCAGCTCGGCCGCCGCCGCGTGGTCCGTGTGGGCGCCGCCGTCGGGCTCGGGCACGACGCCGTCGACGACGCCGAGCCGGAGCAGTTCGGGTGCGGTGATGCGCAGCGCGCGGGCCGCGTCGGCGGCGGATTCGGCGCTGCCCCACAGGATCGACGAGCAGCCCTCCGGGCTGATCACGGAGTAGTAGCCGTTCTCCAGGATCAGCACCTGGTCGGCGACCGCCAGGCCCAGGGCTCCCCCGCTGCCGCCCTCGCCGGTGACGACGCTGACGACCGGGGTACGCAGGGTCGACATGCGCAGGATGTTGCGGGCCACGGCGACCGCCTGGCCGCGCTCCTCGGCGTCCAGGCCCGGGTAGGCGCCGGGGGTGTCGACGAGGGTGACGATGGGCAGGCCGAGCCGTTCGGCGAGCTCCATGACGCGCAGTGCCTTGCGGTAGCCCTCGGGCCGCGGCATCCCGAAGTTGCGTTCCACCAACTCCCGTGTCGTATGGCCCTTCTGGTGTCCGACGACGGCGACGGCGTGGCCCTCCAGGAGCGCGAGCCCGGCGACGATCGCGGGGCAGTCGCCGTGGACGCGGTCGCCGTGCAGCTCCACGAAGGAGTCGAAGATCCGGCTGAGGTAGTCGAGGGTGGTGGGCCGCTCGACGTGCCGGGCGAGCTTGACGGTCTCCCACGGGTCGCGGGCGGTCAGCTGCCGCACGGAGCGGGCGATCGCGCCCTGACCGTCCGGGACGCTGCCGAGGGCGCCGCGGCGGGCGACGGTGAGCAGCCGCTGGAGCACGCCGCGCAGGTTGCGGCGCTCGGCGACGAGGTCGACCTGACCGTGCGCGAGCAGGAACTCGGCGGTCTGGAAGCCCTCGGGCAGCTGCTGCCGGATGGTCTGCTCGATCACCCGGGGCCCGGCGAAACCGAGCCGCGCACCGGCCTCCGCGATGACGATATCCGTGTTGGTGGCGTACGAGGCGGCGACCCCGCCGTACGTGGGGTCGGTGACCAGGCTGACGGTGAGCAGACCGGCCTCCTGAAGCCGCCCGAGTGCCTGGCTGACCTTGGCCATCTGCATCAGGGACAGGCTCCCCTCCTGCATCCGGGCACCGCCGGACGCGGAGGCGATGAGCAGCGGAAGGCGCTGCTCCAGGGCGAACTCGGCGGCGCGGGTGATGAGTTCACCGACGGCGCTGCCGAGGCTGCCGCCCATGAAGCGGAAGTCCATGACGGCGAGGACGACGGGCTGCGCGCAGATGGTGCCGGTGCCGGTGACGACGGCTTCCTGCAGCTCGGTGTCCCTGCGGGCCTGCTTGAGGCGTACGGGGTAGGGGCGGGTGTCGGTGAAGCCGAGCACGTCGGGCGTGGTGGCGGTGCCGGGCAGCGGCGTGAACGAGTCGTCGTCGACGAGCTGCTCGATGCGGTCGGGGGCGGTGAGCCGCGCCGGGGCGTTGCACTCGGGGCACACCTGGAGGTTCCGCAGATGCCGTTTGCCGTAGACGAGTTGGGCGCAGGACGAGCAGCGCACCCACTCGGCTCGCGGTGCCGATGCGGTGGTCATCGCCGCACCACCGCCGGGCCGGTCTCGTCCTCGCTGGCGGCGCCTTCGGCCTCGTAGGTGTAGAAGCAGCGCGCGGCGGCGTCCTGCGGTCCGCGCCAGGTGGACAGGTACGGCGTGATGTACGGGTCCAGGGCGGCGCTGACCCGGGCGAACTCGGGGTGCTGACGGGCCCGTTCGACGGCCTCGCGCCCCGGGTCGTCGGACTCGATCATGTGGATGTAGCAGTCGCCCAGGGTGTAAAGGGACCGGTGCCTGATCCCGGCGATGGCCGGCAGCTCGGTACGGTCCGACTCGGCGAAAATGCGTGCCACGTCGTGCTCGGCACCCGGCGCGATCCTGGCAACAATGAGCGAACGATGCATGTCATGCCCCTTCATGGCTGGGACAGGCCGCCGACGCTTGGCTGACGCCGGTTCCGGCCAGTGGACTTCAATGGCCGTGAGCATCGCGTCGGCGCAGTCCCCCCGTCAGGGGTCCGCGCACCTCACCCGCGGGGAAGCCGCCTGCCGCCACCGGGACGTCCATCCCGGGCGGGCAGGCGGCTCCGAAGCCAACTACGGGCGGAAAAGGGGTGATTGTGGGGTGCTTGCCGGGCGACTGCTGTCACCTCACCCGTTCTGACCTGCTCTCTTCGGTCCGTTACGCAGGTCCCGTCGGACGGGGACCGCTGTCACGGGTCGGCCGGGTGGCGGCGGTGGTCTCCGGGCCCACGGGGGGCGCCTCGGGTACGGTGCCCTGCTGCCGCCAGGCGTCGAGTTCACCGGCGAGGTGGGCGAGGAGCTCGGGCAGGCCGCCCTTGCCGTGGAAGAGGAGTACGGGCGGGGAGGTACGGCCGAAGAGGTGCATGGCGCCGACGAGCCGTACGGCGGGCTCGGCCGCGGCGTCGTGCGGGCTCGCGCCCGCGGCGGCGGCTTCCGGGCTCGCGCTCGCGCCCGCGGCGGTGTCCTGCGGGCCGTTCGTCGTGATCAGGCTCTCCCTCATGCCGTGCCTCCCTGCTCGACCCGCTCGGCCTGCTCGACCCGCTCGACCCGCTCGGCCTGCTCGCCGCTTCGCCGGAACCGGATGCGCCCCTTCGGCTTGTACACGGACACGACGGTGGCCAGCGTGAGCAGCCCGACCTGAAGCATCTCGCCCCCGGCGAGCAGCCACCTTTCGGCACCGAGCTCGGCCCCGGTGGCGGTGGCGGCCACGGTGCGCTGGACGAGCACCTCGATCCAGGGCCGAAGGAACACAACCCCGATCACCAGCACGAGGAGCAGCTGAACCTCTTTCAGGAACACCCACTTGTGCCGGAGCAGCCCCCAGCGGGTGACCAGCGCGAGCAGAACCCCACTCACCAGACCGGTGAGCAGCAGCGGCAGGGCCACGCTGTGCGCCCCGAGGCGCATGAACCGGTAGGCGGCGCGGGCGAGTTGGCCGTCGTCGGTGAGCGCGCCGCAGAGCGCGAGCACGACCTGCCCGGCCGTGCAGCCGAGCAGCCCGACCGACGAGACGACATGCACGACGGTGAGCAGCTTGCGTATCCCGGGCGAACCGGCAGGCCGCCGCCGCGGCGCCGCCGCTTCCGGCCGCCCACCGGGAGCGGCGGCGGGAACGGTCGCACCGTCGGCCGTCCCCTTGGCCGCCGCCTCCGTCAACACGGGCCCCTGAACCATCTGTTCGCCTCCTTCCGACCCTTCCGAGCCGTCGAACGATGGCCTCAAGACTCCCGTGCGCGACGTGCCGCGTCGTCGTCGCCGGTGCGTGCCCGCCCCTCACCACGTGTGCGTACGCCGCCTGCGCGAGACTGCGTACGCCGCTACGCCTGTAAGGCGGCGCAGGTCGCCGCACGGGTCGCCGTGTTCGCCATCTCCGTCGCCGGATACGTAGCTCTGTCGGTCTGGGGCCAGGCGACCGCCGAGAACGTGGCGCTGGTCGGCCCTGTCCTCGGCGCGGCGTTCCTGATGTCCAAGCTCGGCCAGCAGGACCAGGTGCTCAGCGAGATCCACGAGAACACCAACGGCGTCCTGACCAAGCGCATCGAGGATGGCGTCAAGGCAGCGCTCGACGAGCGCAGCGCGTCATGAGCACGGCTGACATCATCTGGGGCGGCCTGCTCACGGCGGGCACGGCGTTCGAGGCGTACGCGCTGCGGAACGGCCGCGAGGGGGACACGCTTTCAGAGCGGACGTGGGCGTGGTTCCGGGTTCATACCCGGCCGGGCCGAGCGGTGTTCGCGGTCGCGTGGTGCGGGTTCGCGGCCTGGTACCTGGTGCACATCCTGACGTGAACGGCTCTGACCCGAGCCGCAAGCTAACCGTTGGCTGGCATCCCGACGTTGAGGTCTACCACTTCCCGGGTGTCCGGTCGGGAACCGCGCACCGGGGCGAGCCCTTTCCTCACTACCGGCCTGCGGCTTTCTACCCTGACCCGGTGGCCGCATTCATCCTCATTGTTCTCGCGCTCGCCTCCGAAGTATCCGGAATCGCATTCACCGTCTCGGACGCTTTCAAGGCACAGAAGCATGTGAAGGATTACCTCTCGCAGACCTGGGCACGTCCCAGGACTAAGGCCGAGTCGGCGACGCAAGTCCTGGCCGTACGGTGGGCCGTTGGCCTGCGACAACACCACCGCGTGTGACCGGGCCTGGCCCACGTCCGCGACCGCCGCCGCAAGCACGGCACCTGAGGCCCTGGACGGGCCGAGGCTGATCTGTGCGTCCGCACCGAGTACGAGCTCCTTGCCGACGGTAAGCCAGTGCAGTTGTCGACGAGTTGGGAGCCGTACGATCTCAGCGACCAAGGGCGGCCCGTGGAGACGGCGGGGCGGATTGAGGGAGGGCAGTTGAGCAAGCGGCGCTATGTCGCCCGAGGGGTACCCGGCGGATACCGGGTCTGGGACAACAAAGCCCGGCGCTGGTGGGGCGACCTCTATGAACTCTGCCCTGATGATCTGCTGGCAGAACTGAACAGCGGCGCCAACCCTGAGAAGATCACCGCTCTCATGAAGCGCTACCGCTCCCTCAAGCGATAGGCCCGCGGCTCGTGCCCGACGCGTGCCCGATGCGTTCCCGATCGGTCGGGGAACCCCGGTAAACGGCGGAGAATCCGGGATGGCCGCAGGACCCGCCCGAGACGGCATACCAGCAGGCCAGAGACACAATCCGCCAAGAGCGACCGGCGATTCCCATCTTCCTTGCCGCACGCGCGAGTTGATCAAGCCCGCGCAAGCGCAGCAGCCATGCCAGGGCGGTAAGCCTGGCAGGAGAGTTGGGCTTGTAGCCCACCAAGGACGGTCGAAGCGTGATCAGCTTGAGGGCGTGGAGACCATCATCGCGAGCGCCATAGCCGTACTGGGAACCTTGCTTGGTTCGGGGATCACTCTGTCATTCCAGCAGCGCACCACCGACAGGAGCCATCAGTTCACCCGCCGTGAGAAGCTGCGGCAGGAACGACTCGACGCTTACTCCGCCTATGCAGGCGCATTGGTCAACTACCGCCGCTGCATGGTCCACTCTGGTTCTGCGAGCACGAACAGCCACCACCGGAAGACCCTGACACGGTGCGCATCCGCGCCTACGACTTGCGCTCCAACGCCCAAGAAGCCCTCTTCCGGGTGCAGATGCTCACGGATGACGAGAGGCTGAGTCGGACTGCGCAGGACTTGCAAGCAAGCATCACGACGTTGTCCAAGGCGGACAGCAGGGCCGATCTCGACGATCTGAGAGTGCGGACCCGTGACGACATCAGCCGACTTGTCAGCGCGGCCAAGCAACATCTCTGAGGCGCTTACAGAGACCGCCAGGCTGGATCCGGACGCCAACGGTGAACGCACCACAACAGCATCAGATCGAGCGGCGGCCAGCGGCGAATCAAGGGGAAAGTGGTCCAGCCCAGCGAGGCCACGGATCAGCCGTTCACCCAGGTCAGCGACTCGATAGGCGGCAAAGGCCGACAACTTCCCAAGCTCAGAGCTCGGTTTCGATTCCCGGCGCCCGCTCCGGACGATCGGGGCTCTAGTCCCTATAGCCGCCGCCCTTGACCACGTCCTCCGCGAAGAGCTGGGCATTTGCCAGTGCCTTGTCGACTGGCTGGCGGCCGGCGATCGCCGCGGAGATTTGCTCGGATACTCGGTCGCCGAGGCCCGCGTACTCCGGGATGCCGACCCATGCCACCCCGACCCATGGCTGCTCGTGCTTCCCCGGGTGCTTGGGGTTTGCGGAATTCAGGGCGTTCAGCGTCGGCTCCGCGAATGCCTTGGCGGCCTCCTTGTACTGCGGAAGCTTGTACGTGGACAGGCGGCTGCCTGGTGGTACGCGGACCCAGCCGAGTCGATCGCCGTAACGCTTCAGGTAGCCCTTGGATGTTGCCCAGGAGGCGAACTCCCATGCGGCGTCCGGGTGTTTCGCCGTGACCGGGATCGCCAGTGACCAGGACGACAGCCATCCTGAGTTTTCCGTCTTCACCACTGGGGCGGGGGCATAACCCAGCTTGCCGGCGACCTTGCTGTTCTTCGGGTCCTCGAGGCTGCCGGCGAGGGCCGTGCTGTCGTACCACATGGCCGCCTTGCCCTGCCGCATCGTTGTCAGGCACTCGGCGGGACCGGCCTCGGCGGCCCGGGGTTCGCCGTACCGGCGGACCAGGTCCACATAGAACCGCACCGCCTTCTTCGTTTCGGGCGAGGTGAGCTCAGGGTTCCAGCCCATGTCGAACCAACGCCCGCCGAAGGTCAGGATCACCGTGTTCAGAGGCATCAGAAGGTTCCCCCAGCCAGGGCCGCCGCGCAGGCAGATCCCGGCGAGGCCGTGTTCGGGGTCGTGGAGCTTCGCCGCCAGCGCGGCGACCTGCTGCCAGGTCGGGCGCTCCGGCATGCTCAGCCCGGCCTCCTTGAGCAGATCCTTGCGATACATCAGGAAGGACGACTCGCCGTAGTACGGCACCGCGTACAGGCCGCCGTTGTACGACAGCGCTTCGCGCACCGCGGGGATGAGATCCTGTACGTCGTAGTCGCCCTGGCCCGCGTAGGTATCGAGTTGGGTCAGCCACCCTCTCGACGCCCAGATCGGTGCCTCGTACGGGTTGATGGTGACGACGTCGTATCGGCTGGACTCAGTGGCGATGTCTTTCCCCAACCGCTGCCGCAGCTCGTTTTCGGGGAGGAACTCGATGTTCACGTTCGTGTCGGGGTGCTCCTGTTCGAAGTCGTCGATGAGCTTTTCCATGTCCCGCGTAAATTCGACGGTGGCCACCGTGATCGTCGTGCCTTCTTCGGTCCGGGTTTCTCCGGCGCAGGCGGCCGTGCTAAGTGCGAGCGAAACGATCGAGGCTGCGGCCAACGCGATACGCGTCAGCCGCCCAGGGCGCTTGTCCGGCATCAGTACCTTCTGGTCAGCGGTGAGTTCGTCACGCGTCGTCATGCATCGTCACGGGTCGGCCTTTTCACTCCGGTAGCTGCTCCGAGCCCCTGAACGACACGTAATGGGACACGGTCAGAAGGCAGCCCGGAACCCGCTCCGCGGTCGACGCTCCGAAGTAGGTGCCGACCTGCTTCTCGCCCTGGGACGGAACTCCCATGCCCATGGTGAGTGCGACCTTCCAGGGTTTCGGCTCGATCGAGTTGCTGTCCTGGAGCGGGTGGTCAAGGGCGATGATCAGGGCCAGGAAAATGCCGATGAAGAGCGACAGGAGACCGGTGAGGGCCACGTGGTCGGTCAGCCTGATGCCGACGAGTACCCAGGTCGACGCGATCGTCACGGCCGCGCCGAGGAAGAGGACGACGTAGAGCTCGGGCAGCAGACCGATGTCCACCTCGCCCTGCCGCTCGCGACGGAGGTTGTTGTACTCGTTGAACGCGTCCAGAGCCGCGGACTGTGCGTTCTCCTCCTGAGTGTTCTTGGGCTCGTAGAACATGATCGACTCGAATACGGCATCCAGCCTGCCGCGGTCCTCCTCGATCTCACCGAGCCGCTGTTTCGGCCAGACCTCGTCGACAACGTTCTCGGCATAGTTGCGTACCTGCGACTGGATCCGGCATCGGCGGCTGTTGGGAAATGCCTGACCGGCGCGGTAGACGGTGGTGAGTTGCGAGGCTTCCTGATTGACCAGCTTCTTGACCTCCACGTAGTGGTCGTACGCGCCGACGGCAACCAGCCCGACCAACAGGCCATAGAAGAGCCCGACGACCTCGATCAGGAAGGTGACGCGATCATTGTGCTCGGGATCTTTGCCGAACCATTTGCGAACCCTGGAGCGCAAGAGCAGGCCGACCAGGCCGAATGCGAGGAAACCTCCGGTCAGGACCAGAGCCTGGGCCCAGGTCGTCCCATGCGAGAATTCACCCGACATCCGCTGAACTCGCCCCTAGGGTCTTGAAATCCTTTGCCCGTGTCACATGACAACGAGGGGAAAGACGCCGGGTTTCACGAGTGCGAATCACGAGACACGAACTGATGACTTCGGCTCAAGTGATAGACCGGCGCCGGGCATTGGATGTGCGGGACGTACGCTCGCTTCATGGTTGAGCATTCGACGATCGACGTGAACGATGTCCGGCTGCATATCGCCGAGGAGGGTCAGGGGCCGCTCGTCGTGCTGCTCCATGGGTTTCCTGAGTCGTGGCACTCCTGGCGGCATCAGTTCGGGCCGTTGGCCGACGCCGGGTTTCGGGTGGTGGCGCCCGACCAGCGCGGGTACGGGCGTAGTGATCACCCGGAGGATGTGGGGGCGTACAGCATCCTTCATCTGGTTGGGGATGTGATCGGGCTGATCCATGCCCTGGGTGAGGAGGGGGCCTTCGTCGTTGGGCACGACTGGGGGGCGCCCGTGGCCTGGCATACCGCTCTGCTGCGGCCCGACGTGGTGCGCGGGGTGGTGGGGCTGAGTGTGCCGCCGCCGTTCCGGGGGGAGCGTCCGCCGCTCGCTGCTATGCGGGAGCGGTTTGGTGGGCGGTTTTACTGGAACTACTTCGAGCGGCCCGGGGTTGCCGATGCCGAGTTCGGCAAGGACGCCCGGACCGCCTTGCGCAAGTTGTTCTACTCCGCCTCCGGAGACGCCGCGGGTGCCGGGCACCCCGACCAGGCTCTGGTGGCCGACCCGGCGCGCGGCTGGCTCGCGGATATGACCGACCCCGACGTGCTGCCGGACTGGCTCACCGAGGACGACCTGGACGAGCTCACCGAGAGTTACGCCAAGGGCTTCACCGGCGGTTTGAACTGGTATCGGAATCTGGACCGGAACTGGGAGCTCACCGCTGCCTGGCATGGCACGGTTGTCAGGCCGCCCGCGCTGTATCTGTACGGCGACCGTGACCTCGTCCCGGCGTTTCCGGGAACGCCCGAACTCATCGCGAAACTCCCGGAGTTGATGCCCAATCTGCGTCGCGAGCCGATCGTGCTGCCGGGCTGCGGCCACTGGACCCAGCAGGAGCGGCCGGAGGAAGTGAACGCCGCGCTGATCGAGTTTCTGACGGAGCTGCGAGGCTGAGAGGGGCCACGAGGCTCTTCCAGCAGGGCGGTCCACCAGGGCGGCCGCCAGACGGCCTCGCCGGGCCGGACGCCGCAGAATGGGACGTATCAGACACGGAGGGGGTGGAGGGGGTGCAGGTCGCGGGAACGGAGTGGTTGGTGTGGCGGTAGGTGAGGGCAGCGGCCTCGGCGGGCTTCGGGGGTCGTTTGACGTTTCCGGTGCTGCCGCCCTGCTTACTGATGCGCGCGGTGTCATTGCGAGCTGGTCGCGGCGGGCCGAGGAACTGCTCGGGTACGCCGCGGACGACGTGCTCGGGCGGGCGGTCGGCGAGCTGCTTGCCCCGGATGATGCCGCACGCGTGCCCGCTGTCGTGGAGCGGTGCCGGGCGGAGGGCAGTTGGTCGGGGGTGCTGTCCGTGCGGCATCGGGATGGGCGGTTTCCTGGGGGCGAGGTGCAGCTCGTTGCCCTCCAGGATGATCAGGGGGCCCTCCAGGGTGATCAAGGGTGCGTCGTCTGGCTGATGTGGGCGGGGGTGGCGGCGGGGACTGCCATGGAGCGGGGCATGGTCGGGCGGGTTGTCGCGCAGTTGCCTGTGGGGCTGGCCGTGCTCGATACGGATTTGCGGTTTGTCTGGTCCAATCCTGCGCTTGATCAATTTTGTGGGGGTACGGCTGCTGAGGAGCGGCGGGGGCGGCGCCTAGGGCCTGGAGGCACGCGTCCACGTGCCACCTGCGACAGTCCGCACTGAACCGGCGGAACCGCCATCCTTGGACGACCGGGTCACCGCCCTGGAGGAATGGCACCAGAGGTGGACCGGTGAGCTCGACGAGCGAGAAGCGCAGATCGAGCGCCGCAGCCAGGCAGAGGTATCGGCTGTGCGTGTGGCACTGGCGGAGGAGTTGGCAGAGCTGTGCAAATCCATGGAAGGCCAGTGGAAGGCTCCGTGGCGCCTCTTGCTCGGCCCGGCACTCATCGCCCTGGGGGTTGTACTGAGCTCCATCGGCGGTCTGGTGGCCCTGTAAGCCGACCTGACCGCACTCGGACCCACGCTGCACGGAATCGCCGCACGCTGAACACTCCGCCCCCCGTCCGGCCTCCGGGCCGGACAGGGGCGTTTTCTGCGTGCTCGGCCTGGGCGCCACTCACAAGCGCCGCAGTACCGCCGGAAGCACCATGTCAGGGACGTGTGGCCCGGACGATGAGCGTGCCGATGTGCCCCGCCTTCGGAGCGTCGAGCACCTCGGCCTTGGCCCCCTCGAACCCAGCCTCGCGCAGCAAGTCTTGCCACGTTTGCGGGGTGTAGCTGTAGCGGTACGTGAACATCGCGCGGCCCGCGAAACCACCCTTGTACATGCCCTGCGGTCCGTACGCGCCTGGGATGGCCGGGGGTTGGGAGAAGACGAAGACGCCGCCGGGGTTGAGACGGGCGGCGACGAGCGGGAAGAGACGTTCGGGGTCCGTGAACCAGGCGGCACCGAAGATCGAATAGATCGCGTCGTACGAGTCGGTGCTGGCCGACAGGTAGTCGAGCACTTCGCCGCAGACGAACCGGACTCCGAGCGACCCCCAGCGTTCGGTGATGTGCTTCACCATCACTGGGGACAGGTCAAGTCCGGTCGCCTTGATGCCTTTCTTGGCAAGGTGCGCGAGATGCCTGGCTGTGCCGCAGCCGATCTCCAGCACTGTGCCCGGGTCACCGAGAAGTTCAGGGCCGGGGCCGTGACCGGCGTACTGCGTCCAGCAGAACGGCGGGTCCTCGTCTTCCAACACCTTGTCGCGGGTGCTTTCCGCATAGGTGTCCCAGAGTTCGCGTTCGTGGTCGATGTTGTGCGGCACGGTCAACGGGCTGTCCTCACAGTTGAACCAGCATGGGCGCCCCCGCCCAGGTGCGGCAGGGGGCGCCCACTGTAGGGGTGGGTCAGTGACTGTCGGGCACCTTGTCGTCGCACGGCGAGCACTCCGCGCCATCGGTGGCCCACAGCTCCTCGTCGGCGTCAAAGCCGTTGGAGCGCAGGAAGTCCGCGGTGCGGATCACCAGGCCGTCCGTGCGGCGCTGCACCAGCGGCGCGTGATGCTTGTACCGGCCGCCGTTGTAGACCTCGCAGAACGCGAAGTAAACCGGGCTGTCGAGGATCAGCTGATGTACGCCGATGTCCACGGTCTTGCCGACGCCGAGGTGAACCTCGGGGTGCTCCATGGCGGTGATCAGGTAGGCGACGGCGTTGGCGAGAATGCGCTCAGCCAGGGAGCGCACGGCGATCTCGTCGCGCAGCAGAAGCGCGATCTCCCGCTCCCACAGGTCACCTTCCGAGCCGGGGCTCTCGAAGACGTTGTAGGTGCACTCCTTGACGTGCGGTCGTACCGCGTTGAGGAGTGCCCGCGGGTCGCGGTATTCCGTGCGACTCGGGGTGTCGAGCATGACGGTCATGTGGTGGTGCTCCTCTCGATCGGTTTCGAGTGGTGCAGGACCCTGCCGGGGATGTGCGAGTACCAGGCCCCGGCAGGGGGCCTTCGCAGGGACCGCCCGCCCATGTCGGTCACGGGGACGGGCGGGCGGCCCGGCTGGTGCGCTCCGCTGGCCAGGCAAACCGGCCGGGGGGACCGTGGGGCATCCGACCAGCGGAGCGGGCTCAACGGGTGCTGCCGTGCTGTTCGTTGGCCCGGTACGTGGGAACTACGGCTCCCGCGGGCTCGAGGTCTGGCCGCTCGACACCGACCGGCGCGGCGCGGGCCAGCTCGGGGCCGACCAATAACGCAGGCGGCGTCAGGCCCAGCACCGCCAGCACCGAGAGCGGCCCGGACAGGCAGTCCCGAGGCGCACTCCTCCGGCGCCTGTGCCGGGCCGTCACGGCATGCTCCAAGTGCCTTTGCGGGCCTGCACCTTCACCTGGCGCGGATCCCCGGTCACCAGCAACTCATGGCCGCCGTCGAGCGGTTGCAGCCGCGGCATGCCGTCGATGATGTCGATGACGACCGCGTTCTCCCCTCGGTACCTGACGAGGTCTCCAACCTCCGGCCGCCAGCCGTCCCGGCCAGTCATGAGACTGTCATCCCGGCCTCCTGGGACCGTCGAAGCGGCGGCCAGGAGAAACGCACGGGCGCACTGTGGAGGCGACAGAAGGCCATCTGCGGGAAGCGGAGCTCATGGCGGGGGGACAGAGATTCCGGCCACCTGGTGATGACGGCTTCTATGTCGCCTTCTGTGATCTGTCCGCGTACGGCTTGCCAGCCGGGCCGTGCGACGGGGTCCTTCTCCCCGAAGGTGTCGGTGTGCACCGCGGCGACCTCCAGGCCCAGCTCGGCGGCGAACTCCCGTCCTTCAGCGATAGCGCGTTCCTCGGCGTTCGGTTCGGTGTCGCGGAAGCGTTGGATGCACACGTACAGCACTGCTCGGCCGCTCATGCCGTGGCCTCCTTGTTGTCCGGGGCGGGCTGGAGGGTGCGGCGCCGGGGCGGGCCACGGAAAGGTGCTCGCGAGCGACGAGCGGACGTACACCGTCGAGCCCTGGACTTCGGAGACGTAGGCGCGGCGGCCGTCGAGGAGCAGCACGGGGGCGTCTTGGTAGATCCAGGGCGGAAGGCTGCTCATCGGGCGCCCCCTTCGACGCAGCGGGGTGAGCAGGCGCAGGGCGGCCAGACGCCGATCTTCTCCTCAACCGTGCGCTCCGCGTGCTCCTCGGCCGCCGCCGTGCCCATGGCGATGCGGTGCTCCTGGGCCAAGTCCTCGACCCGACAGCCGAGCGGGGGTTTCTGGGTGGTGGGGGCGGTCATGACGCGCCGCCCTGGTGAGGCGGGAAGCCGCCGGGGGGCCTGGCGGCTTCGTCGGTGGTCAGGCCGTCGCCGGTCTCTTCGTGAGGCTGGAGGTCATCACGCTGGGATGCCCAGTTGTCTCCGCCGCCCTCGGGGCACAGGTGGAAGGGGCCTCCGGTGTCCTCCGGAAGAGCCACCACGACGCCAACACGGTCGGCGGCGGCGTCGTGGGCCAGGTCTCCACGCTGCGGCCAGCCGACCGCTGCGTCAGCTAAGTCCCGTCGCCGGGCGAGGTCTTGGGGGGTACGTCGTCCCGTCATGCTCCCGAAGGTATGGACGCCGCGGGGTCTGAATATGAATCAGGGGAATAGCTGCTGGTCATCCAGCGAAAATCGGTTGGACATGCCCCTCAACTTCTCGCGTGTGGCGGCCCGTTCAGCGTAAACGATCTTCCGCAAGGTAGCCCGTGCGATCGGGTGGTTGCGGACGAGCTGGGGGGCGACGTGCTCGGCCTTCTCCAGTTCGGCCAGGGCCCGGTCGCGGCTGCCGTCCCACAGCCATGCGCGGGCGAGGTCCATGTGGTGGTGTCCTCGGCGGGACTTCGGCAGGGCGGCGATGTGATGCGGGTCGGCGCGGCGGTTGCGTTCGAGGGCGGTGGTCTGGTCGCTCAACTCGAGGGCGACGCTGATCGAGTGGATCTGCACGTTCCCGGTGGAGAACGTCAGCGAGTGCCGGTCGTAGACGGGCGGACCTGTGTGGGCGTCGACCCGGTCGGCGGCTTCACCTGCAAGCCCTATCCGGGCCTCGGTCTCCTGCCCGTTGCTGGCCCGCGCCGAGGAGACGGCGGCCCGTAGCTGCAGCGAGCCCCACACCCGCAGGGCGAGCGGATCGCCCTGGTCGTAGGCGTCCTGCACGCTAGCAAGGGCCTTGTCCGCGAGGGCGGTTGCGTCGCCCCAGAACCCCGCACAGGAGGACGACATGCCCACCGCCCGCGAGATTGCCGACACGGTCTGGAACACCGACGGCGTCGTCGGCGTGCCCGGTGACTGGCCACCCGGCAACGACCACTTGATGGCCAAGTCCATCGTCGTGGACATCGGCAAGCGCGTGCGCGGCCTGGAGGCCAAGCTGAGCGCGCAGGCCGCGACGATCGACAAGCTCGTCGACGCCGTCGGGACCGGACCCGGCGCCGACCTCGAAGTGCTGAAGGCAGAGATCCGCGCCGCGTTCGAGTCCGTGAGCGTCCGCCTCGACGTGCAGGAGGGCTGACGTGGGCAGTACGCCCGTGTGCCCGCACACCCCCGGGAAAACGCGAACGAGCGGCGCGCCTCGGGGGGCGCACCGCTCGTCCTGGTCACTTCCTGGTCAGCATGGGGACGTCACAGCCTCACAGGCTGTTGGCCATCCGCGCGAACGCGGCCTTGGTGCCCTTCCCCGCGATGCCGTCGATCTTGCCCTTGTACCCGTGGTACTTCTTCAGATACCGCTGCAGCGACTTGACGGTGTTCTTGCCGACGATGCCGTCGATCTTGTCGTTGTAGCCCCAGTGCTTCTTGAGGAAGCGCTGCATGGCCTTCCAGCTGTTCGTGCCGAGCTGCCCGTCGATCTTGCCCTTGTAACCCCAGTGCTGCTTCAGGACCTTCTGCACCTTCTTGGCCTGCTTGGCGCTCAGGCCGAGGTTGTTCACCGCGAGCACACCGGCCTCGCTGCCGCTGACGGCGGCGGGCTGCGCCGCGGGCTGAGCGAACGCGGTCCCGGCGCCCGCGAGGCTACCGGCGGCGATCCCCGCGACAGCGGTGAGGCTGACGACGGTCCTCGTCACGATGTTCGGCCGCATTTCTTCCCCCTGTTGGGTCGTTGGACGACACCCGACGCGGTCGGAGCACCGGGTGGCACCAACGAGACTGCGGGCCGGGGCAGACACCCGCCAGGGTCGCCCGGCGATTGACGGAACACCGGGACGACCCACGCTCTGACCTGCCGGGACACCGTCCCGGATGCGGGTCCCACGGGACGCGGTGAGCGGCTGGGATGCGCGGCCGGTGGCCAGGGCCACCGCAAGGAGCGTTACGCGGGGCGGCGTGCTGCCCGCCGGGCGCTCACCCGACCCGCCCGAGATGCATGATGACGATGGTGACGGTCGCCTCCGCGATCTCGTACATGACGCGGTAGCGGCCCACGTGCATCCGGCGGAGATCCGCCGAGCCGTATTCGGCACTGCCGACGGGGCGCGGATCTCCGGCGAGCAGGTCGACGGCGTCCAGAAGCTGCCGCAGACCATCCGGGTCGTCCTTCAGAGACCTGGCAGCCGCATTGAGGGCGGGCTCGTCCCAGACGATCTCGTAGCTCAAGCCCGCGGCTCCAGGCCGAGTCGGGCCCTGACCTCAGCATGAGGAACGGCAGTGACCTCTCCCGCCGTCTGGCGCGCGCGGTACTGGGCCAGTGCCAGGGCGTCCTCCAGGTCGGCGAGCTCCTGCGGGTTGATCAGTACCGCCGCGGGGGTGCCGTGATCCGTGATCGTGATGCGTTCCCGCGCGTGCGAGGCCCGGCGCACCAGCGTGCCGAACTTGGCACGGGCCTCGGTGATGGGCAGCGTCTCACTCATAACAGAACTGTACACTTTTGTACCCTGGCCGCAAGGCCGCATGCGGCAGCGCACCCGGCCCCTCCGGACGGGGCGGTCCGGGAGAGGCCGGGTGCGCTGCGCGTGCGAGAGGGCCGTCGTCGGCCCTGCCCGAGAGGTTCAGCTCGACGGCGGCGCGCCCGGAGGCGGCCCGTCCATCGGCGGGGCGCCCGGGGGCGGGGCCAGGAACTCCACGCCGTACTTGGCGAGGGAGCCGAGCAGCTTGCCGACGTCCGGCGGGCCCTCCTCCGGCATCACCGGTGCCTCCGTCAGGTCGCCCGCCGGGATGCCGGTCTCGAAGAACCACTCCTCGAACCCGGCGGGGGTCGTCAGGATCAGGAAGCGGGCCTTCTCCGACTCCACACGGAACTGGTGCGGGAGGTGGCGAGGCGCGTACGCCATGGCGCCCGGGCCGGTCTCCAGGGTCTTGTCGCCCACGCCGACGGTCAGTTCGCCGTCGAGGACGATGAACAGCTCGTCCTCCCTGGTGTGGCGGTGCAGCGGGGACGCGTACCCCTTGTCGGAGATCTGCTCGGCGAGCCAGAACTGGCCGCCGGTGTCCTCGCCGACCGCCTTGAAGCGCATCAGGGCGCCCATGTGCCAGATGGCGCGGCCGTCCTCGGGACCGGCCTGCCACGGTTGGATCAGCGTCATGTCCGTCCTCAGTCCTTATGTCCGTCCTCAGTCCTACTTCGCCGGGACGCCCTCGATCAGGGAGAAGGTCGTGTTGGTCGGGATGACCCGGTTCAGACGGTATCCGGCGCGGGCGTACAGGGCCTCGTACTCCTGCGCCGTGCGGATGCTGCCGGACATGGTGATCGACATGACCAGGTTGAAGTCCTTCGCGAACTGCGAGGCCCCGTGGTGCTGGACCAGCTCGGCGGCGACGAACGGCGCCTCCGGGGAGGCCTCGCGGCACAGCGTCAGGAGCTTGACGAGCTGCTCGTCGTCCCAGGAGTGCATGACCTGCTTGGTGACGTAGACGTCCACGTTCTCCGGAACCTTGGCGAAGAAGTCGCCGCCGAAGAGTTCGATCCGGTCCGCGTCGATCAGCTTGCCGACCGGCGGGATGTCGTGCGCGCGCTCAAGGACGTCCGGCAGGTCGACCAGGATGCCCTTCTTGACGGACGGGTTGGCGCCCAGGATCGCGGCCAGGAACGTACCCGTACCGCCGCCGAGGTCCGCGACCGTGCCCGCCTTGTCCATGCCCGGAAGGGCGGCGACGAGGGACCCGGCGATGGCGCGCGAGAAGTCCGCCATGGCCTGGTCGAAGACGGCGGCGTCCTCCGGGTGCTGGCGCAGCCACGGCCAGGTCGGCATGCCGTGCACCTTGTCGAAGGCCGGGTCGCCGGTGGCCACGTTGTGGTCGAGCCGGCCCCAGGAGTTCCACATCCAGTCGGAACCGATCATCAGGGCCATCGAGTGCAGCGAGTGCGGCACCCCGGGGCGGAGCAGCCGGGAGAGCGGCGTGTTGGCGAAGACGCCCGGCTCCGGCTCCTCGAAGATCTCGCTCGAAGTGAGGCGCTGGAGCACCTTGTTGAGGGCCGGGACGTCGCTGTCGGTCGCCGCGGCCAGCTCCTGGATGGTCAGCCGCGGCTTTTCCTCGAGGAGTTCGGCTATGCCGAGCCGGGCGGCCAGGCTCATGCAGGGCACGAGCGTCGGGAACATCATCTCCGCGAGGCGTACAGCATCCGCCGCGGTGTCCTGCGTGGCCTGTGCCATGTCGTCTCCAATTCCATTCACTGCTACGGGTGGTGGGGAGGGAGGAAGGAAGGATGGGAGGGAGGAAGGATGGGAGGGAGGAAGGAAGGGGAATACGGCGCCGTCCGCGGAACGGGGGCCGTGCATTCATCGTGCCGGTTTCCGGCCGCGCCGCCTCGGGGGAACGGGGGGCAAGTCCTTGTCAGGCAGTAACAGCTTTTGGCCATACGGGGGTTCACAGATCCGTATCTCCGCCTCGTCGGCGCCGTGCCGCCGCCACCCCGAGTACCGCCAGCGCCGCCACCACCGTCGCCGTACCGCCCGCCACCAGCCCCGCACGCGCGCCCGCGTGTTCGCTGAGCAGGCCGATGAGGAGCGCGCCGAACGGTGTCGTGCCCTGGAAGACAAGCGTGTAGAGGGCGAGGACGCGGCCGCGGTAGGCGGGTTCCGTACCGAGCTGGATCCGGTGGTTGGCGGCCTGCGCGAACGAGATCGAGCCGAAGCCGGTGAGGAACAACAGGCCGGCGGCGACCGGGTAGGTGGGGGCGAGCCCGGCCAGCGCCTCGAGCAGCCCGAACCCCGCGGCCGCGGCGACGACCAGGCCGAACGAGGGCCGCCCGCGCCGGTGCGTGGTCAGGAACGCGGCCGTGAGGGAGCCCGCCGCGAGCGCGGTCGTCAGGAGCCCGAACGAGGCCGCGTCCGTGTGGAAGACGGTCTTGGCGAGCAGCGGCAGCGTCAGCTGGAAGTTGTACGCCAGCATTCCGGCCACGGCCACGAGCACCATCGGAAGCACGAGGTCGGCCCGGGACACGAGATGGCGTACGCCGTCCCTCACCGGGGCCCGCGCGGGCCGGTCCGCCGCGCGGTGCAGCTCCCCGGGGCGCATCAGGCGCAGCCCGACGACCGTACCGAGATAGCTGGCCGCGTTGAGCAGCATCACCGGCCCCGTACCCCACCAGCCGATGAGCAGCCCGGCCAGGGCGGGCCCGAGGACCCGGGCGGTACTGAAGTAGGCGGCGCTCAGGGCGGAGGCGTTGGGCAGCAGTTCACCGCCGACGAGTTCGCTCACGAACGCCATGCGCGTGGGCACTTCGACGGCATTGGCCGTGCCGAGGGCCGCGGCGAACACGAAGACGTGCCAGAGCCGCACCCCACCGGTCAGCACGAGCAGCGCGAGCAGCAGGGCGAGCCCGCCCGAGACGACATTGGTGGCCATGAGCAGCCGCCGCTTGTCGTAGCGGTCGGCGAGGCCCCCGGCGTGCAGCGTGAGCAGCAGCAGCGGCGCGAACTGGAGCGCGGTGACGATGCCGAGCGCGGCCCCCGAGTCACCGGTCAGGGAGAGCACCAGCCAGTCCTGGGCGACGACCATCATCCAGGTGCCCGCGACGGACACCAGCTGACCGGCCGCGAACAGCCGGAAGTTGCGGACGGTGAGGGAGGCGAAGGTGCGGGTGCGGGCGCGGGTGCGAGTGCGGTCTGTGGAGCGTTCGGGCGCGGAGGTCATCGGGGGCTCTTGGCTCCGGGTGGGTACGGGAGTTGATACGCGGGCAGCGGTGCGGAGTTCACCGCACGCCGGTCGAGTCGGGACGGAGTCGCCGGGGTGCGCGGCAACACCTCGGTGGCGACGAAGTGTTCGAGCCGACGGCCGTACGCCCAGAAGCGCGCGACCGGGTCTCCGGGGACGGGAAGGGGCCCGGGAAGGGGCGGCTCGGCCGACCAGGCTCCGACGTATCCGTGGTCGAGCAGCAGGCGTAGGTGGTCCCCGAGGTCCGGGGTGGCCTCGAGATGCCTGAGGTGTACGTGGGCGACGGCCTCGGGACACTGGTGAAGCAGCCGGGCCAGCCTGGGCAGTCGGTCGTACGCACCGTGACCGCGGGCCGAGGTGTCGGCCAGGGTGTCGGCCGAGGTGTCGAGGAGCAGCCGCAGCGCGGGGCGGTCGACGTCTATGACCAGCTGGGGCGGCCCGTCGTACAGCAGGACAAGCCCGTACTCGGCGGCGCGCCCGGCGAGCACGCGCAGCCTGCGGACCGCCCCTCCTCGCTCTCCACGCCCCGTGCTCGGCAGGAGCCGTACGTATCGCGTGCCGAGGGCGGCGCACCGGGGCCCGAGGCGGTCGAGTTCGCGCAGGTCCGGTTCGAGGCCGGGGCCGCCGGGCCGGGGCAGGACGGTGATCCGGGAGTGCACGCAGGCGGCGGCGAGCCCGGCCGTCCGCAGCGCGCGCAGACAGTCCGCGAAGGCGACGTCGTCGAGCTCGGCGACGGTCCGGCGCCGCACGGTACGCAGCTCGATCAACTGCCAGCCGAGCCCGGCGACAGCGGCGGCCTGCCGCTCGGGCACGTCCCCGACGGCGTCACCGACCCCGGCGTACAGGACTCCGGGGACGGCCTCGCCGGGCGGGGCCTGGGGCGGGGGCGGGGCCTGGGGCGGGGGCGCGGGTGGTGCGGCGGTGGAGGGGCGGGTAGGCACGACGAGAGCGTCGGGAGCGGCGGACCGCGGGTCAACGCTTCCCCCGCTCGCCGGGCCGACCTCGCCCCTGAACGCGCCGGTTCTGCCGGAGAGTTGCTAGGCCGGAGGGCCGCCCCGGCGATCTTGCCATGGGGTTGCCATAGGGAGAGGCCGCCGGGTTCTGGCGGCATGCGAGGCGAGCTTCCGGATGGGTCCGGCTCCGGACGACGGTGCTTCCGGGTGACCCGAGCGGGGGCTGGCTAGGGGGGTGTCTCTCCCCCCTAGGGCCTGTCCAGCGGATCTTTCCCCTAACCCGCCCCTTCCCGAAACTGGGGGCCTGCGGCCCCCAGACCCCCACCGGGAACTTCGCCCCAGACCCCCTTTGGGGGCTTCGCCCCCTGACCCCACCCCGGGGCTTCGCCCCCAGACCCCACCCCGGGGCTTCGCCCCCAGACCCCACCCCGGGGCTTCGCCCCCAGACCCCACCCCGGGGCTTCGCCCCCTGGCCCCCAGGGGTCGGGGGCGGAGCCCCAGTTGTTGGGAAGGAGCCCTTAACCCCGCCCGGGGGCTTCGCCCCCAACCTCACCTGGGGCTTCGCCCTCTAACCCCGCCCGGGGCTTCGCCCCTAACCCCTGGGCGCCTCGCCCCCTAACCCCCAGGGGTCGGGGGCGGAGCCCCAGTTGTGGGAAGGGGCGGGTAGGGGAAGAAGCGCCCGCCGCAGGCGCCAAGATCCGCCGGACACGCCCCAGGGCTCTACGGCCCCGTGGGCGACAACCGGTGGGCCAACCGGGTCCGTAGCCGCCCTCGGTGGACCTCGCCGTGGTCGCCGCGGGGCAGGGCGCCGAGGAGTTCGAGGCGGGCGGGGAGGTGGGCCGGGGAGATACCGGCGCTCAAGAGGTGGTCGCGCAGGTCGAGGAGGCCGGGTGGGGTGCCGTCGGGCACGACCACGGCGCAGGCCAGTTCGCCGTGCACCGGGTCGGTCCAGGGCACGAGCGCGGCCTCGGCCACGGCGGGGTGAGCGGCCAGGTGCGCCTCGACCTCGGCCACGGGGAGCAGGAAGACGCCGCCCACCTCGTCGACCGGTCGGTGCGCCCCCTCGTGTTCGGGGGGCGCCTCGGAGCCGGGGGCCGTGTCGTGGTTCCAGGTCGGGCGCAGGCCGCCGGTGTCCCGTTGCCAGAGGGCGGCCGGGGCTGCCGGGCCCTGGGTCGAGGGGCGGTGCGTGCGCGGGGTTACGTGCAGGGTCTCGCGTACGCGCTGAGCGGCGGGGTCGTCGTCGGCCGGTGCGTCGTCGGGCGTGCGGGCTCGGCGCAGGGCGGTCGTGGGGCGGGGGTGGCGACGCTGGGCGGCGGCCAGTTCGGCCCACTGCGCGGATGTGGCCAGGGCGTCGGTCACCCCGGCGGAGGCGAACAGGTCGAGGGCGGTGTCCGACCATGCACCGGCGGACCACGTGTCCTGGAGGACGACGGTGCCGCCGTGCGCGAGCGGCCCGAGGACGGTGTGCAGCAGGGCGGGCAGGGTGGCGAGCGGGAGCGCCGTCCAGGCCACGGATCCCGGTACCGGTCCCGGTCCCGGTCTCGGTCCCGGTCCCTCTTCGATCCCGCAACTCGCCGCCGCATAAAGCGTGTTGGGCGTGTGCAGCGCCATCGTCGGTGCGCCCCGCAGTCCCATGGACGTGATCGCCAGGCAGATCCGGTCGGCCGGGTCCGCCGGAGTGCGCAGCCAGGCCGTGGGGCGGTGGCGCTCGTGTGGGGTGCGGATGAAGTGGCGTACGAAGTCGACGGCGCCGGTGGCCGCCGCGTCGCCGATGACCGCGCGGTGGCGCAGCCAGGGCAGCGTGGGGGCGAGTCCGGCGAGGGTGCGGGCGGGCTCGGTGCCGCACTCGCCGTGGTCCGCGACGACGCACAGCCGGGCCTCGGACGCGGCGAGTACGGCCTCCAGGTCCCTGGCCCCGTACCCCGTCATCACCGGCACCGCGACGGCCCCGGTGCGCAGACAGGCGAGGGTGAGCGCGCAGGCCTCCCAGCGGTTCGGGAGCTGGAAGGCGACCGGGTCCCCTGGCCCGATGCCGAGCGCGTCGAGCGCGTACGCGAACCGGTCGGTGTACGTGGCGAGTTGGGCGTACGTGAGGCGTGTGACGCGGCACTCGGGCGGACGGTGGGCCCGGTGGGCGACGATCGCGGTGCGGTGCGGGTGCGCGGCGGCGGCGCGGTGGAGGTCGTGCAGGAGTGTGTGGTGCGGGCGTCGCCAGCGGCCGGCTCGCTGGTAGCCGTCGCGTACGGGGGCGGGGGGCCGTACGGCGGCGAGGAGGTCGGCGAAGGGGACGCCGCTGTCGGTCGTACGGGGGTCGGTCCCCGTCGTCACTGGCTCCCGCTCCATCGTCGTCACTGGCTCCCGTTCCATCACTGCCTCCGGCCGACGGCCCAGGCGACCTGGACGCGGGAGCCGCAGCCGAGTTTGCGCATGACCATGCGGACGTGGTTGACGACGGTCCACTCGGCGATCGCCAGCTCGTGGGCGATCTGCCGGTTGGTCATGCCCTCGGCGACGAGCAGCGCCACTTGGAGCTGGCGGGGCGTCAGGGTGGCTGCGGCGCCGCCCGGTTCTTCGGCACCCCCTGCGAAGCCCCCGCTGCCTCCCGGCTCGACGGCCGCGAGCGCCTCCGCCGCCATCGCCTCGGGCCGCAGTCGCCGCCCCTCCACCCAGGCGGTGGCGAAGACGCCCCAGCCGAGGCGCCGGCGCAGCTCCGCGGCGGCCTCCTCGACCCGGTCCCAGTCGGCCCCGGCGGGCTTGGCGCCGGTGCGGCCGCGCAGCGCGTCGGCGGCCGCGAGCAGCCGGGCGGCGCGCTGCGCCTGCCCCGGGCCCGCCTGCGCGAGCAGCAGCGCGAACTCTTCGAGGACGAGCGGGAGTTCGGTTCGTTCACCGATCGAGTCGTACAGCTCGAGGCTGTCGCGCAGCGCGGCCCGGGCGGCGGCCTCGGCGGCTCCGGAGGTCCCGGAGGTCCCGGGGTCGTCCTGGCGCAGGGCGAGCCGGGCGGCGACGTAGCGGGTGCGGGCGAGGTCGCGGATCTCGCCGCTTTGGCGGTGGATGCGTACGGATTTCTCGAGCAGGTCGCTCGCCGCGGTCAGGTCGGCGGCGCCGCCCGCGTCGATCAGTACTTCGGCGAGTCCGGTGGCCGCCTCGGCCGTACCGGCCGTATCGCCGTGATTCTCCAGAGCGTTGGCCGCGGCGGTGAGCAGCGAACGGGCGACCGGCCGGTCCCCGCAGCGGAACAGCGCGACGCCCAAGCGTGCCGAGGCGAGCGCGCCGAGGCGCGGGTCGCGAAGCCGCTTGCAGAGCGCGACGGCACGCCGGAGGCGGTAAGCGGCACCATCGTGGTCGCCGAGCGCGGCGGCGAGGGTTCCGGCGCCGGTGCAGAGGCGAGCACGGCGGCGCACGGTCGCACCGTCCTCGCCGCCCTTGATGCCCTCACTGCCCTCGCCGCCCTCGCCGCCGGTACGCAACGTCTGTTCCGTACGGTCGAACCAGCGGAGCCCTTCGGTGAGTTCACCGCGTACGAGCCAGGGGCGCAGGCAGGCGGCGAGCAGGTCGGCGCGGGCTGCGGCCCCGTCGGGTGGCGCCGCGGTGTCCGCGAGGTGCCGCAGGGCGGCGAGTACGTTCGCGTGTTCGGCGTCCGCGACGCGCAGCCAGCGGCGCTGCTCGGAGCCGTGGAAGCGGGGTTCGAGGGTGTGCAGGAGCTTCTGGTAGTGGCGAGCGTGCGCCTCGCGGGCGGCAACCCTGGCGGGGACGTCGTGGGCATCGCGTGCGTCACGTGCATCACGTGCATCACGTGCATCACGTGCATCACGTGCATCACGTGCGTCGCCTGCGTCGTCTGCGAGGAGTGCGAGTGCGTACGTCCGGATGGTGCGGGACATCGTCAACCGGCCCTCGGCATAGGGCTGTTCGGTGAGCGTGAGGAGGCCGCGCTCCAAGAGGGTTTCGAGGGCCTCGGCGGTCTCGGCGGCGCCGAGCGGCGAGATCTGTTCGGCCGTGGCGAGGGTGGCGCCGCCGTGGCAGACGGCGAGCCGGGCAAGCAGGGCGCGTGGTCCGTCGGCCAGGCCGCGGCAGCTCCACTCGGCGGCGGCGAGGACGGAACGCTGCCGTGGGGGCGCGTCGGCGGGGCCCCGCAGATGCCGGAGCCCGCCGCGCAGCAGCCAGGCGTGCAGGTCGGGGAGGGGGAAGAGGCGCAGGCGGCGGGCGGCGAGTTCGAGGGTGAGAGGCACGCCTTCGAGGAGGTTGCAGAGGTCGACGACGGGGCCGACTGTCTCGGCGGTGAGTGTGATCGCGGGGTTGGCCTCGTGCGCGCGCCGCGTGAACAGCTGGACGGCGGGATTGTCCTGCACATCGGCCACGTCGGGGGCGAGCAGCGGCCCGGGCGGCGGCAACGGCCCTACGGGGACGAGGTATTCGCCGTACATCGCAAGGGGTTGTTGTCCGGTGGCGAGCACGGTCAGCCAGGGCTTGTCGGCGAGGTGGTGGGCGATGCGGGGGGCGAGCAATGCGGTGGCGTGCTCGATGCCGTCGAGGAGCAGCAGGGTGCGCCGACGATCACAGAGGTCCTGAAGGCATTGGTCCACGGTGGTGGCGGCCGCCTCGGGGTCGGCATCGCGGGCCGGTACGTCGACGGTGTGGACGCCGCCGGGGAAGTCCGCGGCGAGCGTGTGCGCGGCGGCCGCCGCGAGTCGGCTCTTGCCGATGCCACCGGGCCCGGTGAGAGTGATCAGGCGCCGCTCCGGGGCCGGGGCCGGGGCCGGGTCCGGGTTCTGTAGCCGTCCCTGGAGACCGATCAGTTCGAGCTCCCGACCCACCAACTCGGCGTACGGCTGCGGCCGCTGCAGATCGGTCTCGGTCGACATGCTCCCCCTCACGCCCCCTCATCGAGGTACTGCCCCACGTTATGGAGCGTGGCTTAAGCCGCCTTGAAGGGCTGGCACGGCTTTAGCTGGTCTCAAGGGCACATGGTTCGAATGGCTGACGATGACTGACACGGGCACCGACTGACACGGGCACCAGATGTCGCCACCCACGACACCGACGACACCGACGACACCGACGACACCGACGACACCGAAACGACCCCTGGGAAGGACCCGCCGTAGTGGGATCTCCAGCCACATCCCCCACACGTCTCGACCGGGTGGTCATCCGCATCGCGGGTGACTCCGGTGACGGGATGCAGTTGACGGGTGATCGTTTCACGTCGGAGACGGCGTCGTTCGGGAATGACGTGGCGACGCTGCCGAACTTCCCGGCGGAGATCCGGGCGCCCGCGGGGACGCTGCCGGGGGTGTCGTCGTTCCAGGTGCACTTCGCCGATCACGACATCCTCACGCCCGGGGACGCGCCGGACGTCCTGGTCGCGATGAACCCGGCCGCGCTGAAGGCGCATGTGGGTGATGTGCCGCGGGGTGCGGAAATCATCGTGAACACGGACGAGTTCACCAAGCGGGCGATGCAGAAGGTCGGATACGAGAACTCGCCCCTGGAGGACGGCTCCCTGGACGGGTACAG
>NZ_JBSFUT010000056.1:0-37049 GCF_053591935.1 Streptomyces sp. NPDC002851 | reverse complement strand
TTCAGCTCGTAACCGGTCCGCTCGCCGGGGCTGAAGTACGGACGCCACTCACACCGCCCTCCGGCGGCAGCAGTCACGACGTACTGGTGCTCGGCGGCGGGATCATCGCCCTCGCCACCCCCGTATCGCGCTGAACGCGCTCGTCCTCAAACGCCGGACGGGCTTATTTGTACAGCTCCGCCGCCAGCCAACCCCCCGCCCGCGCCCGGAAGTCCGCAGGCGCGAGACCCCCCGCCCCCTCCGGAATGGCCCCGAGCAGCGGTGCCCCCGCAGCCACCGGCAGGTCCTCCAGGTTGCAGCGTTCCGCCAGGCCCGGTGCGGCGGGCAGGCTGCCGACCACCACGCCAGGCAGGGTGAGGCCGCGGGCGCGCAGGGCCTCCGCCGTGAGGGCCGTGGCGTTGAGTGTGCCGAGGCCGGCCGCGGCCACCACCAGGACCGGGGCGTCGAGCAGTCGGGCGGCGTCCGCGAGCGTGCTGCCCGCGGCGTCGAACCGTACGAGGAGACCGCCCGCGCCCTCGACCAGGACCAGGTCGTGCTCCGCGGCCAGTTTGTCCGCCGCGTCCGCGACCTCGTGCGGCCGCACCGGGGCGCGCCGGGCCCGCCGTGCCGCCGTCTCGGGTGCCAACGGCTCGGGGTAGCGGGCGAGTTCGAGGGTCGTCACCGCGCCCGCGAGCCGCGCCACCTCGGCCACGTCACCGGGCTCGTCCGGGCCGACGCCGGTCTGTGCGGGCTTGAGCACCGCGACCGAACGGCCCGCGGCAAGGGCCGCGGCGGCCACCGCGGCCGTGGTCACGGTCTTGCCGACCTCGGTCCCGGTCCCGCTCACCACGAGGATCGTCATCTCGGACCACCACGAGGGATCGTCATCTCAGGCCTCTCGTCAGGATTCCCGCGCCGCCGCGGCCACCGCCCGGCAGATCCGCGCCACGTCCTCGTCACCCGTGATGTACGGCGGCATCGTGTAGACCATGTCCCGGAAGGGGCGCAACCAGACGCCCTCGCGGGTGGCGGCGCGGGTCGCGGCCGCCATGTCGACCGGGCGGTCGAGTTGGACGACGCCGATGGCGCCGAGCACCCGTACGTCCCGTATGCCCGGCTCGTCCGCCAGGTGGCCGAGCCCGCCAAGCAGTCCGGCCTCGATCCGCTTCACCTCGGACTGCCAGTCCTGGCCGAGCAGCAGGTCCAGGGAGGCCAAGGCGACCGCCGAGGCCAGGGGGTTGGCCATGAACGTCGGGCCGTGGGCCAGGACCGGAACGTCGCCGCGGGAGATGCCCTGGGCCACGCGCGGGGTGCACAGCGTCGCCGCCATCGTCATGTAACCGCCGGTCAGCGCCTTTCCCAGGCACATCACATCGGGTGTGACGGCCGCGTGGTCGGCGGCGAACAGCGCGCCCGTACGGCCGAATCCGGTGGCGATCTCGTCGAAGACGAGGAGTACGTCGTGCGCGTCGCAGGCCTCGCGGAGCACCCGCAGATACGTGGGGGAGTGGAACCGCATGCCGCCCGCGCCCTGCACCACCGGCTCCACGATCACCGCGGCCACCTCGTGGGCGTGCCGCTCGATCTCGGCCCGCAGCCCGTCCGCGTAGGCCTCGTCGAACTCGGTGGGCGGCGGTTCGGCGAACAGCTGCTTGGGCAGCGCGCCGGACCACAGCTCGTGCATGCCGCCCTCGGGGTCGCACACCGACATGGGGTGCCAGGTGTCCCCGTGGTAGCCGCCGCGCCAGGTGAGCAGGCGGCGCTTCTCGGGGCGGCCGAGCGAACGCCAGTACTGGAGGCACATCTTGACGGCCACCTCGACCGACACCGAGCCGGAGTCGGCGAGGAAGACATGCTCCAGACCGTCGGGTGACATGTCGACAAGGCGCTTGGCGAGCCGGACGGCGGGCTCGTGCGTGAGCCCGCCGAACATCACATGGCTCATCCGGTCCAGCTGGCCGCGTACGGCGTCGTTGAGTACCGGGTGGTTGTAGCCGTGGATGGCCGACCACCAGGACGACATGCCGTCCACCAACTCGCCGCTGCCGTCGGCCAGTCGCAGGCGCACGCCGGACGCGGACTCGATCACCAGGGGGTCCTGGCGTCCCGGCATGGGCCCGTACGGGTGCCAGACGTGCCGACGGTCGAGGTCGAGCAGTTCTTGCGGGTCGAGCGGGGTGTGCGGGTCAGGCATTGGGCGCCAGATCCGTGCCCGCGCCCCGGCGGCGTACCGCCACCAGGTCCGTACGCGCTTCCTCTACGGGTGCCGCGGCGCCGTCAGCGGCTTCGGCCTCGTCGGCCGTCGTGCCGCAGGGCGCGCAGCCGCCGCCCCCGCCGTGCGAGCCGCAGCCGCCCACGGTGTCTGCGTCGGCACCGCCGACGCGGTGCTCGGGCAGTGTCACCCGGTCCGCGCCCTCGACCTCGAAACCGGCGTCCGCGATCATGTCCAGGTCGGCCTTTCCGGCCTGGCCCTCGCTGGTCAAGTAGTCGCCCAGGAAGATCGAGTTGGCCAGGTGCAGGGCGAGCGGCTGGAGCGAGCGCAGGTGCACCTCGCGCCCGCCGGCGAGCCGTACCTCCACATCCGGGCAGACGAACCGGACCATCGCCAGAATGCGCAGCGCCCGCTGCGGCGTGAGGTTCCACTCCTTGGCGAGCGGCGTGCCCTCGAAGGGGATCAGGAAGTTCACCGGCACCGAGTCCGGGTCGAGCTCCCGGAGCGAGAAGACCACGTCGACCAGGTCCTCGTCCTTCTCGCCCATGCCCGCGATCAGGCCCGAGCAGGCGGAGAGCCCGGCCGCCTGCGCCTGCTGCACGGTCTCCACGCGGTCGGCATACGTGTGCGTGGTCGTGATGTCCGCGTATGTCCCCTCGGAGGTGTTGAGGTTGTGGTTGTACGCGTCCGCTCCCGCGGTCCGCAGCCGCTCGGCCTGGCCGTCGGAGAGCAGCCCGAGGCAGGCGCACACCTCGACGTCCTCGTTCTGCTCCTTGATCGCCTCGATGGTCTTCGAGACCCGGTCCACGTCCTTGTCCGTCGGGCCGCGCCCGCTCGCCACCAGGCAGACCCGCTTCGCGCCACCCGCGACCCCGGCCTTGGCCGCCTCGGACGCCTCGTCGGGTTTCAGCCAGGTGTACTTGAGGATGTCGGCCTTGGAGCCGAGGCGCTGTGAACAGTACGAGCAGTCCTCGGGACACAAGCCGGACTTCAGGTTGACCAGATAGTTGAGCTTCACGCGCCGCCCGAACCAATGGCGGCGCACCTTGCCCGCCGCGGACACCACGTCCAGAAGTTCGTCGTCGGAGGTCGCCAGTACGGCGAGCGCCTCGTCACGGGTCGGCAGCTCGCGCCTGAGCCCCTTGTCCACCAGCGTGTTCAGCAGGTCCATGAGGTCCGATCCTTGCCTACGGCAGGGCCTCGGGCCAAGTAGGAACCGAACAATAGGGGTGTCCTGGGGTGTGGGTATCGCCACACCCAGAACGGTCGAGACCCCCGCTAGTGTCTGTGCACTGCTGACAAAGCCATCCACTGTTGACATTGGCCGATAAGCTCCTACGACCCCTGGGACGGGCATGCACCGCGAGGCGCGCGAATCCGCAGACGCACGAGGCTCCGCGGGAGCCGACGCGACACCGGCGACCGGACCCGGGGTCCGGCTCCCCGCCGCGGACCCCTTCGGCCGGCTCGACGAGCAGGCCGTGGTGCGCCGCCGCGCGGGCCTGGAGCGCACGCTGCGGCCGCGCCCCGCCGACGGCGGACCCCTTGACCTGGCGAGCAACGACTATCTGGGCCTGGCCCGCCACCCCGAGGTCACCGAGGGCGCGGCCGCGGCCGCCCGGCGCTGGGGCGGCGGCGCGACCGGCTCGCGCCTGGTCACCGGCTCCACCGAGCTGCACGCCGAACTCGAGCGCGAGCTGGCCGAGTTCACCGGCTTCGAGTCGGCCCTGGTGCTTTCCTCCGGGTATGCCGCGAATCTTGCCGCCGTCACCGCGCTCGCCCCGCACGGCTCCCTGATCGTCTCCGACGCGGGCAACCACGCCTCGCTCATCGACGGCTGCCGTCTCGCCCGTGGTACGACGTCGGTGGTGCCGCACGCCGAACCGGAGGCGGTCGCGAAGGCCCTCGCCGGGCACGCCGGGCCCGCGGTTGCGGTCAGCGACACGGTCTTCTCGGTCGACGGGGACGCGGCGCCGCTGCCCGCGCTCGCCGCCGCCTGCCGCGCCCATGGCGCCGGACTCGTCCTGGACGACGCGCACGGCCTCGGGGTGCTCGGCGACGGCGGCCGGGGCACCGCGTGGGCGGCCGGACTCGCCGGAGCGGCGGACACCGTCGTGACCGTCACCCTGTCCAAGTCCCTCGGCAGCCAGGGCGGCGCGGTGCTCGGCCCGGCCCGGGTCGTCGACCACCTGGTCAACACCGCCCGTACGTTCATCTTCGACACGGGCCTCGCCCCGGCGGCGGCCGGTGCCGCGCTCGCCTCCCTGCGGCTGCTTCGTGCCGAGCCCGCACGTGCGGCGCGGGCCCGCGCGGTGGCGGCCGCGCTGCACGGCGGATTGACCGCGGCGGGTCTCGCGGCGGTACGCCCGGACGCGGCGGTGATCTCCGTACGGGCGCCGTCGCCGGACGCGGCGGTGCGCTGGGCGGCGGACTGCCGCGCCGCCGGGCTCGTGGTGGGCTGTTTCCGGCCGCCCTCCGTGCCCGACGGGATCTCCCGGCTCCGCCTCACCGCACGTGCGGATCTGACCGACGAACAGATCGAGGGCGCGGTACGGACCATCGTCCGCACCGCGCCCGAAGGAGCCTGCGACTAGCCGCTCATGAGTCGGCCGCCGATGCCTGGAACGCCTCGCCTCGGACGGCGTCGAGGAAGGTGTCCCAGGTGGTGGCCGTGAACAGCAGCGCGGGCCCCGCCACGCGCTTGGAGTCGCGGACGGCGAGCCGCCCGGTCAGCGGGCCGGAGGTGAGATGCGCCGTTTCGACGCAGTTGTTCATGCCGGTGCTGCGGCTGCTGCGTCGCCACCGTGCGCGGTGCGGAGCCGCGGAAAGCGCTGTACTTGAGGGGACGTTCCGAGGCAGTGCAGACATGGTGCCTCCTAACGCTTACGCGCCATCGCCGATCCCGGCGATGAATTCCAGAGTGTCCTCGGGCGAAAGGGCATGTTTCTGAAGGGACTTGAAGGCCTCGCTGTATGCCTTGAGGTCTTCTTTCCGTTCGAGGTAGAGGCTACTCGTCAAATGGTCGAGAACAACCACGTCCAGATCAGCAATGTTCGGAAAGGAGAAGATTACGAAAGGCCCGGTGAGGCCGATATGTGCCCCCGCGGCGTACGGCAGTACCTGGAGCCGCACATGGGGGTCCCGGCCGACCGCCACGAGATGGCGCAACTGCCGGTGCATCACGCCGTATCCGCCGACCGGGCGGCGAAGCACCGCCTCGTCGAGCACGGCGCTCAGCTCGAGCGGCGGGTCCCCGCGCAGCACGTCCTGGCGGGCGAGGCGCACCTCGACCAGCGAGTCCAACTGCCGCTCCGGCACCCCGTCCAGGCAGGACCGGGTCACGGCGCGCGCATAGTCCGGCGTCTGAAGGAGGCCCGGGACCACCGAGGTCTCCAGGGTGCGCAGTCGACAGGCCTGTGACTCCAGGCTGATGAAGTCCCGGTAGGCGGACGGGAGCAGCCCCTTGTACGCGTGCCACCACTGGTGCCGCGCCGTCCCGTCGCCGCCGTCGGCACCGGCCAACGCCTGTAATAATGCGCGTAGTTGGGGATCGCGTATCCCGTACGCGTCGAGCAGTCGGCACACGTCCGCGGGCTTCACGCCACTGCGGCCCGTCTCGATCCGGCTCACCTTCGACTGGTGCCAGCCGACCAGATGGGCGGCCTGCCCGCTGGTCAGCCCCGCACGGGTGCGCAAGCTGCGCAGTTCGGCGCCGAGCTTGCGGCGACGCACCGCTGGACCGTACCGCATGCCCCACTCCCTTCCGACCGGCGGCCGAGGGCGTCGAAGCTGCCAGTCTGTCGTGCAAATACGGTCTTCCGTAGCAGAGTTCACCGCTTCGAGCGACAGATATATGCATATCTTGGTGGATCAGCACCTTGAGCGTCTCCCAAGTGGCAATGTGGCACGAAGCACCAGTCCGGGGTCGTCCAGCGCGAGAGCCTTCATCCGTTTCATCCGCAATGTGCTGGACTCCGGCGCCCCGGTGGGAAAGGGACGGCGTCGCCATGGCAGACCATCAAGAAGCATCCGTCACTCTGCCGAGCGACCCCGCCTCGGTGTCCGTGGCGCGGAGATATGTCGGCCGGGCGCTCACCGAGTGGGGTCTGCCCGCGGACGCGGATGTCGCGGACACCATCAGACTGATCGTCTCCGAACTCGCCACCAACGCCGTCCAGCACACCTTCGGCCAGTCACCCACGTTCACCGTCGAACTCCGCCTCGTACGCGACGAGCAACTCCGCATCGGCGTCACGGACAGTCACCCGCGCCTCCCCAAGCGCCTGCCCGCGGCGGTCCAACAGGACAACGGCCGCGGCATGGTGATCATCCGCTGGCTCACGGCGGAGTGCGGGGGGCGGCTCACGGTCAGCCGCACCTCCGAGGGCGGCAAGACGGTCTGGATCACGCTGCCTTGGGCGGCAACGGCCAGCCCGTCGGAGCCAACTCCCAGTCCGTCCGGCGTCTGAGGAGGCCAGCGGGCTACGCCGCCGCGCCTCCGGTGCGGCCGAACGCCCCCCGCAGCAGCGCCCGTAGGGTGTCCGCCGCGGGCTCCGTCGCGTCCGCGCGGTGCACCACCGAGATGGTGCGACGCAGGTCGCCCGGGTCGAGGCGGCGGGTGCTCACCGGGGTCGTGGCCATCCGGGCCACCATCTCCGGGACCACCGCGGCCCCGAGGCCCGCGCTGGCGAGGGCGACCACCAGCGCGTAGCCCGGGGTCTCGACCACCACCGAGGGCGTCGCGCCCGCCCGGGCCAGGGTCGCCTCGACGCCGCGGCGGCGCGGGTGCAGCGGCGCCATGCTGATCAGCGGCTGCCCGGCGAGCTCCGTCAGGGGCAGTCGGCTCGCGCCGTCCGTGAGGGCGTGCCCCGGGGCGGCCACCAGGACGAGTTCCTCGACGAGCAGCGGTTCGGAAGCGGTGCCGGACGGCAGTGGCTCATGCTCGGCCGGGGCGTACGTATGCGTCAGGGCCAGGTCGAGCTCGCCGGCGGCCACCGCGCTCACCCCGGCCGGAGGCTCGTACTCCGCAACTGCCAGGTCAATGTCCGGATGCGCGCGCCGGAACGCGCTCAAGGCAGGTGGCAGGAGATGGATTCCGGCCGTCGGGAACGTGCCGATGCGCAGCCGCCCGCCGCTCAGCCCGGCGAGCCGGGCCAGTTCGTGCCGCGCCCGGTCCAGCTCGTCGAGCACCCGGCGGGCCCGCGCCACGAGGAGCTCGCCCGCCGCCGTGAGCCGGGCCCCGCGGTGGTGCCGCACCAGGAGCGTGGCGCCCGCCTCCCGCTCCAGCTTGGCGAGCTGCTGGGAGAGGGCGGGGGGTGTGTAGCCGAGCCGGTGCGCGGCCCGGGTGATCGAACCGTCCTCGGCGACGGCGACGAGCGCGGCAAGCCGCGTGGGGTCGTACATAAAGCAATGCTTAAGGCAGGCCCTCAAGATTGCAAGTACCTGTTGAAGGCTCAGGGCGGGCACGCTGGGCGCCATGGACGTACAGCTCATCGCCTTCTGCGGGGTCGCCCTCGGCCTCGTAGCCATGCCCGGCGCGGACTTCGCCGTCGTCGTACGCAGCGCACTCGTCTCCCGCCGGGAGGGCGCCGCCTGCGCCGCGGGCATCGCGGCCGGACTCCTGGTGCACACCGCGCTCGCCGTGGCGGGCGTCGCCGCGGTCCTGGCCGCCGAGCCCGCCCTGTTCCGGGCGCTTCAGGTGGCCGGTGGGGCGTACATCCTCTACCTCGGGATCCAGGCGCTGCGCTCGGCGGCACGGATGCGGGCTGTGCGGGCGGCGGAGACGCCCGAAACGGCGCCGAGCGGGGGAGTGGCGGCGGAGGGTGTCGACGGTCGGCCCGTCCGCTCGGGATCCGGTTCCGCCTCCGCCTCCGGCGTGCGGGCGCTGCGCGAGGGCTTCCTCACCAACGTCCTGAATCCCAAGGCGGCGCTCACGTTCCTCGGCGTGCTGCCGCAGTTCGTGCCCGCGGGGAGCCCGGCGATGCCGCGCACGCTGGTGCTCGGCGCGATCGTGGTGACGGTCGCCGCCCTGTGGTTCCAGGGCGTGGCGCTCCTGGTGGACCGGATCGGCCGCAGGCTGCGGCGTCCGAGCACCGCTCGCAGGATCGAGGGCGTCACGGGCGCCGCCCTCGCGGCCATGGGGCTCGGCCTCCTTGTGACCCCCCTCGTGGCGGGCTAGGACCTGGAGCCTGTCCGTCATGCCGGACGGCGTGCTGCGTCCGGCGTGCGGCGGATCAGGACCCGGCCCGGCCAAGAGGGTTGAGGCTCAGAGCTCCGGTCGGCGCCTGGTCAGCGCACCCGGCCGTAGAACACGCTGGGCGTCCAGATCTTGTCGAGGCGGACCACCGCACCGGTCTTCGGCGCGTGCCAGATCCGGCCGTTACCGGCGTAGATGCCGACGTGGTAGACGTTGCCACGGCGGTGGAAGAAGACCAGGTCGCCCCGTTGCCTGCCGCTGGTCGGGACTTGACGGGTGCGGTTGTACTGCCGGGCCGCGGTGCGCGGGAGTTGCTTGCCCGCCCGCTTGTACGAGTACAGGGTCAGGCCCGAGCAGTCGAAGCGGCGCGGGCCCGCGGCCCCCAACTGGTACGGCGAACCCTTCTTGGACGCCGCGACCTTGAGGGCCCTTGCTGCGACGGCGGCCGCCTCGGCCTCGCTCGCGGCGCCCGGCGCCACGACGGTGCCGGTCACGGCGGCGAGGGTGAGGACGGAAGCGGTTCCCACCCGCGAGAGCACGGAGGGCCCCCGGCCGCCTGCCTGGCGGGAGCCCTGGGGCGGAATGCCGGACGGAACAGGGTGGAGCGTGGTCATGCGTACTCCTTCGCCAACCGCCTGTGAAGGATGACCTGTCGGATTCGGGCGCACATCGACCAACCTGGGCACCCGGCCGTGACCTGCACGGCTTCACCCCAAGGGGACCTGGATTCCGGCCCACCGGACCGGCCCGGTCCCCGCCTTGCTCGGGTCCTCCACTCCTGCCGGTCCTTCGATGTCGACCTGGCATCCGGGCGGCGGCAGGACTCGGCGTCCGCCCGGACCGCCCCGTCGCTGTGGCGGGGGCTTGTCGTCGAGAGGATCCTTACGCGGCAAATCGCCCTATACCGAGTTGAATCGGCCGAATGTGATCTTCGTCACCATTGCCCTGAATGAGTGGATAGAGAGGTTTGAAGTCTCGTCATGCACCCCTCGCGCACCCCGCACCAGCAGGGGAATAGCCACGCCGTCCTGCCGTTACGCCCTCAGCGCAATGAGGCATGAACGCGCGGCGGAGTGAGGCGTGGGCCATTCGTGCACGCAGGAACGGTCGTTGAGGGACCCTCACGCACCCCCCGGCCCGCGGTCGCTCGCCCCCGTGATCGTCAACTCCCCGGCGCCGGTGGCACCGTGACCCGACTGGCGCGGCGCTCCCCGTCGAGCACCCGGAGCGCCCGGGCCAGGGTCGCCGTGTGCACCTCGGTCTCGCCGCGCTGGTGCATCACCGCGAGCGCGTCGCGGAGTTCGGCGGCCTTGCAGGCCAGGGCCTGTGCGGCGCGCAGGCCGCCGTAGGTGTCGCGCCCGCGCGCGGGGTTGATCCGGCCGAGCAGATCGATGACTTCGAGATAGCGATCGATCAATTCGCCCTCGGCGCGCGTCAGTGCGGGCAGTTCCGGCAGCGGCGACAGCATGACGTCCGATCACCTCGTCCCGTCACTGGCCGAGTCCGAGTCCGAGTCCGTGGCCGCGCCGCGGCGGTGCGGAACGACCCGGTCCACCAGGCCGTACGCCACCGCCTCGGCCGCGTCGAACCAGGTGTCCCGCTCGATGTCCGCGGTGATCCGCTCCGGGCTCTGCCCCGTGTGCCGTACCAGCATCTCCTCCAGGAGCGCCCGGGTGCGTAGGAGTTCATCGGCCTGAATGACCAGGTCGTCGGTCTGCCCCTCGATCGGCTCGGCGAAGCCCGGCTGACGGATCGTGATCCGGGCACCCGGCAGCGCATACCGCTTGCCCGGCGTGCCCGCGGCGAGCAGGACCGCGGCGGTGGACGCGGCCTGGCCGAGGCAGATGGTCTCCACGTCGCAAGAGACGTAGCGCACCGTGTCGTAGATCGAGGTCATCGCGCTGAACGAGCCGCCCGGCGAATTGATGTACAGCGAGATGTCCCGATCGGGTGCGGCGTGTTCGAGATACATGAACTGCGCCGTGATGTCGTTCGCGGCGGTCTCGTCGATCGGGGTGCCGAGCAGCACGATGCGCTCCTCGAGCAGTTTCGAGTACGGATCCAGGGTCCTGAGGCCCGCGCTGGTGCGCTCGGTGAACTCCGGCAGCACAGAGTGGGCGGGGGGTCGGTTCATGACGTGCCTCTTCTCCGCGGCGACCCCGTGGGGTCGGGATGGGCTCCTGTAAAAAATGTACAGGACGTACATAGATGGAAGCGAGGAACCTGGGGACTTCTCGGGGCGGGAGGGGGGCATAGCCCGCGGCTAAGCTGGGGGCATGGCCTACGAGATTCCGGTGACGCAAGCCCGTGCAGAGCTCGCCGACCTCATCAACCGCGTCGTCTACGGCGGCGAGCGGGTGGTCGTCACGCGGCACGGCAAGCCGCTCGTGGCCCTGGTCTCGGCGGACGATCTGCGCCGCCTCGAGGAATCACAGGATCAGCAGGAGCACCCGGAGCACGCCGAGGTCGAGGCCGAGGCCCCGGTGATCAGCGCCGTCTCCTCGGTCGGCCCGGCGTCCGGTGGCCCGGGCCGTGGGCAGCACCGCTTCGGTGTCGCCGCGGAGCACCGGGGGCCCAACCCCGCGTAGCCGCCCGCGCGTTGACGCCTCGGGCGCGCGCCCGCTGTCGTACGAGAAGCGCTTCACGGCGTACGGAAAGTCGTCGCGTACGGAAGGTCGTCGAGTACGAAGAGTCGTCGCGCACGAAAGGTCGCCGCGTACGAAAGAGGCCGTGCGCCCCCGTCCGCTACAGCGGGGACGCACGGCCGGTCGTCGCCCGGCTCACTCGACCGGGGTGCGGCGGCCGCGGAGTGCGCCGAGCAGGACGAGGAGCAGTCCGGCGGCGGCCCAGATGCCGAGCGTGAGCAGGGGTTTCGCGGCCCCGGCGTGGTCGAAGAACGTCACCGAGCGCAGCAGCGTGCCGGCCGCGCCCGGCGGCAGCCACTGGCCGAGCTCGCCCACCGGTTCGGGCAGCATCTCGGGGGCGCTGGTGATCCCGGAGAACGGGTTGCCGAGCAGCACCACCACCATCGCGCCCAGGCCGATCCAGGTCCGGCCGAGCACCGCCGCGAGCCCGGCCACCGCGGCGCCGACGGCGAGCGTGAACAGGGCCAACACCCCTGCCTCGGTCCACCAGTTGCCGGTCAAGGCGCCGAGCCAGCTGTGCGCGATTCCGGTCGCGGCCAGGCCGACCAGGGCGGAGGCGCCGATCAGTGTGGCGGCGGCGCGCAGGCCGCGCAGTCCGAACAGGGTGACCACGGTCCCGGCGGCCACGCCCGCGAGCGCCATCGGCAGCGCGCTGGTGCCGAGCACGGCGCCGCGTGGGTCGGCGGCCGGGGCGGCCACGACGTCCTCGGTCTGCACCTCGGTGCCCGGCGGGGCCTGTTCGGTCACGGCCTGCTTGAGGAGTTGGGCGACCACCGGGCTCGCCGCGGACGCGGTGAGCAGCTTCGGGCCTTTCGGCGTGACGACGACGGCCCCGTATACGTCCCGGTTCTCGATCGCGTCCCGGGCCGCGGCCTCGTCCGCGTACCGGTGGACCTCGAACGCGCCCTCACGCTCCTGGAGCTGGCGCTCGACCCCGGCCACCGCGGCCGGGGCACCGGCGACGCCGAGCGGCAGGTCACGGGGTGCCGTGCGGGCGGCGGGCCAGGTGAACGCCCACAGGGCGAGGGCGACCACGGCGGGGATCAGGACCAGCACGCTCAGCATGCGGAGCCCGGAGTGGGCCGGGGTGCGGGCGGTGGTGGACATGGCTGCTCCTTCGTCGGGTCCGTCGGGAGCGGAGCTGCATCCTCAGGATCGGCTCTTCCGGGCGGTTGTCCCAGGGCGGTTGTCCCGGGGGGTGTCTCCCCAGGGGCGGCTGCCCAGGGCGGGCATCTGTCCCAGTGCTGTCCCAGTGCTAGCCCCAGCGCTTCCCCGGAGCGGTTCTCGCATAGAGAATGATCGTTCGTTTTACGTTCTGCCCTCACTCTGCGAGGGTCCGGCGTGGTTGTCAAGAAGGAACGTTCGTTTTAGCTTGAGGCCATGGCTCGCGTATCCCAGGAACACCTCGACGCCCGGCGCCGCCAGATCCTCGACGGAGCGGCCCGGGTCTTCACGCGCAACGGCTTCCACGCCTCCTCCATGCAGGACGTGCTGCGCGAGGTCGGCCTCTCCGCCGGTGCCGTCTACCGCTACTTCCGAGGCAAGGACGAGCTGATCGGGGCCATCGCCACCGAGACGTTCGCGGTGCTCAGGGAGACCTTCGAGGAGGCCGCGCGCAAGGACCCGCCTCCGCCGCCGTACGAACTGCTCGGCCAGGTGCTCCGCAGCGTCCTGGAGGGCAAGGCGATCGTCGGCCTTGACGGGCCGTATCTGCCGGAGCTGATCGTCCAGGTGTGGGCCGAGGCGCTGCGCTCGGACGAGCTGGCGGTGCCGATGCGCAAGGGCTTCGCCGATATGCGGGTCGCCTGGTGCAAGGTCGTCGAGGTCTACCAGGAGGCGGGCCTGGTGGGCGGGGACGTACCGGCCGACGACGTGGCGCGCACCATGATGGCGCTCGCCCAGGGGTTCATCGCCCAGCAGGCGCTGTTCGGGGACGTCGAGGCGGCCCATCTGGAGCGTGGCCTGCGCGCTCTGATGTCCATGGAGGAACCCAAGATCAGTTAACGCGCCGGAAAAACTTCGGCATTAGCGTGCAATGTCTTCCGGCGGGATGGCCAAGCTCGGTTAAACAAGATGTTGTAGCCAACTAGTGTCCCGCTGCGTTCCGCCCCTCGGGCGGACCCCCGACGGACAGTGAGGTGGCACGCGTGCAACTGACCCCGCACGAGCAGGAGAGACTGCTCATCCATGTGGCCGCTGACGTGGCGGAGAGGCGAAGGGCCCGAGGGGTCAAACTCAACCACCCTGAGGCCATAGCGCTGCTCACCTCGCACATCCTGGAGGGCGCCCGGGACGGCCGTACCGTCGCCGAACTCATGGCGTCGGGGCGGAAGGTGCTCACCCGTGACGAGGTCATGGAGGGCATACCGGAGATGATCCACGACGTCCAGGTCGAGGCCACCTTCCCGGACGGCACCAAGCTCGTCACCGTCCACGAACCGATCGCGTGACGGGGGTTTCCTGCCGATGATCCCCGGAGAAATCCTGCTCGCGGACGAGCCCGTGACCCTCAACCAGGGCCGCCCGGTGAGCCGTCTCACCGTGCTCAACGCCGCCGACCGGCCCGTGCAGGTCGGCTCCCACTACCACTTCGCCGAGGCCAACCCCGGCCTGGACTTCGACCGCGCCGCCGCCCGCGGGCAGCGCCTCAACATCGCCGCCGGGACGGCCATCCGCTTCGAGCCCGGCATTCCGGTCGAGGTGGAGCTGGTGCCGATCGGCGGGCTGCGCCGGGTGTACGGGCTGCGCGGCGAGACCGGCGGCGCCCTGGACGCGGTGGGCGACGCGGCGGCCGACGCGGCGAACGGAACGACCAGGACGACCGGAGGCGATCTCGATGGCTGAACTGACACGTGCCGCCTACGCCGACCTGTTCGGCCCCACGACCGGCGACCGGATCCGGCTCGCCGACACCTGCCTGACCGTCGAGATCGAGGAGGACCGCTCCGGCGGGCCCGAACTGGCCGGTGACGAGGCCGTGTTCGGCGGCGGCAAGGTGATCCGCGAGTCCATGGGCCAGTCCCGCGCCACCCGCGCCGAGGGCACCCCGGACACCGTCATCACCGGCGCCGTGATCCTCGACCACTGGGGCATCGTCAAGGCCGACATCGGCATCCGGGACGGCCGGATCACCGCCATCGGCAAGGCCGGTAACCCCGACACCATGGACGGAGTACACCCCGACCTCGTACTCGGTCCGGAGACCGAAGTCATCGCGGGCAACGGGAAGATCGTCACCGCGGGCGCCATCGACGCGCACGTCCACTTCATCGCGCCCACCGCGATCGAGACGGCGCTGGCCACCGGCATCACCACACTCGTCGGCGGCGGCACCGGACCCGCCGAGGGCAGCAAGGCCACCACCGTCACACCCGGCGGCTGGCACCTCGCCCGGATGCTGCTCGCCCTGGAGCAGTACCCGGTCAACATCGGTCTGCTCGGCAAGGGCAACACCATGTCGCGGGAGGCCATGCTCGCCCAGATCCGCGGCGGCGCCGCCGGGCTGAAGATCCACGAGGACTGGGGCGCGACCCCCGCCGTGATCGACGCGGCGCTCTCCGCCTGCGAGGAGACCGGCGCCCAACTCGCCATCCACACCGATACGTTGAACGAGGCGGGCTTCGTCGGCGACACCCTCGCCGCCATCGCGGGGCGCTCCATCCACGCGTACCACACCGAGGGCGCGGGCGGCGGGCACGCCCCGGACATCATCACCGTGGTCGCGGAGCCCAACGTGCTGCCCAGCTCCACCAATCCGACCCGGCCGCACACCGTCAACACCGTCGAGGAGCACCTCGACATGCTGATGGTCTGCCACCACCTCAACCCGGCCGTGCCCGAGGACCTGGCGTTCGCCGAGTCCCGGATCCGGCCGACCACCATCGCGGCCGAGGACATCCTGCACGACCTCGGCGCCATCTCGATCATCTCCTCCGACGCCCAGGCCATGGGCCGCATCGGTGAGGTGATCACCCGCACCTGGCAGACCGCCGACGTGATGAAGCGGCGGCGCGGCTTCCTGCCCGGCGATACCCGCGCCGACAACCGGCGCGCTCGCCGCTATGTCGCCAAATACACCATCAACCCGGCCGTCGCCCAGGGCATGGACCACGAGATCGGCTCCGTCGAGACCGGCAAGCTCGCCGATCTGGTCCTGTGGGACCCGGCGTTCTTCGGCGTCAAACCGCAACTCGTCATCAAGGGCGGGCAGATCGCGTACGCGCAGATGGGCGACGCCAACGCGTCCATCCCCACGCCGCAGCCCGTACTGCCCCGGCCGATGTTCGGCGCGCTCGGCCGGGCCCCGGGCCGGAACTCGGTGAACTTCGTGACCCAGGCCGCCCTCGACGACGGCCTGCCCGAACGGCTCGGCCTCGACAAACGGTTCGCGGCCATCTCCAGTACGCGCCGCGTCGGCAAGGCCGACATGCGCGAGAACGATGCCCGGCCCCGGGTCACCGTCGACCCGGACAGCTTCGCGGTACGGATCGACGGCGAGCTCGTCGAGCCCGCCCCGGCCGCGGAACTGCCCATGGCCCAGCGGTACTTCCTCTTCTGAGGCCGTGATGTCCCAGGTGACAGGAGTACGGACAGGAGTACGTCGGTGAGCCGGGCCGCGCTGCTCGTCCTCGCCGACGGGCGGTTCCCGGCGGGCGGGCACGCGCACTCCGGCGGGGCCGAGGCCGCCGTCGCCGCCGGGCGGATCACCGGTGCGGATTCCCTGGCCGCGTTCTGCCAAGGGCGGCTGCACACCGCGGGCCTGACCGCCGCGGCCCTGGCCGCCGCGGCCGCGGCCGGGGTCGACCCGCTCGCCCTGGACGAGGCGGCGGACGCCCGCACCCCGTCGGCCGCGCTGCGCACCGCCGCGCGCAAGCTGGGCCGCCAGATGATGCGGGCGGCCCGCGCGACCTGGCCCTCGGCCGAGCTCGACGCGCTCGCCGCGGCCCGGCCGCGCGGCGCCCACCAGCCGGTGGTCCTCGGCCTTGCCGCTCGCGCGGCGGGGCTCGGGCCCGAGGACGCCGCGTACTGCTCGGCGTACGAGAACGTCAGCGGCCCGGCGACCGCGACCGTGCGGCTCCTGAGCCTCGACCCGTTCGACGCCACAGCGGTGCTCGCCCGGCTCGCCCCGGACGTCGATCGGGTCGCCGCACAGGCGGCCGAGGCGGCGCGGCGGGCGCGCGAGGAGGGCGTGCACGCGTTGCCCGTCGGCTCCGCGCCGCTCCTGGAGATCGGGGCGGAGGCGCACGCCGGGTGGGGGATGCGGCTGTTCGCGTCATAGCGGCCCCGCATACGTACGCCAACAGTCCTGCCAACAGCCTGCCAACAGCCTTGCAAACATGACCACTTGAGTACGGGAGCCGACCATGCACCTCGACCACACCCACGACGGACCCGCCGCCGTCAGCGCCGACGCCCACCGCCCCGACGGGCGGCGCCGCGCGCTGCGCATCGGGCTCGGCGGGCCCGTCGGCTCCGGCAAGACGGCCACGGTCGCGGCGCTCTGCCGGGCGCTGCGCGAGGAGTTCTCGCTTGCCGTCGTCACGAACGACATCTACACCCGCGAGGACGCCGCGTTCCTGCTGCGCGAGGCGGTGCTGCCGCCCGAGCGGATCACCGCCGTGGAGACCGGGGCCTGCCCGCACACCGCGATCCGTGACGACATCTCCGCCAACCTGGAGGCGGTCGAGGACCTCGAGTCCTTCTCTGATAAAGGGGCGGGCCCGCTCGATCTGGTGCTCGTCGAGTCCGGCGGGGACAACCTCACCGCCACCTTCTCCAAGGGCCTGGTGGACTTCCAGATCTTCGTCATCGACGTGGCGGGCGGCGACGACATCCCGCGCAAGGGCGGGCCCGGCGTCACCACCGCCGACCTGCTCGTGGTCAACAAGACCGACCTCGCGCCGTACGTAGGCTCGGACCTGGCGCGGATGGCCCGGGACGCGAAGGAGCAGCGGGCCGAACTGCCCGTCGTCCTCCAGTCGTTGCGCTCCGAGGCGGGCGTGAGCGAGGTCGCCGACTGGGTGCGTGCCCGGCTCGCCGACTGGACCTCGGGGGCCGAACGCGCGGCCCGGTCCGCCGCATGAGCACCCCCGCCGCGGCCGGGGTACGGGCCACCGCGCGGATCGCCGCCCGTGCCGACGGCCGCGGCGGCACCGCGCTGCCCGTCCTGGAGGGCGAGGGCCCGTTCGCCGTGCGCCGTACCCGTGCCGCCGCGGGGGAGGCGCGGGTGACCCTGGTCGGGGCCATGAGCGCGCCGCTCGGCGGCGATCGGCTCGCCGTCGAGGCCACCGCGGAGGCGGGCGCGCGGCTGCACATCGGCTCGGCCGCGGCCACGATCGCGCTGCCCGGGCAGACCGGGGAGCCCGCGCAGTACGACGTACGCCTGAACGTCGCCGAGGACGCGGAACTGCACTGGCTGCCCGAGCAGTTGATCTCGGCGGCCGGGAGCGACCTCCGGGTCAGCACGCGGGTGGACCTCGACCCCGGTGCTCGCCTCGTGCTCCGTGAAGAACTGGTGCTCGGCCGTACCGGCGAGCCGCCCGGCGCGCTCAGGAGCCGGATCACGGTGCGCCGCGCCGGACGGCCGCTGCTCGATCAGGAGTTGGCGTGCGGCCCGGGTGCGCCCGGCGGGTGGGACGGTCCGGCCGTGCTCGCGGGGCATCGCGCGGTGGGTCAACTGATCGTCGTACGCCCGGAGTTCGAGGACGAGCCGGTCGCGGCCCGGATGCTCGACGACGGCGCGGCACTGACCCCGCTGGCCGGTCCGGCCGTTCTCGTCACGGCCGTCGCGGCGGACGGCCTGCGGCTGCGCCGGGTGCTCGACGAGGCGTTGCGGGTGCTCGCCGATCGCTGAACTGCCCGCTCACCTGCCCGCTGAGCGGCACTCGCGCCTCCGGTTATCGGATTGGCAAAGAACACCGGTCGCGTCTGTTGCCAGGGCTCCCTCAACCGACAGGATCCTCTGGACCTGTTCACCCACCTGGGGGAGATTTCCACGTGAGACGCACAACAGTGCTCGGCTCGGCCGGGGCGCTGGTTGCCGGGGCGCTCATAACCACCGCGGTGGTCGTGCCATCGGCGAACGCCGAGAGCGGCCACCGCGCGGAGGCCAGGACCAGCCACCGCACAGACAAGACCGACAAGACCGAGAAGGCCGACAAGGAGGCACGCGGCGTCGCCCTCGCCGCCGCCCGCGCCGCCAAGAAGGGCATCGACTGGAAGGACTGCCCCAAGGACTGGGGCCTGGACAAGCCCATCCAGTGCGGCTGGGTGACCGTGCCCGTCGACTACGCCCGGCCGGACGGCAAGAAAATCAAGATCGCCGTCGACCGCATCGGCAACACCGGCTCCAAGGACGAGCGGCAGGGCTCGCTGCTCTACAACCCCGGTGGCCCCGGCGGCTCAGGGATGCGCTTCCCGGCCCGCGTGACCGGCAAGCAGCCCGTCTGGGAGAAGACCGCCAAGGCGTACGACTTCGTGGGCTTCGACCCGCGCGGTGTGGGCCACTCGGCGCCCATCTCCTGCATGGACCCGCAGGAGTTCGTGAAGGCGCCGAAGCTCGACCCGGTGCCCGACACCGAGGCCGACAAGACCGCCCAGCGCAAACTCGCCGCCGAGTACGCGGCGGGCTGCAAGGAGCGCAGCGGCGCGATGCTGCCGCACATGACCACCCCGAACACCGCACGCGACCTGGACGTCATCCGCGCCGCCCTCGGCGAGAAGAAGCTGAACTACCTGGGCATCTCCTACGGCACCTACCTCGGCGCCGTCTACGCCACCCTCTTCCCCGGGCACGTCCGCCGCATGGTCGTCGACAGCGTCGTCAACCCTGCGCCGCAGAAGATCTGGTACGACGTCAACCTCGACCAGGACGTCGCCTTCCAGACCCGCTGGGAGGACTGGAAGAACTGGGTCGCCAAGCACAACGCCACGTACCACATCGGCGCCACCCCCGAGGCCGTCGAAGAGGCGTGGACCGAGCTGCGCGCGGCCGCCAAGAAGGAGCCGATCGGCGGCGTCGTCGGCCCCGCCGAGCTCGTCGGCTTCTTCCAGAGCGCCCCGTACTACGACTCGGCCTGGACCGAGGTGGCCTCGGTGTGGAGCAAGTACCGCGCCGGTGACGAGAAGGCGCTCGTCGAGGCGGCGGGCCCGGACCTGGCCGACAACAAGGGCAACGCGGCCTCCGAGAACGGCAACGCCGTCTACACGGCCGTCGAATGCACCGACGCCAAGTGGCCCACCAGCTGGGAGAAGTGGGACCGGGACAACACCGAGCTGCACCAGGACCACCCGTTCATGACCTGGGCCAACGCCTGGATGAACCTGCCGTGCGCCACCTGGGGCGTCAAGCAGCAGCGGCCGCTCGACGTGCGGACCGGCAAGGGCCTGCCGCCGGTGCTCATCGTGCAGGCGGAGCGGGACGCGGCCACCCCCTACCCTGGCGCCGTCGAGCTGCACCAGCGCCTCGAAGGCTCCCGCCTGATCACCGAGAAGGACGCGGGCTCGCACGGCGTGACCAGCCTGAAGAACTCCTGCATCAACAAGCGGGTCGACGCGTACCTGCTCAAGGGCAAGACGGGCGACAGCGACGTGACCTGCGGGCCGCACGCCGAGCCGAAGCCTTAAGTGACCGGGGGCGCGTCTTCCGGATCCGACCCGTGCTGTCGGTCGGGTTACCGGATCTGGGGGCTGCGCCCCCAGCGCCCCCCCCATCGGCCTGAAGGGCCTCGTCCTCAAACGCCGAACGGGCTGAGTTGATGCCCCCCTCAGTCGGCCATGCGTACGGCCGCTACCGCTGTTCCTCGGCCTTCACATCGGCCGCGTACCGGTCCACGTACTCCTGGCCGGACAGGCCCAGGATCGCGTACATGATCTCGTCCGTGACCGCGCGCAGCGCCGCCTTCTCGTTCTCCATGCCCGCGTAGCGCGAGAAGTCCAGAGGTTCGCCGAAGCGGATCGTGATGCGCCGGAACCTCGGCAGCTTCTGGCCGGGCGGCTGCGCCTCGAAGGTGCCGATCATCGCGCACGGAATCACGGGTACTCCGGCGCCGAGTGCCATCGCGGCGACGCCGACCTTTCCTTTGTAGAGCCGCCCGTCGTGCGAGCGCGTGCCCTCCGGGTAGATGCCGAGCAACTCGCCCTTGCGGAGCACGCCGAGGCCCTCGCGGATCGCCGCCTTGCCCGCCTCCTTGCCGGAGCGGTCCACCGGGATCTGGCCCACGCTGTGGAAGAACCCGGCCGTAAGGCGTCCCTTGATGCCGGGGCCCGTGAAGTACTCGGCCTTGGCCAGGAAGGTGATCCGGCGCTTGATGATCGCGGGCATCAAGAAGTGGTCCGCGAAGGAGAGATGGTTACCCGCGACGATGGCCGGGCCGCTCTCCGGAATGTGCTCCAGGCCCTCGATCCGGGGCCGGAAGATCAGTCTCAGCAGCGGCCCAAGGAGCACGTACTTGAGCACGTAATAGAACACGGGGTTGACTCCCTAACAAAGCGCCAGCGGTGAGCCGATGGTAATCGCCACCGCCGGAACCGCTCCGCACCCGGGTGAAGACGGAACGGAGACTTCCGGACCGTAGGGTCACCTGGGACGGCATCAGGCCGTCGGCGGACCCCGATCCCCCGCGCGCACCCCCGCCGCGGTCTGCCGTCGTGTCACCTTTCCAAGGAGGGATCGACGTTGGACGAGAAGGTTCTCGACGCTCAGAAGTGGGTCAACGCCACCTACGGCAAGGTCAACGGCTATGTGAAGTGTCCCGAGAACGGCCGTACCGGCTGGTCCACCATGCACGCCCTGACGATGGGCCTCCAGCACGAGCTGGGCATCAGCCCGGTGGTGCCCAGCTGGGGCCCGACCACGCAGAAGAAGGTCGAGGAGCTCGGCGACATCGGCTTCGGCTGGGACACGAACTCAAACATCGTCCGCATCATCCAGCACGGCCTCTTCTGCAAGGGGTACTGGGGAGCCAACGGCTACGGCGGCTACGGCGCCGTCACCACCGAGGCGGTCAAGAAGCTCCGGGTCGACATGGGCTTACCCGACGGCGGGATGGGCACCACCGGTGGCGTCACCACGCCGAAGATCTTCAAGTGTGTCCTGAACATGGACGCGTACATCGTGGTCGACGGCGGCACCGACGAGATCCGCGCCATCCAGCGCTGGCTCAACGGCCGCTACTGGAAGAAGAAGAACTACAGCATCGGCCCCGCCGACGGGATCTACTCCCGTGACGTGCAGAAGGCCCTGATGATCGCCATCCAGTACGAGCTGGGCATCGCCGAACCCAACGGCAACTTCGGCCCAAGCACCCAGGCGGGCCTCAAGGGCAAGAACCTCGGCGAAGGCGACTCCGGGGTCTGGGTCGAGCTGTTCTCCGCCGCCTGCGTGTTCAACTCGCCGGTGCCGAGCGGCGGCAGCGACGACGGTACGCCCACCACCTGGCGCGACACCTACGACGGCAAGCTCACCGAGTGGGTCAAGATCTTCCAGCGGTTCTGCAAGCTGAAGGACACCGGCCGCGCCGACTACCAGACCTGGGCGCAGCTCCTCGTCTCCATGGGCGACGCCGACCGGCCCGCCACCGGCTGCGACACCCGGTTCGAGATCACCGCGCCCCGGGCCAAGTGGCTGCGCGACAACAAGTACGAGGTCGTGGGCCGGTACATCTACGACCCGCCGGGCTCCACCCTGGACAAGGAGATCAAGCCCGGCGAGCTGGAGACCATCTTCGGCCATGGCCTCAAGGTGTTCCCGATCTACCAGGACAACGCCCGCCAGCTCGAGGACTTCACCTACTCCCAGGGCTACCAGCACGCGCTGACCGCCCACAAGCGGGCCGAGAAATACGGCTTCAACCGCGGCACCGTCCTCTACTTCGCGGTGGACTACGACGCCACCAGCGAGGAGATCGACGCGGCGATCGTGCCGTACTTCCACGGCGTGGCCGCCGGTCTCTCGTACCACGGCAAGCGCTATGTGCACGGCGTCTACGGCTCGCGGAACGTGTGCACGGTCGTCAGCCGGGAGACCGGCGCCCGCTTCTCGTTCGTCTCCGGCATGTCGTGGGGCTTCTCCGGCAACCTCGGCTTCCCGATCCCGGCCAACTGGTCCTTCAACCAGATCAAGGAGTTCGAGGCCGGCAGTGGCTCGGACACGTTCGACCTCGACCGTGACGTGGTCTCCGGCGTCGACCCCGGCCAGAGCAGCGTCAACAAGCCGTCCAGCCCGGCCGACGACTTCATCAAGTACGTCGAGACGCTGTACGGGCACGCGCTCGCGTACACCGGCAGCGACCGCAACAAGTCCCAGCTGGTGATGGAGTACATCCGGCACAAGAGGTACGGCGGCGGCGACTGGGACTTCCTGATCGGTGAATACGACGGGAAGTTCATCGAGTACGCCAACAACAAGGGCATGTCCGTGATGACCGACTTCACGGACCCCTACACCGCCCACGACCTGATGGCCGAACACCTCATGGCCTCCGCCAACGGGCACTTCGTCGCCTGGAAGCCGGACAACCCGCGTTCGGTGAACGAGGGCGATGTCGCGGGCTGGGGCGGCGACCTGCTCACCCTCTACGTCGACTGGCGCCGCGAGTCCGAGGAGTTCCCCAACGGCCAGACCTTCGTGCACGAGCGGATGGCCAAGGTCGGGGTCCCCTCCAGCTTCGGGTTCAACGACCTCATCGAGGACGCCGACGCCTGGCTGCTCGCCAAGGCGGTCCGCGACGGCAAGAACATCGTCGAGGCCGTGAAGGACCTCTACAACGGCGGCGGCGGTCTGAAGCGCTTCACCAACTACTGGAACGGACGCTTCAACGGCCGGGCCGAGGACGCCAAGTTCCTCGCCCACAACATCCTGACCGCCTCCGACGACAAGGAGGTCGTGGCCGCCCAGATCGGCCTCGTGGTCGTACGCGGCGGCATCAAGACCCTCCCGGCCATGCTCGGGTACGACGAGCTGGAGCCGTTCGAGCAGGGCTTCGTGGACGTCCTGCTCGCCCGCACCGGAACCGAGGACAGGTGAACGAAGGGACCAGGTTCTGGAAGACCACGCGCGGGGTGTTCGTCCGCGCGTGGAAGCGCCCGGGGTGCTGGATCCTCGCCGCGGTCGTTCTGGTCGGCATCGGGTGCGTGACCTGGTTCGTCGGGGCCTTCTCCGGGGGGCTCGACGTGGGGGAGGCCTGCGCGGAGCGCGGTGTCCGCTACGACGAGGACTACCGGGCCGAGCACTGGCGCGAGCCGTCCCGCTGGTTCCCGCTGCACAACAAGTGCCATGCCGACTACGACCTGGTCCCCGCCTTCGTCAACCCCACGCTCGTCGCCGTCGCCGTGCTGCTCCTCGGCTGTGCCGTGGGGGCCGTCGCGGCGGCGATAGCGTCCCGAACAAGAGGAAAGAGTCGGCAGTGAATCAATCCTCCAAGGACAGCAAGTCCATAGTGAACTCGAAGACCGGTGACGGCGTGACCCTCGCGGAGTTCACGGGCGCACACGAGCAGAACCCGTTCAGCCGGGCCCGGATGCGGGAGCTGACCGCGCTGATGCGCGCCATCGACTCGGACGACGAGTCGCGGTGCGTCGTCCTGTACGGCGGGCCAGGACGCTCCTTCGGCGTGGGCGGCGACTTCAACGAGGTCTCGATGTTCACCGGCGGCGACGAGGTCAACGACTGGATCGACGACATCACCGACCTCTACACGACCATCGCCGCGATCTCCAAGCCGGTGATCGCCGCGGTCGACGGGTACGCCATCGGGGTCGGCCTCCAGATCGCCCTGTGCTGCGACTACCGAGTGGGCAGCGAGAACACCCGGATGGTGATGCCGGAGCTGAAGGTGGGCATCGCGTGCAACTTCGGCGGGTTCATGCTGCGCCACACCGTCGGCACCGCGGTCATGCAGCGGATGCTCTACACCTGCGAGGAGTGGCCCGCCGAACGGGCCCTCGCGGACGGCCTTCTGCACGAGGTGCGACCATCGGGTCAACTCCTCGACCGCGCCCTCGAGTTCGCCCGTACGCTCGCCGGGTACACCCCCGCGGCGGTGCAGGGAACCCGGCCCCGGGTCAACGCCCCCTTCGTGGAGGGCCTGGAGCGGGTCCGTACTGAGGCGAAGGAGTCGCACCGCAGGGCGTTCGCGGCGGGTGAGGCGCAGGCGCGGATGCGGCGCATCATCGGGCAGGGCTGAGCTGACCGAACCGAGCCGAGCCGAGCCGGGTGGGGGGCGGGCCGTGCGGCCCGCCCCCCGTCAGATTCGATGGTGATCGAGCGGGGCGACCGTGCGGCGGAAGTCGTCGAAGCGGGACTCCACCTGCCAGCCGAGACGCCGGTAGAGCGCGAGCGCGGGGGAGTTCTCGGTATCCACGGTCAGGACCATCGCGGTGCGGCCGCGGCGCCGCGCCGCGTCCATCACCCAGGAGAGCAACAGCTGCCCCAGGCCCCGCTTCCGGGCCTCCGGCACGATGCCGATCTGCTGGACGTAGGCCGCCCGGCGGCTCTCCAGCATGCGGTCGGTGATGTTGGCGAAGCCCACGACCGCCCCGTCCGCCTCGAGCAGCGCGCACTGCGCCGGATCGACGCCCGGGGCCGCCTGCCACGCACGTACCCAGGTCGTGAACTCGTCCTCCTGTTTGCCCGCTTCCTCGGCGGAGTAGGCGCGGTTCTTCACCGCGTGAAAGAGGCGCAGGTCCCGCTCGTCGCGCAGCGGCCGCGCCGCCGCCCCGGGAACCGGTTCGGCCGGTGGCAGGCCGTCGTCCAGGGTGACCGCCATGCGGTGGTACGGGTGCGGGGAGCCGAAGCCGCGGGTGTGCAGGGCCGCGCGCGCGGTGTGCTCTCCCTCGGAGACGAAGCAGGACAGCTCCGCCTCCGGGGCCTCCGGGACCTCTGGGGCCTGCGTGGCGTGCACCGACTGTCCTGGATCCCCGGGCCGTTCGGTGAGCAGCTCCCGGCAGCGGTGCTCGGCGAACGAGAGCAGCCTGACGCCGTCGGCCTCGGTGGCACGCGGCCCGAGGACCAGCTCCGCGTTCCACCCCGCGACCCCGGACGTACCGCTCACCCATACCGCGCCGACGGGCTCGCCGTCGGGTCCCGGCAGCAGCCGGGCGTCACGCGGCGGATCGAGCCCGGGGGCGGTGAGGCGCCCCACGATCCACGCCCACGTCGTCTCTTCCCTGCCGAGGGCCGCCCGGTCGCGGGCGCGGGCGAGCCGCCAGATGGTGTCCGCGTGCAGCCCCGGGTCGACCGGGACCGGTGCGGGTTCCCCTGCGACGCCCGATGCCGGAGCCGTCACCGAGTACCGCCGTCGCGCCGGGGGAGCGACCACACGTAACTCACCGCACGGCGCTGGTCCTGGGTGCGGTTCTCGGACGACGTGTGCGCGGCGAAGCCGGTGAACAGGACGCCCGAGCCCGCCTTCCTGGGGATCGTCACCGGGGTCAGGTCCGGCCACAGCCCGGCGACGTCGAGGCTGGGCTCACGCGGGGAGGCGAACAGGTCGTCGGGGTCGATGCCGTCGGGCTGGTGCAGGACCTTGCCGCGGTGCGAACCGGGCAGGAACCGCAGACAGCCGTTGTCCTCGCGGGCGTCGTCCACCGCGATCCAGATGGTGTAGACGTCCTCGTACTTCTCGTAGAACTCGTCCTTCAGGAACAACGCGTCCTGGTGCCACGGCTTTTCGGATCCGACCTCGGACGGCTTGGCCCACAGGAACGTGTCGTAGAAGTCCCCGGCGACGCCGTGCAGCGGGCGCACCACGTTCTCGTTGAGGCCGAGCAGCTCGGGCACGGCGCCCAGGTCCTTGGAGCGCTCATGGGCCGAGCCCACGACGCGCACCTTGCCGGGGAGCACTTCCTTGCCCGCGGCCCGCGCGGCCCAGCCGCCGCCCTCGCCCTCGGCCTCCAACTGCCAGCCGTAGGTGCTGTACCGCATGTTCATGGTCTGCTGGATCAGTTCGTCGCAGCCCCGGCGCATGATCTCCAGGACGGATTCGGGGACCAGGTCGTCGAGGAGTATGACGCCGCGTTCCTCCAGTTCGCCGGCGAGGTCTGCTATCGGCTGGCTGAGTCGCATCGGCTCCACCTTTCGCAAAGGTGCGGGGTGTGCTGTTCGCAAGCAGCACGACTATGTGCAGGACGCCGAGTCAGCGGCAACGGGAGATCGGAAGTCGGTTCGGAACCGGCCTCAAATGGCATAGGCATGAGGGGGGCGGGAGCCGTCCGCGGCTTCTAGAGTTTCGTGGGGAGTAGGCGTAGACGTCGTCGGGGGTCGGCAGGTATGCGTGCGATGGAAGGCACGGCACGGGACACGGACCGGGCCACCGCCTCGGCCGTCATCATCGACTGGGGCGGCGTGCTGACCCAGCCCTTCCGGGAAGGTATCGCCCCGTGGGCCGCCGCCGAGGCCGTGGACGCGGAGGAGTTCCACGCCCTCCTGGGACGGCTGCTCGGGCCCGGCGCGGAGGCAAGCCGCGAGGCCGGACTCTTCCACCAAGTGGAGCGGGGCGACCTGCCGGTGGCCGACTTCGAGGCCGCCCTGGCCGGACTGATCCGCCGCACCGACGGGACACACCCCGTCGCCCAGGGCCTGGTGCAGCGGATGTTCGCGCACTTCTCCGTGGCACCGGAGATGGCCGGGCTGCTGCGCGGGCTGCGCGGTGCGGGGATCCCGGTGGCCCTGCTGTCCAACTCCTGGGGCCATACGTACGACCGCCGCGGCTGGACCGAGCTGTTCGACGCGGTGGTGATCTCCTGCGAGGTCGGCATGCGCAAGCCGGAGCCGGAGATCTTCCGGCACACCGCGGGCCTGCTCGGCCGGGACCCCGAGGACTGCGTGTTCGTGGACGACCTGGGCAGCAACGTCCGCGCCGCCCAGGCCCTCGGTATGACCGGCGTCCAGCACCGCACCCCGACGGAGACGGAGACCGCGCTTACGCCGTTGCTGCGCCGCTAGAGGCTCGTCCCGGGACGTCGGACGGGCCGAGTTGCTGCCGCACCGGCGTGCCCACCTGCCGCAACCGGCTCACCAGCGCGTCAAGGCGGTGCTCGGCCGGTCCGGTGCAGACCAGAAGGCGGCGGGCGACGTCCGAGAGCGAGGTGCCGCGGGCCGTGCTGTGCACGAGCGGCAGGCCGCTGCTCACTTCCAGGCGGTGAATGCGCCGGGTCAGCGCGGGCTGGGTGACCATCAGCGCGTCGGCCGCGCGGTTGAGGCTGCCGATCCGGTCGATGACGCGGAGCAGATGCAGATGCTCCGCCTCGAAGCGGGCGCTGGGGCCCGCGCGGGTCCAGTCGAGTTCGGAGAGGAGCACGGGGCGCAGGCCGGTCAGGGACGGGCCGGTCTCGGTGCGGGGGCGCAGCGGGCCGACGAACGCACTGCGGACCGGCGTCGGCTCGGCGAGGGCGGAAGCGGCGGCGGGGTCGTGTTGCGCGGCCCGCTGGACGTATAACGCCCTGAGCCAGGCGCAGAGTTCGAGGGTGAGCGGCAGCGGCACGGCGAGCTGGTCCACCGCCAGGCAGAGCCGTCGGACCAGCTTCTGCCGCAGTGGCCGGAGCACCAGACTGGTCTCGTGCTCGCGTTCCGTGGAGACGGGGGAGACCAGGGCGGCGCCGTAGCCGCGGCCGACCAGGTCGAGGGCCGCGCTCTGCGAGCGGACCGTGAAGCTGACGCGCGCGGACGGGATGATCCGGGAGAAGGCCCGACCCTGGTCGTCGCCGGAGTCGCCGCCGACGACGGCCACCCATTCGGCGTCGGCGAGGTCGTGCAGGTCGAGGATGTCCCGCCTGGCGAGCGGATGGTCGCGGTGCAGGGCGACCCACTGCGGTTCCTGGACGACGGTGCGGACGACGGTGTCGCCGCGCTGTACCGCCCTGCGGTCGGTCTCCCAGCCGAAGGCGGCGTCCACGGCGTACCGCTCGAAGCGCTGCCATACGTCGTGGCAGTCGCCGGGCACGAGGTCGAACACCACCTCGGGGAACCGGTCCGCGAGGTCTCGGCCCATGCCGTACGCCCAGGCCATGCCCACCGCGAACTGCACGACCGGAAGGCGGTCGCCCACGTTGGCATCGTGGTGGGCGGTGGCGATGGCGAAGTCGATCGCGCCGAGCAGCCGCCGCCCGGCGTGCAGCAGGGCATGTCCGGCTTCCGTGGGTTCGGTTCCGGTGGAGCTGCGGGACACGAGTGGCGTGCGCAGCCGCCGCTCCAGTTTGATCAGTCGCCGGCTGGCGGAGGACTGCGTCATCCGTCCGCCGCGTTCCACCGCGTGCAGGCTCCCGTGGTCGGAGACCGCCTGAAGAAGTGCCACATCCGAACGGCGCAGGTCGAACACCTGGATTCCTCCCCCGTGGCCGAGCCGGGCCTGGTCCACCTAGGACCCGCCTCCTCCCGCGGCCCCGTCGTGTGCCCCGCGGGATACACCTCTCATTACAGTACGTCCGTTCGGGCCAACAACGCGGAGACTTCAGGGAGTTGGCCGGATCGCTCGGTTCGACTGTCCCGGTTCGGACGGTTCGGACGGTTCGGACGGGGCGGTACGGGGCGACGGTTCGGCGGCGCGTGGGAAGCAGACCGCCGCGGCGATCGCGGCGAGACCGAGCACGGCCGAGCCGATGAACACGGCGCGGTAGGAAGCGGCGGCCGGATATCCGGACGCGGTCGTCGTCACGGCCAGGACCATGGCGCTGACCTGAACGCCGAAGGAGCCGCCGAGATTACGGAGCACGCTGTTGACGCCCACCGTGACCGCCGTCGTACCGCTCGGTGACGCCGCGGAGAGGAGCTCCGCCATGGTGCCGCCCTGGAGACCGGTGGCGAGGCCGATCAGCGCGGTGCCCAGGGCGAGGCCGGGGACGGTGCCCGGCAGTACGGCGAACACGGCCGGGGCGGCCGCGAAGAGCACGGTGCTGGTGATCAGCACGGCCCGCGGCATGACCCGCCCGGACTGCCGCAGCCAGCCCGCGAACAGCCCGGCGGCCAGGGTGCCGATCTGCATCGGCAGCATCACCGCGACCAGGGTGGCGCCGTTGGCGGACAGGCCGTAGCCCGTCTCCCGCGGGGCGTCGGCGAGCGCCGCCGCGAGGACGCCCGTCTGGAACATCACGGCCCCGCCGAGCATGCTCACCACGTTCAGGGTCCACAACGGACGGCGGCTGAGGAGCCGGGTGTCGAGCACCGGGGCCGGAGCCTTCCGCTCCACGCGTACCAGCACGGCGCACCCCACCGCCCCGGCCACCAGAAGCGCCGCCCCGCCCACCGAACCGAGCCCCTCCCGGCCGTACCAGGTCAGCGCGAGGAGCAGACAGGCGCTGACCGCGCTGAGCAGCAGCAGACCGGGCACGTCCACCCGCGTCCCGCTCCGCCGCGGCGTCTCGGGCAGCACCAGCGCGCCCGCCACGCAGAGGGCCGCGGCAAGCACCGCGGCGATCACGAACAGCCAGCGGAACGCCGGGGCACCCCCGCCGAACACGCCGACGAGCACGATGCCGAGACCGCCGCCGGTCCCGAAGGACGCGGAAAGCACACCGCTGGGCCCGGCCAGGGACCGGTCCGGGAAGCCCTCCCGCAACAGCCCTATGGCGAGCGGGAAGAGCCCGGCCGCGATGCCCTGCACCAGGCGCGCGATGAGCAGCACGGCGAACGTCTCGGCGAGCGCCGCCGCCACCCCGGACACCACCAGGACGACCAGGACGCCGAGCAGCACCGCGCGCCTGCCGTACAGGTCACCGAGGCGCCCCACCACGGGCGTGGCGACACAACCGACCAGGAGATGGCCGGAGATGATCCAGGCCGCGTCGGCGCCGGAGACCCCGAAGGCGCGCTGGATCTGCGGCAGCAGCGTGGCGACGCCGAGCTGAAGCAGCGCGAAGAGCGCGCACGCACCCGCGAGCACGCCCACCGCGACGCGCCGCGCGGCGTCAGCGTTCACCGCCGCTCACTGAGCGCGGGCTCCGCCAGCGGGGTCACCTCGGCCGACTCGAAGCTGTGACAGAAGTGGCCCATGCGCGCCACCGGATAACTGGTGCCGATCGCCGCCATCGTGTACGCCTTCAGGTCACCGGGCACCGGACGGTACCGCCCGTTCGCGCCGAAGCCCTGGTCGCGGTAGGTCACTTGGACCCGGCGCGGATCCAGGGGGCCACCGGTGAAGTAGCCGGGCCAGTCGTGCTCGTACTCGGCGCTCTTGCCCTGCTCGGGGTCGTACTCCGGGCGCAGCATGACGTCACGCTGGAACGTGAGCACGTCCTCCAGGCGGGCATCGCGGTCGGGGTGCAGGTTCAACGTCGCGAGATACTCGCGCAGTTCGGCGTGGAACCGCTCGAAGTCGGTGGCGATGCGCAGCCAGCCCCAGTTGTCGATGGTCCAGCCGCGGCGCTTGCCGTACCGGGCGAGGTCGGCGGCCATGTCGGGCTGGCTGGCCACCAGGTTGGCGAGGGGCAGTGTCGGTATGTCGATGTAGTCCTGGTAGAGGCTGCGCATCCGCAGGTAGAGGGAGCCGAGGACGGTGTCCGGGCGGCCGGTGAAATAGTTCTGCAGGCCCTCGTAGAAGCGGGTGTAGTCGATCTCGTGCTCCTGCCGCAGGAAGATCGACAGATAGCGGGTGTAGCAGCCGTTGTGCAGGAACTGCACGGCCTGGATGAAGCTGAAGCTCTCCACCCAGGCGTCCCGGGGCATGGCGTTGGTCTCCATCACCATGTCCACGGTCTCCGCCTCGTCGTCGGGCGTGCCGGGGCGCTCCACGTACATCCGCTTCGGGACGGTGCGAAGCCCGTACGTCTCGATCTTCTCCGGGGTGTTGAGCGGCGCGTTGGGCAGGATGCCCAACTCGTAGACCCGCAGGTCCTCGTGGTTGCCCGCTTCGAGGAGCGAGCCGATGCCGTCGCGGAACGAGCGGGCGGTCTCCAGGGGCAGGCCGAGGATCAGCTCGGTGTAGGTGTGGATGTTCTCCGCCGCGTAACGCTGCTGGAGCTTGCGGTAGTTGTCCAGGCCGATGTTCTTGCGGTCGATGGCCTCCAGGACGTCCATGTCGGTGGACTGCATCGACAGGGTGGTGCCCATCAGGAGATCGGCGTCGTGCCAGGTCTTGCTGATGTCGAAGACCCGGTCGTTGGAGTTCTTGGCGAAGTTGACCCGGATCTGCCGGGGCGCGCTCAGGTCCGCGCGGGCATCCGCGAGGGCGTGCGCGATCTCCAGGTCGCGCGGCATGATGCCGAAGTTGGCGTCGCAGATGAACAGGTCTTCCACGTCGTGGCGGGCGAACCACTCGATCTCGTCCTGCAGGCGTTCGTCCTCGAACTTCCGCAGCGCGCTCATCGTCGCCGAGCCCCAGTCGCAGAACGCGCAGGAGTATGGGCAGCCGCGGTTGGTCTCCCACAGGGCGTAGAAGCGAAGCCCGCGCTCCCGGCAGGTGGCCACGGCCCCGTCCATCACCCCGAGGAGATACGGGCTCGGGGTGTCGATCAGGCGCGGCAGCCGCTTGGCCTTGCGCCCGGCGACGGCCTCGGTGCCGCGGCGCACGGAGACGCCCGGCACGGCGGTGTAGTCGGGCCTGTCGTTCAGGCGCTCCACGAGGATCTCCCGGAACGCCACCTCGCCCTCGCCGTGCGCGATCACGTCCACGTACGGATGCTGCGTGAAGAAGTCCCCGGGCCGGTCCGGGACATGGGGCCCGCCCGCCACCACGAGCACGTCCGGGTGCCGCTCCTTGACCAGCTTCGCCACCTTCATCTGGCGGCGGAAGTTCCACACGTAACAGGACAGGGCCAGGACGTCGGGCTCGACGATGCCGTCGGCCATCTCCTGGACCGGTGCGACCAGGAAGGCCGGCTCCTGGAAGTCGTAGGCGGCGGCGATGCGCTGGTCCTGCTCCGCGTACGTGCGCAGCAGACCGGCCACCAGCGGGAGAAAGGGAAACGCGTTGAGGCCGATGAAGTACACCTTGCGGCCGCTGCTTGCGCGTTCGGCGGACATGCTGGTCACGGCTCCTCGTTGTCGGACTGTCTCGGGGTGGCACCCGCCGTTCGTCCCGTGCTCGGTTCATCCCGTGCTCGGGACTCGCTCCGGCTCTCTGGGGCGCGACCAGTCCGCGCCGTCGCGAATGGTGCGGAGCATCTCGTCGAAGGCGCTGTCGTCGGAGTAGTAGAAGACCGAGGGGTCCTCGCCGGAGGTGACCCCGGGCGTGGACCGGGCGCTGGCCCCCGCGAGCAGGTCGGCGAGCCGGTGGTAGAAGCGCTCGAGCGGCAGCCGGGTGGGGAACAGCGTGTGGTAGCAGTCGAACAGCTCGGGGTCGTCGCTGATCAGCTCGGACCGGCTCTCGTCGTACAGGTCGGTGCCTGGCAGCGGGGTGAGCACCGAGAAGCTCGGCATGTCCACCTGGAGCTCTTCCACGGTCCGGCCGAGCCGGGCGAAGTCGTCGTCGAGCCAGTTGGGCTGGACGATGAAGTTGGCCCGCACCCGCACCCCGTTGCTGTGGAACAGGTCGAGGGCGCGCCGGGTCTGGTTGGGGTCGGTGCCCTTGCGGTAGCCGGACAGCTCCTCGTCGGTCATCGACTCGGCGCCGACCAGGACGGAGTCCAGGCCGATCTCGGCCCAGCGGGCGATCACATCGGGGCGGCGCAGGGCCGTGTCCGTGCGCACGTACATGTGGAACTTCTTGCGGAACCCGGCCTTGTCGATGGCGTCGGCGAGCTCCATCATCCGGGCCGACTGGATGAACGCCTCGTCGTCCACCACGTACAGGTTCTGGCCCTCGATGTCCGCGATCTCGGCGAGCACCCGGTCGATGTCCTTGACCAGGTAGCGGCGGTCCGTCATCCGCCACAGCGAACAGAAGTGGCAGGTGTACGGGCAGCCCGCGGTGAAGCGGATCAGGGACACCGGCCGGTACACGGAGTGGAAGTAGTCCTGGCGGTGGTGGGAGAGCAGCGAACGGTCCGGCATCGGCAGGTTGTTGAGCGCGGCGGGCTTCGGCCGGGTGTCGCGCTCCAGACCGGTACGTGCGTCGTACGGTGCCAGGCCCGGCACATGCGTCGGGGTGCGGCCCGCCTCCAGCTCCCTGGCGAGATGGCTCAGCGGAGCGCCGCCCTCGCCCGCCACGACCCAGTCGGCGGAGAACCCGTTCAACCACTCGGCCGACACCGTCGGATGGTGGCCGCCCAGGACGATCGGCACCTCGGGCCACACCCGCCGCACCTGGTGGCTCACCTCGCGGGAGACCCGGACGCTGGTGGTGTACGGGATGGCGACGCCGACCAGGTCCGGGGGCGCGTGGGTGAGCGCGTACTGCTCCAGTGGCTCATCGAGCCGCAGATCGTGAATGGTCACGTCGTGGTCGCCGCGCAGCGCGCCGCCGAGGTACTCGAGCGGTAGCGGTTCGCAGCAGCTCAGCCGGTCGCTGAGGAGGGCTCGCTCGTTACGAGGCCACACCAGCAAGACCCTCATCGGATCCCTCCCTGTCGTCGGTCCCGGACGGTGTCTCTTCTGCGCTGCGCGCCGACGGTCCCGCGCTGTGCGCGGACGGGTCCGCGCCCTGCGGCGTCGCCCCGACGCTCCGGAAGACATCGGTCGCGAGCGCGTGCAGCCGTTCGGCCTGGACGGCCGGGTCCTCGCTGCCGAGCGCGGCCGCGAACATCCGGCTCATGGCCGAGCCCTCGTGGATGCCGAGCTTGGGCCGCCAGGCCACCTCGTGCGGCAGCACCTCGGCGGCCGCGCGGCGCAGCACCCACTTCGCCGTGCCCTCACGGACCTTGAGGCGGCCGCGGATGCCGAGGGCCGCCGCCATCACCTCGCGGGTCCAGTACGGGTAGCGGACGACGGTGCCGCGGGCGTCGGCGAAGGCGGGGCTGAACTCGTTGCTCCGGGCGGTCGCGGCGGTCTGGTGGACCACCGCACGCTCGATGTCCGCCTCGCCGCCGGTGCCGCCGAGCCCGGCGAACAGCAGGTCGGCGCCGTAGCCGGAGAGCAGCACCTGGCGGCGGTCGGTCGCGGTGTGGTCGAGGAGGAAGCAGGCGGGCGCGGCGATCTGCAGCGTGAGCAGGTCCCAGGTCTCCAGGGCGCGGATCATGCCGGGCAGCAGCTCGGACAGCTCGTCCGGGCCGAAGAGCACCTCCTCGTGCTTGCTGCCGAGCCGCGTGGCGAGCTGGGCGGCGGGCTCGAACTCGTCGCCGAACGGCGTGCCCACGGTGTACGTGCGCACCGTCGCCCCGGTCGCCTCGCGCGCCGTGAGCGCCGCGACCGTGGACGAGTCGACGCCGCCGCTGAGCAGCACGCCGACGTCGTCGAGCCCTGCGGCGAGCCGCGCCACCGACGAGCCGAGCGCGTCCCGCACGGCCCGCACCGACGTCTCCGGGTCGGTCGCCGTCGGCCTGTCCGGCAGCGGATGCAGCCGCCGTACCGAGACGGGTGTGGTGTCGTACGCCTCCACCGTGAGCGTCACCGCAGAGCTCGCCGGAACCGCCGTCACGCCCGCGAACCGGCCGCCGGGCAGCAGCGCTTGCTCCGCGCGGCCCAGGACCGGCGGCGAGCCGAGGTGCGCAAGTACGGCCCCCGCGGACGTGGCGACCAGGAGCGCGTCGTCGGCGCCGCGGGCGTAGTGCAGCGGCACGGTGGCGCCGACGTCGCTCCACAGCGTGGCCCGGCCGTCGCGGATCAGTACGGCACAGAAGCGCGCGTAACATCGCTCGGTCCAGGCGAACAGGACGTCGAGCGGCGCGCCCTGCGGCGGGCTCTCCTCGACCAGCCGGTCACCGTGCACCACGAGCGCGTCCGCGCCGCGCCGCGACACCAGCGTGCTCAACCCCTGTCCGGTGCCCAGGTGTTCGACCTCGGTGGCGTCGCTTCGGCAGCGCAGCAGGAATCCGGCCATGTCAGTAGACCCCCTCGACTCGACGGCCCTCGGTGAACTCCGGGCTGTACGGATCGCCCAGCCACGCCCAGGGCCAGCGCTCCGCGGCGACGCCGTACGGCCGGACCCGGCGGGCCCGGTCGCGCTCCAAGAACCCGGGGAGCAGCGCGTCGTCGGTGAGCCGCCACACCCGTACGCGGCCGTCCTCGCCGTACGGGACCTCGGTGCCGTGGTCGTCGATGACGTCGAGGGCGATATGCGGCTGGCAGGGCACGTACACCACTTGGTAGTCGTCCTCGGCCTCGAACGGCTTCTGCCAGCTGATCCCCGTGGTGGAGGTGCCGTACATGCCGACCACCGGCGCGCCGGGGAAGAACTCCTCGCGCAGCTGGCGGTGCGTATCGGGATCCATGGTGGTCCCGGCGTGCACGATGGCCCGCACGCTGGACAGGGCCTCGGTGCCGAGCCGTTCGGGCAGCATGTCGAGCAGCCGGGAGGTGCAGAAGAGCACCCCGACGTCCTGGGCCCGGACCACTTCCGCCACTTGGTCCCAGATGTGCTGCACGTACCGGTCGTACGCGGCCGTCATGCCCTCCTCGCCGAAGATCTTCACGATCCGCGGGTCGAGGTCGACGGAGAAGCACATGCCGCCGCGGCGCTCCGCGAACGCGACGACGAGACGGCCGGTGGTGTGCGGCCCCATGGGGCCGATGAACAGCCAGTTGCAGTCGCGCGGTACGCCGTGCAGATCGAGGAACTCATCGGAAAAGTCCAGGATGTCGGTCCAGTAGCGGGCGCCCCACGTGCCGTGCTTGGCCGGGCCCGTGGTGCCGCCGGTCTGCGCGGCCCACAGCGGGCCCGCTTCGGCGAGTACCGACCGCGGCACGAAGTTCTCCAGCGGGGTCCGCCGCGAGGCCTCCTCGAAGTGCAACTGGTCGGGCCCGTCGCGCAGCCCGATCAGGGTGCAGGCGTCCTGCCAACCGCGCACCTTCTCCAGGGCGTTGGTGCCCTGCCGCCGGTCGCGCTCCAGCCAGTAGGGGGTGCCCTGCTGCGGATCGAAGTGGAGGCGGACGGCCCGGCGCACGTCCTCATCGGTGATCGGCCGGAGCCTCGACTCGCTCGGACTGAGCATGGTGGCGGATCCCTCTCCTCTGCTGACGTCCCGGCCGGTCACGCGGCGGTACCGGGGAGAACGGCCTTCTTCTTGAACAGGAAGTCGGCGAGATAGCCCTCGTGCGGATCACACGGGTGGTAGCCGCGGTCGAACTCCTCGCCGCCGAAGACCTTGTCGACGCCCGGCTCCTCGGCGAGCGCCCGCACCAGCCCGTCGGCCTCGCCCACGACGGACACGATCAACGAACCGGCACAGGCCGCGACCGCCTTCGACCGCGGCACATGCGCCACCGCGACGAACGGGAACGGCAGTTCCGTCCCGAACAGCGGCGAGCCCGGGTCGACGAGCAGCACCGTCGGCCGCAGATACGCCGTCCCGTCCAGGTCCATGCGGAGCGGCACCCCCGTCACGTCCTCCGTGACGTCGACCGCCCCGGCCGCGATCTCCCGCTCGATCCGCTGCGCGAGCGCGTCCCGGACCCGGCGGTCCGGGAAGGCGGGCACCGACGCCTTCGGATCGTCGAGCGGCAGCACCGGACGCGCGGCGAACTCCGCGGCGAGCAGCCGCGCGGCCTCGTCGGCAGCACCGAGGACCGCGAGGGAGCTGATGTTGGTGCACAGGCGCCCGCAGCCGTTGAACGCCTCCCGGGCAAGCCGCTCCCAGGCACCCTGCGGGGGCCGCGCGCCCACCACCGCCCGGCTGCGGCCGAAGTGGTACGTCTTGACCTTGCCCGGCGGCAGATCGGTGGGCAACTCCTCGCCCGGCCACAGGACTTGATCGGCCAGGCGGCGCAGCGCCGGGGCATCGCCGTGCACCAGCGACACCGCGTGCTCGGGCAGCCCGGCCGCGTACAGCGCCTCGGTGACCAGGTACGGGGTGAACGGGTCGGCGGGCGAGGTGCTCAGGAGCACCGGGCGGCGGGCGGCAAGCGCCTGGAGCCACTCGATGTTGATGGTGGGGAAGTTGCCGGGCACCCGCACGAGCCGGGGCGCGGCGCAGATGCGGCACCACGAAGACCCACGCCTGGACGCGCAGCCGGTGCAGGAAGTCCGCGAGGTACGGGTTGCCGAACAGGCCG